>DCUN01000026.1:286-9200 GCA_002327225.1 Desulfobulbaceae bacterium UBA2213
CCGATTCCTTTTGTGTCCGGCTCCCTGATAACAGTGCCGGTGACGCTGCTCAGATCTGACGCCCCAATGGGGATATGGCCTGGATGAGTATTCTGCACCAGTCCCTTTCCCTGGATGGCCTGCTGCAGTTCCTGCTCAAACTCGAAACGGGCCGGGGCATAGCCAGGTGTGTCGGCATTGGCGATATTTGAGGCGATAACCCGTTGATTGGCGGAACGAAGATCCAGTGTTTTTTTTAACAGGTGGATATTTGAATCAAAAATAGAAAGATTTTCCATGGGACGTGTCTCCGTTGTCTGTCTCTTGTCTTGTCACGTAATATTTCTTAAAGACCCTTGAGCTCCAGTTCTTTCTGGGCTAATTTCTTCCAGAAAGGGTTATCTCCTGTTTCGACAAGCTGGGCGAAAAATTTTAGCGCCCTTTCTTTTTGTCCATTGTGTCGGGCAATCTCAGCTAATCTGAATAATGCTTGATCCTTGTGAGTTTTGTTTTGCTGGAGAGGAACAAACAGCTCTTCCGCTTTTCTGGTATCACCCTGTTGATAGCAACTTTCGGCCAGCATGAAAAGAAGTTCCGGTTGCTTGTCGGCAGGGGTGAGCTTCAGCTCTTCCAGAATGGTCTTTGCCTTGGCGTAGTCACTGAGGTGAAAAGAAAGAGATGCCTGGAGAATCCTGAACCTTGTATCCTTGAAGGCCTCCCCTGATGCCTTCAAGGATAAAAGGGTGAGGGCCTCTTTATATTTGCTGATGGACATGAGGGTCTGTAATCGTAGATAGAGCACTTCCACATGATCCCGACCTTGTGGGTAAAGATATGTGTATTGGTCTGCGTATTCTTCCACCAGGCCAAAGTCCCCCTGCTCGTAGGCGAGCTTGATCAGGGGAAGGTAGTAGGGCGCCTTGTCTTCCTTGGTGCTGACATCGAGGAGATAGATATACATCCTCGAGGCCTCATTAAAAAAACCGAGTTGACGATATGCCTCAGCCATGTCGGCAAGCAGACTGATATCGATCCAGTTTTTAACGAAAAGGAATCTGTTTTGTTTGGCCAGGATCAGGGCCTCGATGTGCTTGCCATTTTTGATATGTTCTTTCAGGAGATCCGGCAGGATCTCAATGAGCAGGGCGAGTGCCGTGTCATGCAGTATGCCGCCCTTGAAATCTCTGAGAAAGGTCATAAGCAGTTCAGTACTCCTGGCTTTCTGGTCAAGCATTTGGTACACAAGGGCCTCTTTAAAGGATGCCTCTTCTCTGATGGAGCGTGAAGGTGCAGTCTCGGCCAGGCTCTGGTAATGGCTAAATGCTGATTTTTCCCAGTTTTTCAGAGTCAGCAGCTTGAGGTCAATTTGTTTGAGAGTGGCCCTGATTCCTGCTTCGGTGTTGGGATACGTCATTTCAATCTGGGCGAAGTCATTGATCATGTCGGATTCATGGCTGGCTCCAGGTGTGCTGTGGAGAATTGCCATGGCCTTGCGAAAACTGATCATGTCAAGGTGTTCCTGGGTGCCAGCTGAGATTTGTTTTGCCAGGCGATCGTAGCAGTCAGTTGCTTGTTTGAACTGTTTGTGGTGATAGAGGACGCTGCAGTACCCATTGAGAGAAGAGCTGTTTTCTGTAAGGATGTCGGAATCTGCAAGGAGTTGATACCCCGCATGGGCCTTGATGAATTCTCCTGTGGCCACCCAGTAATCTGCCTGACGTAAGGCTTTCATCGCTACGACTCTGGCAGGAAAGGCAATATCCTCTTTGGTCAGCAGAATGCGCATACGTTCAAATCGCTTGCTTGCCTGAGCAGTTTCTATCTGGGTCAGGATAAACCAGGGAGTTGCCGGGTTGTCTTTATCCATAACTGATTCGAGGTTCTTCAGCTCAATATCGGCAAGATAAGGGTCTGCGTATTCCGCCTGCAGGCGTAAAAGAAGATATCTTGCCAGGAGACCGACTGGTTCTGTATTGTACTGCGTTGAGAGGAGATAGAATTGGTTGTATGCTTCTTTGAAATTGCCGGCGCGCAGGAGGATGTCAGCGTAGGTCAGGGACAGTTTTTTTTTGTTTTCCGGGTCTTTTTCATTGTTGAGTTGTTCAACGATCAAGGGGATCAGGTTGTTCCAAAGCTTCAGTCTGGCGCCTTCAATGATTTCCGATGGCAGGAGCGCGATGTTTTCTTCCATCTCAGGGGGAAGGAGGGTGATAGCAGGAAAAGGGACCAGGGAAAACTGCACTGCTGGTTCAATCTTGATTTCTGCTTCATACTCTTTGAAAAAGTTCTTCCACTTTCCAGGGTAAGGAGATGTGTTGAGCGGATTTGAAAAATCCTTGGTCTGTCGTTGCAGGACGGACAAGCCTTGCAGCTTTTCTGCAAGAGCCGGTCGCGTGGCAGTAAGTTCGTTTCCCAGAAGGATGTCAAGTACAAGTTTGTTGGTCTCCTGTCCAGGAACCACGTTGACCTTTTGAGGCGGATAACGGAAAAAGAATGAAATGGTGGTGGTCTTGTTTTTTGTTAGTGACAATATTTTGACTATTTTGTCATCAGCTTCAGGGAGCGTTAGATCGTCGGCGGAAAGGGTGTTTTTCAGCACCAGGTCTATGCGTTTTTCCTTGCTGTTAATGGTATGTTTGGGGGGCGAGCTGAAGGAGCAATAGAGCTGGATACTGTTGCTGCTGTAGCCCTTGCTGATTTTTGTAAGAATCGTCTGGGGCGACGTGTATCCGCTTGTGGTCACCAGGATGCCTGCAAGAAGGAAAAGAAATATTTTTTTCATAATAGGGTATAGTAGGAGTCGTTACGAAATAACAAGTATATTCAAGATCATTTCGTTACAAGGATTAAAGTTAGTATTGATTGTTGCCTTGCAATCCCTGTTCCAATTTCGTTTTGTTTCGTGGTTTTCCGGATGTCGGCTGGCTGTGCGAAGCTCTGAGAGGAGACTTTTTGGGCCTTTTTTATGATTAGCATTGACGAAAAAATGATTTGTTGGCATCAGTAAAATTGTGAAATTGATTGTGTCAGGTAAAAAAAGTAAATATTTTATGGAGGGTATAATGGGGCATAATGTTTTATTGGTGGATGATTCAAGCACCATGCGAAAAATTGTAGGCAGAGCTCTGCGTCAGGCTGGCTTGGAGTTTGATACTATCTTTGAGGCGGCGGATGGTCTACTGGCCCTTGAGGTGCTGGAGAAGGAAGCTGTGGATATCGTGCTCAGTGATATTAATATGCCGAATATGGACGGAATCTCCTTTCTCAGGGAAAAGGCTGAACGTCCTCATATAAAAGATATCCCGGTCTTTATGATTTCGACAGAAACAGGAGATGATATTATCGGTGAAGCAAAGGCTTTGGGGGCGGTAGGGGCAATCAAAAAGCCATTTACAGCGGAGATGGTGAGCGAAATTATTGGGCCGTTTCTTCAATAAAAAGGTGCCCTTATGGATATGAATGATAAGATTATTGAGACAACCATAGAGATTTTTACAACCATGGTGATGGTGGATGTCTCTGCTGATGGGCCTCCATTGCAAACGAGTGGAACCCTGAGTGACTCTATTACCGGCATGATAGGTCTGGCAGGCACCCATAAAGGGGTGCTGGCGATTCATGTCCCGAATCATGTCGCCCTTGCCATTACCAGTAGTTTTCTGGGAATGGATGTTGATGAAATAAATGATGATGTTCGGGATGCTGTGGGAGAGCTTGCTAATATGCTTGGCGGCAATGTGAAAACTATCCTGTCGAAAAACGGCAGAGACATTGACCTCTCACTTCCTTCAACTATTTCTGGTCATAAGTATGGCTTTAAGGCCACTGCCGGAATTGATCTGGTTATCTTGCCGTTCAAGACAGCATCTGGCACTTTTATGGTCGAGTTGCAGCTTGAAAAATAACGATTTTGCCAAAAGTCTCGAATCGGTTGACCGGTTCACTGAGGATATTATGGATTCCCGCCTGCACGGAAATGAACAGTTGTTGGATTTAATTCGTCTTTTGTGAAAGGATCCATTAATTATTTTGTTTTTTTGCCGATATAAAAAAATAGAGCATTATTCGACGATTTCACTTTTTCTTTCTTGATTTATATCCGTACTTCTTATGAAAAAGACGCAACAAAAAATTGACAAGATACTTGCAGCTGTCTGTAAGCGGGCTCAGGATGATGTCAGTGCACTTATAGGTACGACCTTTACACTTTCTGCCCCACACAGCCAGTTTGTTTCTAAAGAAGATGCCTTTGAGCAGCTCTCGGGAAAACAGGTTCTTGCCAAGATGGATGTCACTGGGGATGTTCAGGGGCTTGCCTGTCTTCTGCTGGAGCTGAAAGACGCCATTCGTCTTGGCGGTACCTTGATTATGTTGCCGGATGATGCACTCGAGGAGATGGTCAGTACTGGAGAATACAATGAAGATGCGGAAGATTCATACGGTGAGATAGCCAATATTATTGCCGGGTCATATACTCACGTTTTTGAGGAGATGTATTCTGAAAGCTGCCGCTTTGTGAGAAAGACCCAGAAGTTGATTATTCCCGTTAAAGTGGATATCGGCTCTGATGAACCAGTGCCCGATCAGCTTTATTATCAGGTCGTTTCCACTATGATGCTGGCTGACCAACAGATGGGAAATCTTGTCATGCTTCTGCCGGCTATAACATTTGGCTTGGAGGAAGATGCACCAGCAGTGGAAGCCGTATCTCCGGTTGCGTCATCACACCAGGAAAATAATATTGTTGAAGAAGGGGATAACAGTGTCCAGACAGAACCTTCCACAATTGCTGAAACGCAGTCTGTAAAAGAGGTGACGCCTGGTTTTGATGTCAAGAAGCATCGCAAGCGTGTAGACAGCTTGCTGGACTTGTGTCGTCAGAAAATAGGGAAGGAGGTGGGTGCTCTGCTTGGAGTAGAGGTCTTGCTGAGTGCACAGGAGTGTCGGTTGGTCACGAAAGATGACTATTTTCTTGATGAGGCCTCGGGTAAGCAGATCTTGGCTCACATGGATGTGGTGGGTGAAGTAGAGGGTAAAAGTTATCTCTTTGTTGCGTTGAAAGATGCTATTTTTATTGGTGGAACCCTTGTCATGCTCCCACCGGCGGAACTTGAAAAAGTGGTCATTGATGAAGAATTTGGCGATGACACGGAAGACGCCTATGGTGAAATTACCAATATTATATCAGGGGTGTATACCTCTACCTTTGAAGAACAATATATTAAGAAGATCCGCTTTGTAAAATCAGGCATTGAACAGGTCTTGCCGCTGAAAGTTGATACTGAGTCGGAAACCCCTCTGCCGAATCAGTTGTATTATATGAGCAGCAGCTCCCTGAGCATTGCGGGTAAGGCCATGGGAAAGGTGCAGATGCTCTTTCCGGCGGCCCTGCTGCAGCTCGATGGTCTCTTGCAGGAGGCTGCCGAGCCTGCGGCGCAGGCAGAACAGGCGAAAACAGTACCTGTTTCCCGGCAATCATCAGAACAGGGTGCGGCAACCTCTTCTGTTGGCGTGACGAAGGGCAAAACTGTGAACCAAGGCATTGATGTCCTGGTAGTGAGCGATGATGCGCAGGAGGCGGAAAAAATTACCGAGGTGCTAAAGCAGCGTCACCTGAGCGCGAAGATCCTTTCCTTTAAGGACAGTGTGACGGATTATCTCCCGGGTGAGGTGAAGGCTGTTTTTCTGGTGATGAGGAGTGTCAACGAAAAGGCCTTTTCCATGGCCATCAAGATAAGTAGCGCCTGCTCATTGCCACTCATTGCAGCCGGACCAGGATGGACCCGGACCAAGGTAATAACGGCGGTGAAGTATGGTGTGAATGACATCCTGCTGACCCCGGCGACCAATGATGATGTCGGGGAGAAAATTGAAAATATCTCCGTCAAGCTTGCAGCCTGATCCCTCCTCTATCCTTCCCAGATATCCTGCATCTCTTTCTTCTTCATTTTTTCCAATAAGGTTGTTCGCTTCAGGTTCAGTAATCTTGCCGCTTCTTTTTTATTGCCGCCGGTGATCTTCATGGCCTGGATGATCAGTTGTCTCTCAAAATCATTGATCAGTTCATTGAAATCTACCTGGCCGCTCTCCCAGCTGATATCAGTAACAGTGGTCACGGTGCTTTCACTTTCGTTCTGCTCGTTCTGCTCCGTCTTCTCAGGGATGACGGGTGATGGTGGCAGCTCTACAGGGGCAGACGTTGGATCAAACCCTGCCGTGAACTTCTCAGGTAAATCCTCCAGTCGCACATCCTTGCCACTGAAGAGAATGGACATGTGCTGAACCAGATTTTCGAGTTCCCGCACATTGCCGCGCCACTCGTAGCTCATCAGGGCCATTATGACCTGGGGACTCAAGGTGAGAGGCTCGCGCCCGCGCCGGGTTGAGTATGTCTGGATAAAGGCCTCAAGAAGCAGGGGGATATCGTCCCTTCTTTCCTTGAGGGGGGGGATGGAGAGTGGGATAACACTGAGGCGGTAATAAAGATCTTCCCTGAACCTTCCTTCGCTGACCAGGTGCTCCAGATCGCAATGGGTGGCGGCAACGATCCGGGTGTCCACCGGGCAGGCCTTGAGCCCGCCCACCGGCTCAAACTCCTTCTCCTGCAGGACGCGTAAGAGTTTTGCCTGCAGAGAGGGCTTCATGTCACCGATCTCATCAAGAAAGAGGGTGCCGCCATCGGCGTATTCTATCCTGCCTTTCTTGTTCTGCAAGGCACCGGTAAAGGCGCCTTTGGTATAGCCGAAAAGTTCACTTTCAAGAAGATCGTCTGGGATTGCGGCACAGTTGACCGGTACAAAATTATTTTTGTGCCGCTTGCTGTGGGTGTGGATGGCCTTGGCCACCAGTTCTTTGCCGGTTCCGGATTCTCCCCTGATCAGGACGGTCGCGAATTCGTCCTCAGCCACCTTGGCAATCAACTCAAAGAGTTGCCGCATGCGCTGACTTTGGCCAATCATCCCATAAAAAGAATGCAGGCTTTCTTGTCGCTTCCCATGTTCCACGCTCGGGCGACTGTTTATCTTGGATTGCGCGCGCTTTAGGGCGATACGGATCTCAGCGGGGTCGTAGGGCGTGTGGATATAAAAGAAAAGATCAAGCGTCAGGACAGATTCGATGAGCTCCTCTGCCCCTTCCGGAATAACAGCGATGATCAGCAGTTCAGGGTAGTCCGTATGTATTTTCTGGAGCGTTGTGAGTCCGTTTTTTGCGGGGAAGGCCAGGTCGTAGAGTAACAGTTGGATGGAAGAATGGTTCAGGATAGAAAAAAGTTCTTTTTCAGACGTGAATTGACTACAATGAAAGGCACTGTTGTCTTTGATAGAGTCGCGTAGAATATCTGTCTTTTCGAGAGTGTTGTCCGCAAGAAGTATGGTGAAGGGAGCCCGCATGTTTTTATGGTAGTTCGATATCAGACAGAGTAGGGGATTTTATTTTATCGTTCTCACGCTGGAGTGTGTCAAGGATAAAAAACGACTGCCAGAAGTGTGGACGGACCTGTTGCATCAGTTACATCAAAGAGCTTACCGGATACTATTTTTTATCATAGCAAAAAGAGAAATAAGATGCCACCTTTCTTCTGTAATTATAACGAGCTGGAGCTTGAGCGTAAGTCTCAGCGTTGTCGTCTTTGGCTTTCTGGTTTTCTCTTTCTGCTATTCTCCGTGTTCCTTTTTCAGGGATATGGTTCATGTCTGGCAGCCACACCTTCGAATGAGCTCTTCTCAGCCCGTGTCATGCATGTCGTTGATGGAGATAGCCTTGAGGTGAGTCATCAGGGGAAGAAGCTGCGTGTCCGCCTCTGGGGGATAGACAGCCCGGAGTGGCAACAGAAATTTTCTCACCAGGCCAAGGCCTTTACCAGCAATCGTATTCATGGACAGTGGGTAGAGCTGCAGCCTAAGGCCTGGGATAAATATGGTCGTCTGGTAGCGGTGGTCAAAGTCGGAGGTCAGACCCTCAACGAGGAGCTGCTCAGGGAGGGGCTGGCCTGGGTGCATATCTATTATTGCAAGGAACCGATCTGCCGGGAGTGGCGCCTGTTGGAAAAAGAGGCTAGAATGGCCAGGCGTGGATTATGGCAAGGTGATACTCCCGTGCCTCCGTGGAAATGGAAGCAGGGGCGCAAGTAAGTACAGGTGTGGTGACGATTCAGATAATAAGTGCTCATTCAACAACTATAACGGAAAATTCGGCTTCTTGGCCGGTAAAGGTGAGTGGTGACAATGTTTAACGCGGAGCAGTTGTTGGGAAAGGTGATGGTGGAGATGGTCGGTTCCGGCCGTGGGAGTAAGAAACATAAAAAAAACAAGGGGGGCGGGAAAATGCATTCCCTCAGCTCAACGCTGTTGTCAGGGAAAGGGCTTATGACCGCTATTGGCCTCGGTGTCGGCGCCTATGAGATATTAAAGAGTAAGCAAGTCGCAAACTCCTCTTCTTTTTCTTCTCAACCGACACCACCCTCTTCATATCCTGGCTCTGGCGCCCCCGCTGCTGCTGCCACAGCAGCAGTTCCACCACCCCTGCCTGGCGTCGCGCTTACTTCTCTGCAGGACAAAGCGGCTTCTTCTGGTCAGGAAGGAGATCTTGCCCTGCGTTTGATCCAGGTGATGATTGCGGCGGCCCATGCGGATGGCGGCATGGACAGTGACGAGGAGGGGAGGATACTGGAGAGGCTGCAAGGTCAGGGGATCAGTCAGGAGGAGAGGCGTTTTATCCTGACTGAGATGCATGACCCCAAACCCATTGAACAGCTGGTGGCAGGGATCATTGATCCGCGCCTTGCCCAGACCATGTACAGTCTGGCAGTATCGGCTGTTCTTGTGGATACGGTAGAGGAGAGGGCCTGGCTGGATAAGCTGGCCATGGCATTGTCTATCAGTGAAGGGATGCGCCGTTTTATTGAAGCTGAGGAGTAAGAGCTGTTACGGAATGG
>DCUN01000026.1:9218-13855 GCA_002327225.1 Desulfobulbaceae bacterium UBA2213
GTGGCAAAGAAGAATCCTTCTCCACCGAAGATGGCTGATTTCACTCCACCCACAAATTCGATATCATATTGAACCGCCTGGGTGAGAGCGACCAGACAGCCGGTGTCGACCCGCAGGGTTTCGCCTGCCTGCAGTTCTTTTTCGATAATGGTGCCGCCGGCGTGGACAAAGATGAGGCCATCACCCTCCAGCTTCTGCATGATAAAACCTTCCCCGCCAAAGAGGGCGACGCCGATTTTCTTCTGGAAGGCGATGCCTAAGGCCACTCCTTTGGCGGCGCAGAGAAAGGCGGATTTCTGACAGATAAGCTTACCGCTATAATTTTTTAGTTCAAGAGGGATGATTTTCCCAGGATAAGGGGCGGCAAAGGCCACCTTCCCTTTGCCGCGGCCCATAAAGGTGAAAACCGTGGTGAAAAGGCTCTCGCCGGTAATGAGCCGTTTACCGGCACCCAGCATCTTGTCCATAAAGCCACTGCCCTCTGAACTGCGGCTGCCGTCGCCAAAGATCGTTTCCATCTGGATGCCGTCCGACATGTACATCATGGCTCCGGCCTCAGCGATGACACTCTCCTGCGGGTCAAGTTCAACCTCCACAAATTGCATCTCATTGCCATGGATCTGGTAATCGATCACATGGGCCTGCATGGCGCTGAAGCTAGGGGGATGAGTGGGTGTCGAGGCGGGCTGATGGAGTTCCGGTGCCTGTCCAATGGGCATCCAGTTGGCAAAACCCTGACGCCAGACCAGTGTCTCACTGCTGTAAACTCCCGTGGCCAGTCCGTGTAAAATCCGGGCCTGATTGAAAGGGCCCTGCTGCTGACCATTCAGCGCAATGTACCAGATTTCCATGTTAATGATTCCTTGCCATGGGCAGGTTTATTGATATTTTTCTTTCAGATCGTACAACTTGTCGAGGTAGGCCTCTTTATAGTGCAGTTGATTGCCGCCAATTTCCATTTCTGCGATCAATAAGTCGATTGAGGGCTGGAGCTGGAGGCCGTGTCTGTTTTTTTCTTTTATATTTGCCTGGTCGACGATCAGGAGGGCATAATAATTGACCAGCATTCGTGAGAGAGAATCTCTTCTGGAAAGATATAACTTCCCCCCCATGGTGTTAAGAAAGAAACAGGCATATTCGTACATGGCGTTGTCTGGGTCTTTGAGAGAGAACTCATTGACCAGAGAATTTGGCTGCTCGATCAGGAGGGAGTAGTTGGCCACTACCTCTTCAATTTTGTCTTTTTCACGAGTGAGGATTTCTTTTAAAAGAAGAATGTTGTCTTTGCCAAGAACCCGGAACAGATGGGCGCTGTTCTTGAGAATGGTTAAGAGGTCATCGGTTTCCCTGATGACAATTGGCGGGGTGTCCAGTAATTTTTGTATCAGTCTGGTAAAGTAGATATGGCTTGGGGCATCAAGGTGATAGGCCAGGATGTATTCCTGCTGATCGAGATATTGGTAGAAGTCATGAATCTTCCGAGCGGCCAGGGGCAGCTGGTCTTTATCTGGAAGGGTTGGCAGGGGGCTCGATTCCACTTGTTCCTTCAGGTCGCCAGGCGCTTCATAGACGAAGGCTTCTTCGGGAAGAAGGGAGGACGCGGGTGGTTCTGTTAGCTTAGGAGAAAGGACGGATGCCGGATCAGCCTGTAATCCTTCAGAAAGGGCAGGTGGTTGTGGTGGACGTTGTAAGGTGTCTCGGCTGAAGAAAAACCAGAGAATGCCCGTTGCCAGGAGTATCAATACAAAAGCAGGAAAAAGCAGAGACCTGGTTCGTTTGGCTTTTTGGTTCATACCGGGACCTATGGTTTGAAGGAAGGATCGGGTTTTTGTGAAGCTGTTTGTGGCAAGATAGAAAACATTAGGAGTTCAGAAACGCTTTGGTGACAGCTTCTGAATTTTTTAAATTTAATATACTTGAGTGACCGTCTAAAGTCACGAAGCTTTTGTTGACAGGGTGGTAGTTAGGTGGCATTGTAGGAGAGATTTTTTTCTCATTTTTTCTGCTTGACTCCCTATAGCGAAGGCACTATTGTGGCGACAAAATAGTGTAAAAAAGAAAATATGAATTTTGTATATGTAGATAATAGGCAGTATAGGAAATCGTCCGTTCCGGTCGATTAAAATAACTCATTAGTATGGAGGAAAACCCCGATGACAATTTGTGTAGTAGGTCACTCTAACCCTGATACCGATTCAGTAACCGCAGCCATTGCTTTTGCCGCGCTTCTCAATGCCCAAGGTCAACCAGCAAAGGCCTGCATGCAGATCGATGCCGATAATCTCAATCCAGAGTCAAAAGTGGTTTTGAAGCGCTTTGGTCTTGCTGCTCCTGAGACAATGATGGATGCTGCCGGCCAGAAGGTTGCCCTGGTTGACTTCAGCGATATCGGACAGGCTCCGGCCAACATCACCTCTGCCGAGGTGGTTGCCATTGTTGATCATCATAAGATTGGTGACATCACTACCAATCAGCCTATCCTGTTTCGTGCCGAGCCTGTGGGCTGTACTGGCACTGTCCTGAACAAGATGTTCAAGGATGCCGGCGTTGCTATTCCTAAGGATATTGCCGGCGGAATGCTTTCTGCCATTCTCAGTGATACCGTGAATTTCAAGTCCCCAACCTGCACCCCTGATGATAAGGCCGCAGTGGCTGATCTGAAGAAAGTTGCCGGCGTTGAGGATACTGATGCTCTGTTCATGGAGATGCTGCGCGCCAAATCTTCCATTGATGGCTATGCCATGAAAGACCTGGTCTTTCGCGACTACAAGGATTTTGATATGAACGGCAAGAAAGTGGGTATCGGCCAGTTGGAGCTTGCCGCCCTCGATCAGGTTGCCGCTATCCGTGCTGACCTGTTGAAGGCCCTCGAGGAGGTCAAGAAGGATGGTCGTCATTCAGTTCTGTTCATGCTCACCGATGTTGTCAAGGAAGGGACTGAGCTGATTGTACTTTCCGACGAGCCAGCCATGATTGAGCAGGCCTTCGGGGGCAAGATCGACGGTGGTGTCATGTGGGTAGGCGGCATGATGAGCCGCAAAAAACAGACCGTTCCACCTCTGCAGAAAGCCTTTGGTTGTTAAGCTAAGAACAAGAAAGAAACTTTCTGTATTCTCTAAGAAAGGTGTGTAGAAAAGAAGGCCTGCTCCAGTTTACTGGAAGCAGGCCTTCTTGTTTTCTGGGGCAGGAAATGAGGGTTATGTCGGGTTTTTCAGTTGGCAACCGCTTGGTCTTGGCTGTCTTGCAATGGATAGCCCTCCGACTTCAAGGGAGATTGCATCGAACATGCACGCCTTGCTGCACGCAAGGCACGATATGCATTCCATATCGTCAGGTGACTCATTAAAGCGAACACCCATCGGACAAACAGTATGGCAGGCTTGACAGTGGGTGCATCTTGCGGGATCAAGGCGGAGCTTGACCAGTTTGATTTTACTGAACAGGGCATAAAAAGCCCCAAGGGGACATGCAGTCCGACAAAAAGGACGACTCGCCAAAACAGCCCAGATAATAAAAAGAACGAGGACGAAGAGCTTGTTGAAAAAAAGAAGGCCTATGCTCTCGCGAAGTCCTGGCTGCAATACAAGCATCGGCAGTCCAGCCTCTAACGTGCCGGCCGGGCATACATATTTGCAAAACCAGGTACTTCCGAAGCCAAATTCGTCAATGGCAAAGAGAGGCAAAAGGATGACCATGAACAGCAGGAGGAGGTATTTTATAGAGCGTAAGGGGGACCAGATGCCAAATTTAGGCGAAGGGATCTTATAGAGGAGTTCCTGGAAAAGGCCAAACGGACAGGCCCATCCGCAAACCATACGGCCAACAAAGCCACCGATTACGCCCATGGTCCCCACAACATAAAAACCAACAAAGAATTGACCATTTTCAAGGGACATCCTGATCCCGGCGAGGAGTTGCTGCAGCGAACCGAGCGGGCAATAGGTCGTGGCTGCCGGGCAGGAGTAACAGTTAAGCCCTGGCGAACAAACTATCTTCAGGGGACCCTTGTATATACCTTTGGATAGCGGGAAATTCCAGTATCCGTTAGTAAGAATGAAAAACAGGGCCTGGACCCATTTACGGATGAAATCCATCGCTTAACCGATACCGATGCAGGAGAGGCAGATTTGTTTTGCCTGTTCAAGGACGCGTGACGGCTCTTCCAGGGTGATGCCGATAATTCCCAGGACGAGAAAGATAAATATTGTCACAAACGGAGCCGGCCGGATTTTTTGTGTGAGCGGATTATTTTTTTGCGGGGTCATCACTGGTTGATGTATTTCATCAGCATTTGTATGTGGATTGGGGCATTCCATTGGGCGGGGCCAATAAATTTCTCTCGGAGAATGCCCTCTTTGTCAACTATAAAAGTCTCAGGCAGGCCGGTCAATCCATATGTTGCACCAACCGTATTGTCCTGGTCATTGAGGATTGGCATGGTCAGGTCAAGTTTTTTTGCAAAATTATTCGCGATTGCCGGGTCATCTCCGTTGAGTATAGCCAGCATCTTAAATGAATTTTTTGGCAGCATTTCGTGAAGTTTTTGCATGGACGGCATCTCTTCACGGCAGGGAGGGCACCAGGTTGCCCAAAAATTAACAAAGACCACCTGCCCCTTAAGTTCAGAGAGAGTCCAG
>DCUN01000026.1:13881-20670 GCA_002327225.1 Desulfobulbaceae bacterium UBA2213
GGGTAAGCAATACATCAAAATTAAAAATGATATTTTTTTCATAATTTTTTTTTGGTTAGGGGGAGCCGACCTGATAGATCAATTGGGGTAATTTGCCTTGAGTTCAGACTCAATTAATTGTTGTAATTGCTCGTAACCAAAGGTTTGCAAAGGCTTACCGTTGACAAAAAAACCTGGGGTTTTGTGAACATTCAGGGTGTTTGCATCGGCAAGATCCTGCTCAATGATTTTTGCAATTGCCGGGTCAGCCATATCGTTTTTGAGTTGTTCCACATCGAGCCCTGCTTTGGGAAGGAAATGCCAAATCCGTTGCGGTTGCGGGTTACTGTGGCTGGCCCAATAGGGTTGTGACGTATACATGATGTCCAGAGCTTCCCAGTATTTTCCCTGTTTTTTGGCTGCTTCAAGCATTTTTACAAAAGAATCAGCGCCATCATGAAAAGGCGCATAGCGAAGAACAAGTTTGATTTTACCTGGATTGGCGTCCATTATCTGCCTCACAAAAGGAGAAAATGCTGCGCAGGTTTCACAAGCCGGGTCCATGAACTCGACAATATAGACTTTCGCATCATCACTGCCACGCGTCTGAGAATGTTCACGGACAAATGTTGAGGCATCTTCTTTGGCCATAAAACCAAATTTTTCAGTTTGCTGTCCTTTGTAATAGGAGCTGCCGAACACAAAAATCAGGACCAGAAGAAGGCATGAGATTCCAATCATTACATATTTCATCGAGAGATTCTCCTTTGTAGGATCAGTAACAGGGCTATGATCAGTGAAAATGACAGCAAGGAAAGCATGGGTATTGTTATAAAACCTAACAGATCTATGTATTCTTCCGTACATGAAACGCCCTGGGTGCAGGGCTGTATGTTCTCCGGAATGATTCCGGCGTAGAGCAGGCTATGATACAATGCTATCAACCATCCTGCTATGGCTAAGGGGAGAGTATACTTTACAACACTTTTATCAAAAGAAAAAAGTCCTACGCCCAGCAGGATAATTAAAGGAAACAGGCAAATTCTCTGGTACCAACATAAAACACAGGGCGCAAAATCCATCACATGACTGAAAAACACACTTCCCATGGTTGAAGTTGCGGCGAGGAGCCAGCAGATAAAAAGAATGTTCCAATTTGCATTAGATGTTTGGCCAGCTCTTGGCATGAAATATTCTCCCCAATGTGATGAACCTTTTTTACTATAATTAAAGAAAAGTAACAGCCTTTGTTTTTACTTAGGGCCTGTCCGCAAATATTATGGACACAATTGCGCTCAGATTTGGGTTGGATTTGGCTGCGACGATTGAACAAAACCGCAGGCGTAGCAGTTCTAGGTCGAGGATTTTGTGATTGAGTCGCAGCCAAAGATGGCCCAAATCTGAGATGCAAGATGTTCATGGTATTTGTGGACAGGCCCTTCAGTCAAGAGCCATGTCTGAATAATGCCCCCTAAACAATGATGATCCAAGTCAGTATTGATGAGACAAAGGGGGCATCAAAAAAATAAAATATCTTACGATACCGTTGCCACCTTATGAAACAATCTTAACTCTCATTTATTTGTATTCATATGAAAAAAAACTAACTCTTCAAACAAAAACTGCAAAAAAAAGACGCCTGCTCATATCGAGCAGGCGTCAAGAGGAGGGAGGAAATGAAGTTTATTCATTTCCATTTTACATTTCAATAATTATGCCAACATGATAAAAATGTGTAACTATCTAATGCAGCAATGAAATTCTACTAATCAATAGAGGTTGAGCAAGGAGATGTTTGTTACATTGTTATCCACTATTCAATCATGTGTGTATTTTTTACTCACATCAATAGGCTCTTGTTCGCCTTTTAATCATATGGATAAAATAGAGATCACTCAGTCCGGATGTGCTCCCTGCACCATCTGCTTCATCCTCTTTCGCCACAAACACAGCATAGAGGACAGGTGTGAGCCGAACACGAGAGCTACGGCTTAGTTCTTCCTTACCCTGCAGGGCAAGCAATCAACTCTTTCTTCTTTTGATATTCAAAAGTATTGTCCCTCTCTTTCGTGTGACAGGAAAGACATATTTTTTCTTCCACTTGTTTTGTCATCTGAAATTTCACAGGGTTGCTGGCGTGGGAGATGCCAGGGCCGGAATGACAGTTTTCACAGCCAACTGTTTGTAGGGCTGGAGGCAGAGAGAGAAGCTGGTCGCGGCTTAAGGAAAACCCAGGGCTGGTAGTGATGTGGCAGGGGAGGCAGTCCAGGTTGAGCGCCTGTTCTTTCCTTTGTAATGTCTGATAGGCCTTGGCGTGACGTGTCTCCTGCCAGAAGCTGGTCTGATCTGGATGACAGCTCACGCAACCAGTATGACCAAGGAAGGGAAAATCTATGTCCTGGCTGATCTTGCCCGAGTGCAGGGTAGTAATCTGCTGTTTGATTTCAGTGATGATGGACTCGATCTCAGGGGATTTGGGCATGGATCCTTGCAGGGCAAGGAAATTGTAGCTGAAGCTGCAGGGTGCTTCCTGTCTGCCTGCAGGGTTAGGGGCCAGCGTTTTCTCCAGGGACTTGACCTGTTGTTCCACTATTTTCCTGTCTCTTACAACCTGTTCAATCTTTTCAAGGTATGCCGGCTGATGCAGATCCTTCCTTTGTTGCATGCGCTGGAGTTGCCAGTCAAGCGCACCAATTCTGTTACGCAGGCCGGTCAGTTCTTCTTCTTTTGCCTGTCCCCACCTGCCACTTGTATTCCAGTCAATGGTCAGAATCCCTTGATATTTTCCTTGGGCTTCGGTCTGGGTGATCAGGGTATTGTTGACTTGCTGCGGATTCATATTGCCACTGTGCTGGTCAGCTGCAAGTATGAGGTGGAGGGCGGGGAATTGCTGGGCTATCTCTTGATTTTCGGCAGGAGAAAGGCTTGAGAGCAGGATCAGGATGTCACATTGCCGGCTGGTCTTATCAATTAATTCGGGAAGCACAGTGCGCCATTCTGCAAGAGTGACATCTGCGGGCAGGTGGAGAGGAGCTCCAGTCAGGCCAATAATCCCGGCCTTTATCTTGCCGATTTTTTTTATATGCACCGGTTGAAACAGAGGACGCCCATGTTTGTCAAGAAGATTGGCGGACAGCCAGGGGAAACCCTCTTGCTGGCTGGTTTGTAGTAAGGCAAGGCCAGAAGTCAGATCCAGGGGGCCAACGGCCACTGCATCTACCTTCATGGTACGGTAGATTTTGATGATTCCTTCGGCTGTCAGTTGCTCCTGAGATGGCCCCTTGGTAATCTGCGACTGTTTGAAGAGCAGATTGCCGGAGTCAACAAAGAGAAAGGGTTTCTGTTGTTCGCCAGCGATCTTCTTAATCTGAGAGGCTTTCCTGGACAGACCGCCCAGCTGATTTGAGCTTCAGCCGCATGGCTCGGTCTCTCCCTGGATATTGTTTGAGTAAAAGAGGAGAAAGGACTCAATTGGGGTGGCGTGAATTTTTGTGGGCACTGCCAGCAAGGAAATGAGGAGCATGATGGAAAGCAGTCCCTTACTGACGAGTCTGTTGGTTGAAGAAGGGTAATTATTTTTTAGAGGCATTATGTTCCTGTTTACGTTGTTGAAGAATTTGGCGCCATTTGCTGAGCCTGTCTTTGATCACCGCCTCATACCCTCTGGTGGTGGGAGAGTAAAAAATGGTGCCCGCAAGCTCCGGTGGTAGATGATTCTGCTCCACTAGACCCTGATCCTTGTCGTGGGCATATTGATATCCCTTGCCGTAACCCAGTTTTTTCATGAGGCTGGTTGGGGCATTGCGCAGATGCATGGGGACCGGCAGGGATCCGGTCCGGGTGATTTGCTGACGAAGGTCTGATTCCGCCGTGTAGAGGGCATTGCTTTTGGGGGCCGTGGCAAGATAGACTACGGCTTGGGCCAGGGCCAGCGTCCCTTCGGGGCTGCCAAGGGTCTGGAATGCCTGTTGGCAGCTGATGGTCTGGCTGAGGGCCTGCGGATCAGCAACGCCTATATCCTCAGAGGCGAAGCGGATCAGGCGGCGACAGATATAGAGAGGTTCTTCTCCAGCCTCAAGCATCCGGTAGAGCCAGTAGAGGGCGCCGTCAGGATCTGAGTCGCGCAGGCTCTTGTGCAGGGCCGAGATCAGATTGTAATGTTCTTCGCCATCCTTGTCGTAGCGTAGGGATTTGTGTTGTCCCGCCTCGGCGATGTCATCGCTTGTGATAGTTGGAAACTCTCTGTCAGGCGTAGTGTGAAAATGGTGCAGGGCAAGGGTTGCTGCGATTTCCAGGATGTTCAGTCCCATTCGGGCGTCCCCGTCTGCCAGGCTTATCAGGTGGCGCAGGGAGTTGTCGGTGAACTGGAGATGATATTGTCCCAGGCCATTTTCAGAATCAGCCAGGGCGCGATGGAAGATGGTCTGCAGGTGTTCGTCCTCGAGTGCGTGAAGGACAAGGACCCGGCAGCGGGAGAGCAGGGGGGCCGTGACGTGAAAAGAGGGATTCTCGGTGGTGGCACCAATGAGGGTAAAGAGACCGGATTCGACATGGGGAAGGAAGGCGTCCTGCTGGCCTTTGTTGAAACGGTGGATCTCATCAATGAAAAAGACGGTGGCCCGGTTTTCTGTCTTGAGAAGTTCCTGGGCCTTGTCGACGATCTGCCGGACTTCCTTTACCCCGGAGAGGACGGCTGAAAAAAAGACAAAATAGGCAGAGGTGGATTCGGCCAGTATCTTGGCCAGGGTAGTTTTGCCGGTGCCCGGCGGCCCCCAGAGAATCAGGGAAGGGAGGGCCCCTGCACCAATGACGGTACTCAGCATCCTGCCCGGTCCCAGAAGGGTTTCCTGTCCGGCGAATTCGTCAAGGCTGCGGGGGCGCATGCGTTCAGCCAGAGGAGAGGGCTGGTGGAGTGGTGATTTGCTGGTCTTTATCTGTGATGATGTCATCCCTGCCCCTGCTGATTGAGAGAGTGTGCTCTGATGGATGCGAGGGCAAGCCGCAGGTTTGGAAGGTCTTTGCAGTCATAGATCATTTTCCGGTAGCGGGCGCTCTCGGGCAGGGCCTTGAAATAGCGGCCAAGATGATTTTTGATACCTCCCGGCATATGTCCTGACGGCAGCGATTCCTCGATAAGCTCCAGATGGCGAAAGACACCATCCAGCAGCAGTGACAACTCAGTTGGTTTGCCGCCAGGAGAAAAGACCCAGGGGTTGCCGAGTGCCGCCCGGCCAATCATGACACCGTCGCATCCGGTCAGACGCATCATCTCTAATCCCTGGGCATGGGAATGGATGTCGCCATTGCCGATTACCGGCAGGGAGACAGCTTCTTTCACCCGGGCGATGACATCCCAGTCTGCAGTGCCGGTAAACCCCTGGGCCCAGGTGCGACCATGGACGGTGATGGCGGCAGCCCCGGCATCTTCAGTTCTTCTGGCAAAATCAACTGCTGAGATATGGTGGCTGTCCACCCCGATTCGTGTTTTGACGGTGACAGGGACGGTGCTGTTTTTGATGACGCTGTCCAGAATTTCCATTGCCAGATGTGGATCCTGCATCAGGGCGGCGCCAGCCCCCCGTTTGGTCACTTTTTTGACAGGGCAGCCCATGTTGATATCAATCAGATCCGGTTGAAAGGTGCTGAGAATGGCCGCTGCCTGCCCCATTATTCCCGGATCTGCTCCAAAAAGCTGAAAAGAGACTGGCCGTTCCGCAGGATTTGAGGCCAGCATGGCTCTCGTTTTTTCCTGTTTGTAGACCAGACCGTGACAGCTGATCATCTCGGAGACAACAAGGCCTGCCCCGAACTCCCGGCAAAGCAGGCGAAAGGGGAAATCAGTATATCCGGCCAAGGGGGCAAGGACAAAGGGTGAGTCGAGAGTCAGGTGAGCGATCTGAAGCATTTTTTTATTGCTGATATTTTTTTTCAAACAGGGTATTTTGTATTTTTTTCGTCTTTTTCAGGTCAAGGTTTCTGTTGTCTGACAGCTTGACTGACAGGCTGAATCTTTGAGCCTCTCTCTTTAGGGGCCGTTAAGAAATAACCCATATTTTTTTATCCATTTCTTTACGGCCCCTTATGCCGTTCATGAACCTGAAAAGTACTGGTTATTTTTGAACGACGGCTTATCCGTTTCTTTATTACCATAATTGGAGAACCATATGCCACTGCAATTAAATATGCAATCAAGTGAATTGTCCAGTCAAGAATTGCAGGGATTGCGCGAGATGCGCGTTCGGTGCGCCAAAAACATCCTGCTTTGCACAAGCCTTGCCGCTTCCGGTCATCCCGGCGGCTCTCTCTCTTCGCTCGATATGCTGCTTGTCACCTACGGCTGCATCAACCATGATCCGAAAGATCCGGCCATGGAGGAAAGGGATCGGGTTATTGTCAGCATGGGCCATATCTCCCCGGGTGTCTATTCTACCCTGGCTGAATATGGATATTTCGCTGAGGAAGATTTTCTTGCCGGCTTTCGCCGTACTGATTCCGGCTTCCCCGGTCACGTCGAGCGCATTGTCCCGGGAGTTGAGTGGGATACCGGCAATCTGGGCCAGGGGCTGTCTACTGCCGTAGGCATTGCCCACGCCTTCAAGATGCAGGGACGTCCCAATAAAGTTGTGGTTTTTATGGGGGACGGTGAACAGCAGAAGGGCCAGATTACCGAGGCCATCCGTTTCGCCAATAAATACAAGCTTGATAACCTGATTGTGGTCATTGACCGGAATCATCTGCAGATCTGTGGTTCTACCGAAGAGATCATGCCCCAGTCGGTCAGGGCTATGTATGCCACCAATAACTGGGATG
>DCUN01000001.1 GCA_002327225.1 Desulfobulbaceae bacterium UBA2213
ATCCGGATCAGGAAGTCTGAAATTGCAAAAAGGAGTATGACTGATTTGGTGTCCACTGTTGACACGTTGCCTCATTTCTCTCTCAGCTGATATTCACGTACTGCCTGATTATGCTCGGAAAGGTTCTTGGAAAAGTGGTGGCTGCCGTTATTCCTGGAGACAAAATAGAAGAAGTCAGTGGAGGCGGGGCGCAGAACGGCCTCCATGGCCTTCTGGCCTGGATTGCAGATGGGGCCGGCGGGTAGGGCCGGGACGACATAGGTATTATAGGGATGATCTTTTTTGAGGTCGGCTTTGGTCAGGTTTCCTGAAAAATTGTCCAGGCCGTAGATTACCGTTGGGTCGGATTGCAGGCGCATCCTGGTCTTGAGACGGTTGAGAAAGACGGCCGCAATGATCGGCCGTTCCTCGGCGGCGCCCGTCTCTTTCTCGACGACCGAGGCCAGGGTGACAACTTCATGGCGGCTCAGAGGATGTTCGGGGTCACTGCCCAGTCCTTCCCACACCTTATGAAAACGGTTCACCTGCATGGTGATCAGGTTTTTGGTATCCTTCAGTTCCCGGGTCAGATAATAGGTATCGGGATAGAGATAGCCTTCCAGGCTGTGCACGGCTGTGAGTCCCAGGGACTTGATGAATTCCGGATCATGGGCAAGGTCAATAAAATGCTCCCTGTCACACCAGCCGCCGGCGGCAAAGATATCGGCGATCTCCTTTATGCGGAGTCCTTCGGGGATGGTGACGGTATATCGAACCGGCTGGGCCGCTGCCAGTTGGCGCAAGACATTGCCCGGGGTTGTTCCAAGGGGCAGGCGAAACTCACCGGCCGGCAGTTTCCGGGACAGACCGAGATATTTTGCCAGCAATAGAAAACGGATATCTTCATCAATAAGTCCGGCCTCAGCCAGGATCGTGCCGATCTGCTTCAGGCCTGATCCGGGAGGAATGATGACAATGGTGTATTCCGCCTCCTGACCAGGCCCGGATTGCAGGCTGTAGAGGGCCAGCCAGCTACTGAAGATCAGGGGGCAAAGCAGCAGGAAAAGAGCGATCCGGTACAGGGTCTTTTTATTAATATTAAAAGAGAATTTCATAATATGGCTGGTAGCAGCGGATCGGTATTCGGACCTGAACACTCAGGCACGGCATCGTTCGGGAACGCTGGTTTATTGAAAAGCAGGCCGTCATCGGCAGCGGGAGCAATACGAGTACACATTTATTTTTTATATTTTACCTGGTATCAGCCAAATCTGTCAATAACCGGCTGAAGCTCAGCATTGTCCGGTTTAAAAATTGCATCCGGTAAAAATATTGTTTCCGTGTACAGCAAATCCCCCCCTAACCCCCCCTTTTTCAAAGGGGGGACTTTAATGCTTCCCCCTTTGAAAAAGGGGGGATAGAGGGGGATTTGATCGTTCTGAAGGCTATTGCAATTTCCAAACCGGACACTCCTGGCTGAAGCTGGTCAAACCGGCCTCCAGGTTATCGATGATCTGCTTCAGATAGTTGCCGTAACCCACCCCGTCGTCGCGCAAGGTGGTGCAGAAACTCCAGACCTTGGAGATGATGGCTGCGAGGGTCATGTCTTAGCCTCGAATCAGATTCATGATCAGATGAATCATCAGTTGTTTTTGGGCGGGATCGCTTTGCGCCACCAGCAAGGCGATGGCCGCCAGGGCGTTGTCGTTGATCTTCAGCTCGCCGTCAGTTTTCAGATGGTACTGGTTACGTTGTAGGAACCAGATGAACAAAAAAGCGCCGATGCGTTTGTTGCCGTCGGAAAACGGATGATTCTTGATGATGAAATACAACAGATGCGCGGCCTGCTCCTCGATGCTGGGGTAAAGAAACTCCCCGCCAAACGACTGCACGATATTGCCGAGAATACCGGCAAAGCTGTCGTCCTTCTGGTTGCCAAACAACTCGGAGGCTTCGCTCTGCGCCATCAAATTCGCCTTGAGCGCGGCAATACCCGCCACTGCTTCCGCAGGCTGGATCTCATAGCGTATCGCCGTGGCAAAATCACCCAGCGGCAGCCGTTCGCTGTCGAACTGGTTGAGCAGCACAAAGGTGCGGGCATAGCCGGCAATCACGCTCACCAGCCCGCGCGCCTCCGGCAGGCTAGCCTGCTCGATCAGATTCTGCTGGAACAGCGTCAGGGTGCGCTCAAGCTGTTTGATATGCTCCTGCTGGGCTTGCAGGCGTTGGGTGTTCAGGGCGTAGCCTTGCACCAGATAGTCCTTGAGGACGCGGTTGGCCCAGATGCGGAACTGCGTGCCTTCGACTGAATTGATGCGATAACCAACGGAAATAATGGCATCCAGGTTGTAATACTTGACCTGATAGGTCTTACCGTCAGCGGCAGTTGTTGCGTTTTCCGCAACAACTGACTTCATGTCTAACTCTCCGGTTTCAAATATCATTTTTAAATGACGAGAAACTCTGGATTTGTCTCGATTAAAAAGGTCCGCAATCTGTTGCAGGCTCAGCCAGAGCGTCTCGCGCTCTAACCGAACTTCCACCGTAGATTGGCCATTATCTTTTTGATATATCAAAACTTCATTCATGATATCGCCTCACTATTCTCGGCAACTGTCCGGAGATTCCGGATAGTTCAAATTTACAATATGCTTTTTTTTGCATATTACTTTCTCCCTGCCGTTTTGCTGGGCTTGGCGGCAACAGTTGCATTCTTTGCAACAGTTGACCGCTCTGCCTTGATCCGCGCCAGCAGTGCCGAGGGGCTGGTTCGTCATGCGGGTCTTACCCCACCAGTTGGCCGGAGAAGGCTTTTTTCAGGATGGATTGACGCAGGGCTTCGGCCTGTTGCAGAGAGGTGGTGATGGTTTGGTCGAGTTGGTCGGCCAACGAAAGTTTGGACGATAGTTCATCCAGCAAAGTGCCTTGTTCTTCTCTCACGCAAAGCGGCAAAAAAATTTTCAACCAAAGGCCAGGTATATGGCAAAAAAGCAAATGGGAAGAGCATCATCAGTCTGATGACTGCAATGTCTTCCCATATATCAATCTTTTATTATTTGTGCTGTTGCTTTATTGAGGGCTTGTCACTGCCGCCTTCTTGGGTTCTTCTTTTAAGGGCAGAGGTTGTTTGTCCGAACCCTGGGACTTGCCGAAGGCAATCTTCACGACCTCGTCCATATCCTTGACCGGAAAGAACTGCATCTT
>DCUN01000021.1:0-2405 GCA_002327225.1 Desulfobulbaceae bacterium UBA2213
AAAAGGAACCTGCCAGATGGCATGATGCAACGCCCCGGGTTTTTGCGAAGAAGTTATAGAATAGGATTCATGCACCATATCCTGACTGAAGACAAGGGCCCCTTTTCTAAAGAGTTGTGGCTGCCGGTAATCGGGATAAAAACCAGAGTGCTTGATCCATTGCCCCATAAAGAAATTCCTGCGTGGCACATAATAGGCATCAACATTCTTCTCGGCCTGAACAATCTCCAGAATTTCATCCCTGACCTCCGGCGTACACCGTTCATCAGAATCAAGACTGAAGATCCACTCATGAGAGCAGGCGGCAATCGCCTGGTTCCTCAGATCACCAAACCCCTTGAATTCAACCTGAACAACCCGGGCCCCGAGGGCTTCGGCAATCTGTACCGTGTCATCAGTCGAATGTGAATCCACCACAATAATCTCATCAGCCCAGAGTACCGAATGCACAGCCGCTTGAATTTTCTCGGCCTCATTATAGGCAATAATATAAACAGTAATCCGGCTCATAGTTAACGCGGCTGGGGCTGGGGCTGGCGGCCACTGGTGCCGCCTGCAAGTTTGACAATAATCTGGTTTGATTTCTGCAATCGGGAGACTATGGTCTTAAAGAGATGTTCGGAGACCTCTGGATATTTCTTTATCACTTCTTCCAGCTTATCTCCGGGAAACCGTTTCACCGACGAGCGCCCCTGGGAAATTATTGAGGCGGTACGCTGCTCACCTGAGATAGCGGCCATCTCGCCGAAATATTCACCCGGCTCGGTTAATTCAGCAATCTTTTTTCCTCCCTTGATGACTGTCAACGCTCCACGAATCAACTTGAAAAAATCGATATCCCGGTTCCCTTCCCGGATAATCATATCACCATCTTCATAGTTCTCCACATCGGGATTCACCAGATAGGCGGGAAGGCTCTCCTCGTTGGCCACCGTGCGCCGCAGTACCTCTTCAACACTGGTCACACCATCACGAACCTTTTGCAGGGCAGCAGCACGCAAGGGCACCATCCCTGACTGGATCGCCACCTTGCGCAGGGTGTCTTCCGGAACCTCTGCGCTGATGGCTGTGGCTACCTCATCGGTTACCTCCATCAGTTCAAAAAAACCGACTCGCCCTTTATAGCCGACGCCATTGCAGACAGCGCACCCTACAGCGCCATAAGTAACCAAGGTATCAACTTCATCTGCATGAAATCCCATCTGCACCAGTTCCTGTGGATCGTGCATCACAGGTGTCTTACATTTCTGACACAACTTTCTCCCCAGACGCTGGGACAGAACCATGGTGACGGAAGAGGCCAGCATAAAGGAAGGTATACCTATATTTACCAGACGGGCAATGGTGGCCGCACTGTCATTGGTATGCAGGGTTGAAAAGACCAGATGTCCGGTCATGGCAGCCTTGATTGCAATCTCCGCCGTTTCCAGATCACGGATCTCACCCACCATGATAATATCAGGATCCTGACGGAGGAAGGCCTTCAGGGCAGCGGCAAAGGTCATACCGACCTCTGCATTCACATGCACCTGATTGATTCCTTTGAAGTTGAACTCCACAGGATCTTCAGCAGTAAGAATCTTGATATCCTCACTGTTCAGAGAGTTGAGGGCCGAATAGAGGGTAACTGTTTTACCGGATCCTGTTGGGCCGGTAACGAGCAGAAGGCCCTGGGGCCGGTTCAGACACCGTTTCAACATCTCAAAGGTCTCGACCTCAAAGCCCAATTTGGTCAGATCAACATTCAGGGAGCTTTTATCAAGGATACGCAGAACAACCGATTCCCCAAAGAGCGTGGGCAGGGTTGAAACACGAAAATCGACGGAGCGGTTATGTCCGAGGCGCATCTTGATACGGCCATCCTGGGGGATACGACGCTCGGTAATATTCAGATTTGCCAGAATTTTCACCCGGGCAACCAGGGCATTCTTGATCGTCAGCGGCAGATTCATCGACTTGAAAAGAGAACCATCCTTCCGATAGCGAACCTGCATGTTTTTTTCATACGGTTCGAGATGAATATCAGAGGCGCCATCCTGCACAGCCTTGACCAGAATTCCATTCACCAGTTTGATAATGGGGGCATCCGATGCGGCAAACTGCTCTTTCCCTTCTTTTTCATCTACTGTCTCTATCTCAAAATCATCCGCCGCCTCAGCCACAATGGAGCCAAAGTCATCAATCTCAGCGACAGACATCTCCTCTTCCGCCTTCTCTCCCTGGCCGCTGCGCAGGGCCAACACCTCGGCGTCATCAATAGCATAATACTGCTGATAGGCCGTAATAATATCATCTTCAGTGGAAACACCGGTTGATAATTCTCTGGCGACAAGCCCCTGAAGCTTTGCCACAGCCTCGGTATCCATCGGATCCGCCATGGTAATCTGCAAGGTATTACCGGCCAC
>DCUN01000021.1:2497-3145 GCA_002327225.1 Desulfobulbaceae bacterium UBA2213
ACGCCCACCATTCCTCTTCTGCTGCTGCTTGGCAGTCTCCAGTTGACCAGGCGTTATGTAACCAGCCTTGCTCAGGAGCTCACCAATCTTATACTTACCAGCCCCGGATTGATCTTTGACTGTTCCTCGAAGACCAGATTTCTTGGGCGACATTTTATTATCAGATACGACAGCCATTATAATCTATACCACAAAGGTTAAAAGCTTCCTGAACTTGAAGCAGTGTTCCTGCGTAAAAGTTATCAGCTGTCAGAAGATACATCTTTTCCCCTAAAAAAACAAACGGGTTAAAAAGAAAATCTTTTTAACCCGTTATTGCCATACTTAATATTTATTCAGATTCGTCGTTACAAAACAATGGAACTGTTTCCTTATCCGGCAAGACGCCACGCCAAGAAACAGCCGAAAAAGATTGCTGTTTCTTGGACACGGCATAAGGTGCCGTAAACTAAACAAGCAAGAAAAAGCCCTTGCTTGTTCTTGCGCGATATCCGGCCAGACGCCACGCCATGAAACAGCTGAAAAGACTGCTGTTTCATGGACGCGACATAAGGTGCCGTAGACTAAACAAGCAAGAAAAAGCCCTTGCTTGTTTAGTAACGGCACCTAAAAAACGCCCTTAACCTTGCCGGTTTCAACGTCTACATC
>DCUN01000125.1 GCA_002327225.1 Desulfobulbaceae bacterium UBA2213
TTTCTCATGTCTCCAGATCAATGAATAAATAAGCAGAAAATTCAGCCACCCATAGCGCAACCACCAACACGACAAGCTAAAAAAGATTCTCGCCCAGAACATTTAAACAATTGATTTTTTTATATAAACAAAGACCATACTCTTTCTTCCTTGTACGAGGTATTGCCTGATGGAAAACCATATCATAGACACACAGACCAACAAGCAGACAAGCAGACGCCGGTTTGTGCGCATTCCCCAAAAGCACAAGATCTTGATCCAAACCTGTGATTCAATAGGCACCATAATTGGACATTTTACCCAACAGGCCGTGACTCTTGATTACAGCCAGGGAGGCATGCGCATCCTCATTGACCGGGAAATCCCCTCCGACAGTCTGTTGCGCTTCGACTTTGGAAATGATTTTGTGGTTCCCCAACTCCAGGGGATAGCTGAGATTTGCTGGCATAAACAGGTTAAAGACACCCCTCAAAGCATTGAGGTAGGGCTTGCCTTCAAAGACCATTTCAGCCAGGCAGTTCTGGCCATTCAAATCGATCATTGATGGATTTACAGAAAAGGTCCGTTTAATTCTACCCTGTCACATTACCCATCTCCTTGCCGTTTGTATGCAGAGTCAATGGATGTCTGCCTTGCCGATGGCTGACATCCATCTGTCCGGCCATGGAATCCTTGATCTGTCCAGTTACAAAACATTCTTTGCCGGGGAATTGCATACCTGCGATTACCCTGCCGGGGTAATCGCCGAAGCAACACGATATCTGCCAGAAGTCTAACCCCAATGAACGGGATAAGTGCCTTTCGCAGCTCATTTTCTTGTGAAAAAAACAAGAAAATGAGCTGTAAGGCACTAAACGATAGAGACGCTGTCTGCCCACCACGTGTGGGTCAGATTTTTATATGGGAAAAGAAAAAAGGAAGAAGCGATGAAGAAACAATTAACAAAGATTTGTTGTGCCATGGTCGCATTGAGCCTTCTGCCGACCATTACCCTGGCCTATGACCTACCGGCGGTGAACCTTGGCCTGACCAGCTTTGTGGACGGAGCTCCGCCTGCTGGCCCTGGAGTGTATTTTCAGCAGTATCTGATGTACTACACGGCTGACACCCTTACCGACGGCAATGGAGATGAAATTCCTCTCCCTGATCCCAAACTTGATAACTGGGTGAGTCTCAGTCAATTTATTTATCAGTCTGACAAGGCGGTCCTTTTTGATGGTAAGTTTGGGGTGAACTGTATTGTGCCTTATGTCGGCCTCGATTTTACGCCAAAACTGGTTGGGCTCCAGGATAATGGCTCTGGTTTTGGCGATATTGTGCTCGGGCCTTTTCTGCAATGGGACCCGGTGATGGGCGCCAATGGTCCGCGGTTCATGCACCGCATTGAATTGCAGATGATCTTCCCGACTGGAAAATATGATGACGATCGGGCCTTGAACCCGGGGAGTAATTTCTTTTCCTTTAACCCCTATTGGGCGGCCACTTTTTTTGTGACACCGCAGTGGACCGCCTCCTGGCGCCTCCATTATCTCTGGAACGGCAAGAATGACCAGCCGAATATCAACACCTTCCCCGGTGCGGATGATATGCAGGCCGGCCAGGCCATTCATGCCAATGTGAGCACCGATTTCGAGGTAATCCCTAAGACATTGCGCCTGGGAGTCAATGCCTACTATCTTGATCAGATTACTGATACAGAGGAGGATGGGCACGATCAACCTGGTCGACAGGAAAAGGTCTTGGGGTTTGGTCCCGGCGGGGTCTATCATTTTTCACAAGACAATCATATCTTCGTCAATCTCTACTTTGAGGCGGCGGCGGAAAACCGGACAGAGGGAGAGCGCATTAATGTCCGCTACGTCCACCATTTTTAAGGAAATGGTGGGATGGCAACAACGGTAAGCCGCTGTAAAAAAATAACATGGCCATTGAATGAACCGGTGCGGCATAAGGAGCCGTAACGAAATTGATATAAATGGCCATGTTATTTCGTAACGGCTCCTAAGTTGCACGTAACTCAAAGCCGCCGTTCCTCGATATGCCGGAGCCTGAAGCAGAGGGGGAGAAGCAGGAAGCTGAATGCTAGACACGGTCATAGCCAATATGATATAAAAAATTAATGAGGAGCGACACACAGCCGTTACGCCCATCATGCGCAGGTCGAGCCGCTTCTTCTCAAGGCGGCAGCGGCGCCAGGCACGAAGACTCCTGGCGCCGGACCTTCCCTTACTGATTCCCAGACCATTACCGATAAAGATCGCTACCTTGCGAGAACGACCCATGACAAAGATACGAAGACTGGTGCTTGATGTCCTCAAGCCGCATCAACCCAATGCCCTGGACTTTGCCTCCGCCCTGACAGCCCTCAGTAAGGATTACCGTGTGACCTTAACAGTGATCGAGGTCGATAAAAAGACAGAAAGCACCATGGTTACCATTGAAGGCGCTGACATCCTTTTTGACGATATCAAGGCCGCCATCGAAAAGATGGGGGCATCGGTGCACAGTATTGATGAAGTGGAGGCGTATGGAGCAGATCCGACAGAACTGT
>DCUN01000067.1:0-404 GCA_002327225.1 Desulfobulbaceae bacterium UBA2213
CCGCATCCTCCTCGGCACAACCAAGGGCAACAAAAGCCCCACCCCCCAACTCGGCAATAAGAGCACGGCAACAGGCCACGGCGTCATGGGCCACTGTGATGTCGAGATCGCCAGGCGTCCGGCCCAGCAGCCAGTCACGCACTGTGCCGCCAATGACAAAAAAATCCAATCCACGTGCCGCTGCCACCCGCAACAGGGCAGCAATCAGCCGCTGCGGATAGTTCCCCAGTCTCGCGCGCAATAATGCCGGATCACAGAGGATGTCGTTTCTTTCTTCTTTCATCAGTCAGCGTTTTGGATTATCGTACGAGGCACAAGGAAGACCGGAACAGGCAAGCCTTCAACATTTAACTTTTTCACATTCACACGTACCACATCAGAGCAGATATGGATAGTCCCACCGG
>DCUN01000067.1:415-3796 GCA_002327225.1 Desulfobulbaceae bacterium UBA2213
TTGGCCGCCGAGATGGCCATGGATCAGGCAATTGATTTTATTCTCCAGGCCGTCACAGAGCACAATTACATCCCTCCCGCCATGGTCGAGAAATACCAGGAGGCCATCGGCCGGGAATACCGCAAACTGCTCGGCATCGATGATGAGAAGGAGCAGGGATTGACCATCCGGATCTTCGGCAGCGGCTGTATCAGCTGTAACAGCCTGCAGACCATGGTCATCGACGCCATGGGACGGGCCGGAGTTGCCGCCGACATCGAACAGATCCATGATCCTGACGAGATCGGGCGCCAGGGGGTCACTCTCACCCCTGCCCTGATGATCAATGGTCAGATCAAGAGCGCCGGCATAAAGCCCACCTTGGCCCAGGTGGAAGGCTGGATACGGGAGGTCGCTCCTGCGCCGTCCTTGGCGCCCGCGACACTGGACCTTCCATAGTCTGCGGTCGCTCCTGCGCCGTCCTTGGCGCCCGAGACACTGGATAATCCTTAGCCTGCAGTCGTACCTGAAAATGACAAAACAACCCTTTCTCTACCTGGCGCCCATTCGTGGGATCACAGACTGCCTCTTCCGCAGCCTCTTTCAACACCACTTCGGCGGCTTTGATCAGGCGGTTGCCCCCTTTATCAATCCGCAGCCGCGCTCACCCTTTGACCCGAGACAGCTTCGCGACCTGCAACCTGAAGAAAACACAGCCCTGGCTGTGGTGCCCCAGTTTCTTCACAGCGAGCCGGAGGGCCTTCTCTCACTGGCCCATCGGCTGCATGATATCGGCTACACGCATATCAACTGGAATCTGGGCTGCCCGGCTCCCATGGTCACCCGTAAACGAAGGGGTTCAGGCCTGCTGCCCTATCCCGAGACCATCCTCTCCCTTCTCGACCAGATCCTGCCCCGGCTGCCCTTGCAGCTCTCCATCAAGACGCGGCTGGGACTGAACCACAAAGATGAGCTGGCAACCCTCCTGCCAAGGCTGAATGACTATCCGCTGCAAGAGATCATCATCCATACCCGCCTGGGCAAACAGCTCTATAAAGGATCAACCGACCCGGAGAGTTTCAGCCATTGCCTGGAGCTGAGCCGTCATACGCTGGTCTATAACGGTGACATCACCGACATCAACACCTTTTTCGCCCTGCAAAAACAATTCCCCACCCTGCAGCGCTGGATGATCGGCCGGGGAGTCCTGGCCGACCCTTTTCTGGCCGCAACCATCAAGGGCGAAGAGTTCAGCGCCCTGCAACGCACACGCATGCTCCTGGCCTTTCACCAGGAGCTCTACGAAGGCTACAGCAAAAGCCTCGCCGGCCCCAGCCACCTGCTCGGCCGGATGAAGCAGATATGGTTTTACCTTGCTGCTTCTTTTCCAGGCCAACAAAAGATCTGGAAAAAAATAAAAAAAGCCGCTACAGAGGAACACTATCTTGCAGCCGTTGACATGGCCTTTCACTCTGCTTCTATTGCGTCGCCTACAAGGTCAGCGGAAGCAAAAAACACTCTCTTTCCTTGACAAGAGCCACACAATATCGATACTAATTTAATACTAAAAAAAAACCTTGTACAATTTCATTTCTGAAGCTCCCGCAAGGGCTCATTCATCCTCCACCGATTCGGTTTACCTATGTCTCTCACTGAAACGAGTATATCTAAAGACAAAACGTTTTCCTTCTTTGGCACTACCTGCTCAACAGATTCATTACTGGGCGGTTTTCTTCAAAAATGTCTGGATACCAGTATCACCGGAAAGTTAATCGGTATGCTGGTGGTTTCTCTCCTGGGCTTCCTCCTGCTGATCACCTTTAACGCGGTCGCCCTGCAACGAATCGCCGAGCGAAACCATGTGATCAGAGATATCACCAACCCTCAATACAAGGTAAGCCAAACTATTTTACGCAACATCAATGGCTTCAAGATATCACTGCTGCACATCCTTAACGCCGCGCAACTCCAAGAAGACAATCGTAACGTCGCAGCCAACAAGCAACGACTGACCGATCTCAAGACCATGATTAACGCCCTGCAAAACGGAGGACCGATTCTGGACGTGTCCAGGGTTGCCAACAAGACCCTTGATGTCTTCACGGTCCAGAAAACAGAGAACCCAGAGATGAACACCCTGTTTTCCTCTCTGTCCCAGGAGTCCCTTCTTCTTGAACAGGCCTTCCAGAGCCTGACCGTGTGCCTGCTCGACCAGTGTCCGACCGACGAGCAAGAGACGCTGCTCACAAAGCTGGTTGCCACCCTTGACAAGACCTATGATCTGGTGATCGACATGACGGTTGAGCTGGGTAAGCAGCGTACGGATCAGTTCGGAGAGCTGGAAGTTATCATCTCCACCACGACCTCCCGTTCAATTATTATCGGCAGCTGTATTGCAGCCATTCTGACTATAGCCACTCTGCTCTACATCCTTCTTATCGCCACACCTTTGCGGGATATCCTTAAAAAAATCACCTTTATCGCCAAAGGTGACAGTGAGCGGTACCAGAAAATCACGGTCAAAAGCAATGATGAGGTCGGACAGCTGGCGCATCAGCTCAACATCATGGTGGACAACACCTTCAGCCTCAACACCTTCAAAGCCATCATCGAAGAGGAAGAATCCACGACCGAGGTCAACCAGCGTCTGGCTCACCTCCTCTGCGATCGCTACAATCTGGAAAAGCTTTATATTTACGAAGTTACCGGCACAAAAAACAATATGTCCGTGGCCTATGCCTCGAGCTTTGACCATGTATGCAGCCCTGAGATTTTTGACGATGCCAATTTCTGCCGAGCAAAGCGCACGGGCCATGATATTTCCTCCCTTGATTTTCCTGACATCTGCAAAAAATTTCCTCATGGAGACCGCTTTGAACATCATTGTATTCCCATGCAGGCCAATGGCAAGGTGGTAGGCGTTGTGCAGATTCTCTATCAGCTGGGAAGTTCCCTTGCAGAGAAGGAAAAGTTTGAACATCTGGTCAAAAGAGCCTCTCGTTACATCAAGGAGGCAACACCCGTTATCGAGGCAAAACGTTTTGCCTCGGCCCTGCAGGAGACGACCCTGCGCGACCCGATGACCGATCTCTACAACAGGCGTTTTCTTGAGACATACTCCGACACCCTGGTCGCGAGTACCAAGCGCCGGGCAAGCAGAGTTGGCATCCTGATGTGTGACATGGATTTTTTCAAGGAAGTCAACGACACCTACGGCCATGAGACCGGGGATGTGGTCCTGATCAAAACGGCAGAAGTCCTGAAAAGTTGTATCAGGGCCTCAGACATCGTGATCCGTTATGGTGGAGAAGAATTTGTCATCCTGCTCATCGACGTCAAAACCAGCCAGGACACCCTGGATCTGGCCGAAAAAATCCGTTCCACCATGGAGCTCACCGTCAT
>DCUN01000067.1:3836-3961 GCA_002327225.1 Desulfobulbaceae bacterium UBA2213
ATTAAATTTGCCGATGTGGCCCTCTACCGGGCCAAGAATGAAGGAAGAAACAGGGTTGTCCGCTTTTCGCCTGAGATGTGGGAACAAGAAAAATATTAAGAACTTTAGTGCCTTACAGCTCATTT
>DCUN01000092.1:0-1653 GCA_002327225.1 Desulfobulbaceae bacterium UBA2213
CAACTACGACTGCGGTTTTACTCAATCGGTGCAGCCAAATCTGGCCCAAATCCAGTCGTAATTCAGGCACATTAGTATTTTCCGAGTCCCTTAATTGAAAATTAAAGGCTGACGTGCTGAGCAAAGGTGACTATGTAAACCAAATACTTTATAGTCTTGTTTGCCTTTTTGAACACTTTTATTCGCTCAGCGCGGAAACTTTTCTTTGATGGGAGAATTATTTTTATGATGGATATGGATGATAAACCTGTACGTTCCGGGATGGTAGCCATTGTCGGCCCGCCCAATGCCGGCAAATCAACCCTGATGAATGGCCTGCTGGAGCAGAAGATCTCCATCGTCAGTCCCAAGCCGCAGACCACCAGAAACCGAATCCTGGGGATTCTCAACGATGAGGGATATCAGATCGTCCTCCTTGATACCCCTGGTCTGCATAAGGCCCGTGAACCGTTAAATCAGGAAATGGTACGTATCGCCCTCGACAGTCTGCATGAGGTGGATGCGGTGATCTACATGATCGATGTCTCTCTGCCACTGCCGGAGAAACTGAAGAAGGAGAAGGGTCAGGAACTGGCAGGCTATATGGAGCAGGTGAGCTGCCCGGTGATCCTGGTCCTGAACAAGGTCGATCTGCTGAACAAGGAAAAGCTGCTGGCCATGATCCAGATCTATGCCGACATCTTCCCCTTTCATGCAGTCATTCCCATGTCGGCGTTGCACGGCGATGGCAATGAGCGCTTGCTGGCCGAACTGCTGCAGCTCTTACCCCTGGGGCCGCGCTATTATCCTGAGGATATTCCCACCGATGCCACCGAGCGATTTCTGGTAGCGGAAATCATCCGGGAGAAGGTGTTTCTGCTCACGGGTGAGGAGGTTCCTTATTCCACGGCGGTGTTGATTGAATCGTTCAAGGAAGATCCGGCAAAGGGCTTGATCACGATCCATGCCGCCATCGTGCTCGAACGGGAATCGCAGAAGGGGATTGTCATCGGCAAGGGTGGCTTGAAGTTGAAGAGTATCGGGACTTCCGCCCGTAAGGATATAGAAAGGCTGCTGGATCAGAAGGTACTGTTGAAACTCTGGGTCAAGGTGCGGAAAAACTGGTCGCGGGATGAGAAATTTCTGAAGGAATTGGGATTTTAGAGGCCGTTGTTCTACGAGCAACGGTTGTTTGTTGCTTGTTGAGCTTGCGGCACCTTATTCCTTTACCTGTAAGGGTTCCTGAACAGGGTGATTTTTGTATTCCGCCGTTGAGTAAATTTTCAAGCTTTTCAGGATATTCAGGGCTGAGCGGAGCTGATTGTCTTTTTCCATACGAATTTCCGCATTGTCAGAAGATTCGGGTTCTTTGGCCGGATTTTCAGGGGTGTCTGGCTCATTCTCGAGGTCTGGGGCCTGTTCTTGTTCTATCTTTGGCGCTGGAGTCTGATCTGACGTCGGAATCGGATTCGGATTAGGGATATGGTTTTTCAGGTCAGCCTCTTTGATGATGACCTGCGGACTGCCCTTTTTCGTTGTGTCCTCGCTGGCGACAAAAGGAACCTCCACATCCGGGGTGATCCCGGTGGCCTGAATGGATCGGCCACTGGGGGTGTAGTAACGGGCTGTGGTCATGCGCAGGCCCGCGCCTTCCGGCAGGGGCAGGATGGTCTG
>DCUN01000092.1:1658-5520 GCA_002327225.1 Desulfobulbaceae bacterium UBA2213
GAGGCACTGGCCGAGCCTTCGTTGACGAGCACGACCAGAGGAAACAGGTTTTTTCCGCCATTGCTGTGGGCCTGGAAGGTCATATTCTGCTCCCTGACCCTTCCTTTGGTATAGACCACCAGACCGCCATCCAGGAATATGTCAGTGATCGAGACGGCCTGATCGAGCAGGCCGCCAGGATTGTTGCGCAGGTCAAGGACCAGTCCATTGATGGGATGCTCTTCCTGAAGCTTTTGCAACGCGTCCTTGACGTCTTTTGTGGTCTGACTCTGGAAGTTGGTGATGCGGATGTACGCCAGTCCCGGCTCCAGGAAAGATCCCTTGACGCTGTGCAGGGGGATGGTGTCACGGGTCAGGGCGAAATCCTTCAGTTCTTCCCAGCCGGTGCGATGGATGGTAAGAGTGACTTTTGACCCTTCAGGCCCGCGCAGTTTTTTGATGGCATCCATGGGGTTCATATTCTGGGTGAGCTCGCCATCGATCTTGATGATCATGTCCTTTGCCTTTATCCCGGCCCGGTCTGCCGGTGTCTCTTCAATGGGAGAGACCACGGTGAGAATCCCCTCCTCAATGGTGACCTCGATGCCGATGCCGCTGAAACTCCCTTCTGTTTCTTCCTGCAAATCCTTGAAGTCTTCAGGTTTGAGATAGGAAGAATGGGGGTCAAGGGAGAGCAGCATGCCGCTGATGGCCCCTTCCATAACCTTCCTGGCATTAATGTCATCGACATAATTTTCCTGGAGGATGCTCAAAACATTGGCAAAAGTCTCAAGCTGCTGGTAGGTGGACTGACGTTCTTCCTGTGAAATCTCGGCGTGGAGCTGAAGGGGCAGGCAGAAGGTAAAAAATATCAGGATTCCATTGCGGAGCAGAGATATGGTTCGTTGAGGCATATTTATTGTTTAAAAATTTTTAAGTTTTAAGATGATGAGTATCGTTCAGGCCCTGAAGAGCTTTTGAAATCAACAGTAATGTAACCATCCAAATGTTCTGTGTCAGGGGAGGGAAAGTTTATTTTTTTCCAGCCAGAGCAGCGGATCCTCTGTTGCAGTGGCATGGCGGATCTCAAAATAGAGTCCCTCTTCCATCAGGGTAGCCGTTCCACCCATGACTCCAATCTCATCTCCTGCCATGACCATATCCCCTTCTTCTTTCAGGAGTTTTTCTAGTCTGGAGGTAACGGAATAATATTTGAAACCATGATCGATGATGATGGTGTTGCCGTAGCCGCGAAGGTAACCGGCATAGTGGACGGTGCCCTCAAATATAGCCATGACCTTGGTGCCATCAGGGGCCTCAATGGCAATGCCGGAGGAGATACCTTCAACTCCCATTCTATTGTCCCTGGGCTGTCCATAAAGGGTCAGTACTCTTCCGTTCACCGGGGCGGGCAGTTTGCCTTTGCTGATGAGAAATCCCTGATTGAGGATCTCTTTTCTCTGCTTCATGGTGGCGATCTGGGCTGATACGTTGTCAGCCTCCTTCTCTAGTTCATGTGCCGCCTTTTCATGCAGCTTTGTCTGGGTGCGGATCTGGGCCAGCAGCTCGTTCTTTTCCTGTCTGGTCTGTTCGATAGCCTCTTTTTCCTGATTGGCCTGGTTGATAAAGGTGCCCTGCAGGGTCGTTTCCAGGGTCAGGGCTTTCTTTGTCTGTTCTAATCCGTCGAGGGTTTTCCGGTATTGCCGCAGGAGATTCTGGTCATACTGGATCACGGCGTTGAAAGAATCGTGGATGTTGAGCAGTTTTGGCAGAGTCTCAGCGGAAAAGGCCACATTGATAATCCCGATCGTTCCTGTCTTGTAGTAGGCGGTGAACCGTTTCTGCAGGTGGGCCTGTGCCTTTTCTCTTTCAGTCTGGATCTCGTTTATCTCTCTTTCCTTGGTGTTGATCAGCTCCTGCTGCCTGGCCATGGAATCCTCCAGGACAGAGAGCTTTGCAAGTTTTTCCAGGAGACGCGCATCAATGTTCTCAAGTTCGGCCAGCAGGTCTTTTTCCTGTCCCCTGGTCACCACGGCTTTTTCCTGCTGGAGCCTGAGGCCTTGCTGCAATTGATTGATGGTGATGCTCTGGCCTTTGATTTTTTGTTCAATGGCCTGTTTTTCAGCCTTCCAGTCTGTGGCATTAGTGGCAGGCACAGGGGGAAATGCCAGGATTATAAGGCCCATGATGGAGGAATGATAAAATAATTTCATTCCTGACCTGAAGGCCTTGCTGGATGCAAGAGAGTGAGTGACAGCGTGGGGTGTTTTCATCCTGGCCTTAATGCTTCAGATGCGCAGAAATTTCTGCATGGATGTATAGCTGCCTGCGGTACAGAGGATAATAGAGAGAAAAATAATAGTAAAAAGGATCCCTGGTGGAAAAAAGCTGAAGGTAAAGAGATCAAGGAGGCCTGCTCCTGAAAGGTGGCGTGTTGTCCATAGGAAGAGGGCGTAGAGTGAGGCCAGTCCCAGCAGTGACCCCATGAGCCCCATGAGTATCCCTTCCAGGAGGAAGGGGGTGCGGATATAATTATTAGTCGCTCCAACCAGTTTCAGGAGCTCCAGCTCTTCCTGTCTGCCGAGGATGGTCAGACGGATGGTGGAGGCAACCATGAAGGTGGCAGTCAGGATGAGGAGGAAGCCGCTGAGCAGCACGACGATCGAAAGCAGTTGGGTGAAAGAGTAGAAACGCTCTACCCATTTCTGGCCGTATTGTACCTTCTGGCTGCCAGGCAGTGTGGCCAGGTATTCGGAAAAGAGCTTGACCTGACTGAGACTGCTCAGGGTTTTCAAAGGAATCACCTCTATTGAGGCGGGCAGGAAGTCGGGGGGCATGTCGGTGAGGACATCACGGTTGTCGCCAAGCTGTTCGGCAAAGCGATTGAAGGCTTCTGCCTTGGAGATAAATTTTATCTCCTGCACCTGGTCGAACTGTGAGATCTTGAGACGAAGTTGTTCCTGCAGCGCCGGGCCGGGCTCTTCTTCAAGGTAGACGACAAGGCGCAGCTCGTTGCTTACCTTGTCGCCGGCGTTCAGCATGTTGAGATAGATCAGATAAAAAAAAGAAAAAATAAGCACTGAGAGGCTGACGGTCAGGCAGGTCATGAACAGGGTTGTCCAGGTCTGTCGCAGGTTACGTCCTGTCTGCCGGAAGATGGAAAACCAGAAGTTCATATTCCGTCACCGCTCCCGCCAGTCGCTCCTGCGCCGTCCTTGGCGCTCGCGACACTGGGCCATCCCTGGCCTGCGTCACTGGTTCCCGCGGCATTAGGGCGTCCTTGGCCGTCACCGCTCCCGCCAGTTGCTCCCGCGGCATCAGGCTGTCCCTGGTCGTCACCTCTGGTCAGCGAGTCTAGTTTGCCATTATTGATTTCCATGATACGATGTGTGGAGTGTCTGTAGATGCTCTCGTCGTGGGTGGCGATAACGATGGTCGCACCGGAATTGTGACTTCTGATCAGCAGTTCCATGACTTGGGCAGTGCTGGTTGCATCCAGGTTACCGGTCGGTTCATCGACCAGGATCAGGGTAGGGGAATTGGCAACCGCCCTGGCCAGGGCCACGCGCTGCTGCTCCCCGCGGGAGAGATCGCCGGTCAGGATATCGTGTTTGTCCTGGAGCTGCAGCTGTTCCAGCAGGCTCCTGACCCTGTTGCGGATGATCTGTGGCTTTTTGTAGGAAACCTCCATGGAAATGGCGATATTCTCGGCCACAGTTCGGTCGGCAAGCAGTCGGAAATCCTGGTAGGCCACCCCTACTTTCTGCCGCAGTTTTGCCAGTTTATTGCCGGTGACCTGATGGATATTCATGCCGGCGACCTCGATGAGGCCATTGCTGGGCCGTTCCATGTTGCAGAGCAGTTTGAGCAGGGTGGTCTTGCC
>DCUN01000209.1:0-9349 GCA_002327225.1 Desulfobulbaceae bacterium UBA2213
CGCGAATCTGTTCTTCGCTGAACTCCCCATACAATTGCCCCACAGCAGCATTCAAAAATGCCGAAGTCAGAGTTGAGATATTATGAAAGGAAAGTATCACACTCCGGCCTTCCCTAAGGACAGCGGCCAGACGTTCGTACACCTTCTGACCATCACCTGAGGCAACACACAAGGGGCTGCCCACCACTGTGAATATCGATAGAGTCATGTTTTTTTTTGCATAATACCACCTTAAAAAATGTCTTCCGGACTGAGCTCGGAAGCCAGACTGTATGAGTGAGTGTCAGCCGTATTGATTTCCAAACTCACCACTGTACCGGGAAAGGGACGAGTTAACAACGCAGTAAAGGTCTTACCGTTGGCCCGCCGCCAATAGCCTGTATCCGAAACTATCTGGATACAGCCTCCATTCAGATCAATAAATTCACCGAGCAGCTTGAGTCCCAACCCGCCCGGCACCGATCCACGTTTGGTGGTATTGCGTCCCTGGGGCGAAGAGGAGAAAGCGGTACTTATCGGGCAGCGGCTTGCCGGCCTCGATAAAGCGGATTATCTCCTGCTGTTCCTGCTCAGTCAACCGTGCCATGAAGTCCCTTTCTTGTTTTCAATGGATTATCTCGTCAGTAAACCTGTCTCGATTTCTCCAAAATGGGCATTGAGGACAAGCCTCACCTTCCGGATAATCTATTCCTTCCTCATGGGGGCAGCCAAGGATTTTAGGGGCCAGCACGACTGATCGCACACCGCCTTCCCTGAAGAACACCTTGATTTCATCCAATATATCTGTATCTCGGCGGACATCCTTGCCGTGCACAGAAAACCATTTTTTCAATGATGGCTCCGCATTTTCGACCTTGATAATAGCGGCAACAACTTTTGTGGCCTTTGCAGTATCAGGACCATAATAGGCGACAGTACCAACAGGATATCCCCTGAAGCCTTCTCCTGCCTTTTTCTCAAGGGGATGCCTGACTCTTTTTAATTTAATTGCCATGTTATTTATTTCTCCCTGATCAGGGCCAGCAGCTCCCTGGTTTTTTCTGCTAGCAGCATTGGATCATTGCGGCTCTCCACATTCAGGCGGAGCAGGGGTTCGGTATTGGACTTGCGGATATTAAACCGAAAGTCAGGAAAAGTCATGCTCAGACCGTCGGTATCATCCTCTTCCCCTTGCGCGAATTGCGCCTTGACCCTGGCAATGGCCGCCTCCGGATCATCAACCACGCTGTTGATCTCGCCTGATACAGGGTAGGCCGCTATCCGCTCTGCCACCAGCGAGGCCAGGGTGGTGTTCTTTCTGGAGAGCAGCGAGCAGACCAGGAGCCAGGGAATCATCCCCGAATCGCAGTACCCGAAATCGCGGAAATAGTGATGGGCCGACATCTCTCCCCCGTAGATTGCATCCTCCTGGCGCATCCGCTCCTTGATAAAGGCATGGCCGGTGCGGGTCATCACCGGCACACCGCCTGCCCCCTCCACCAGTTCGCGGGTATTCCAGATCAGACGCGGATCATGAAGAATTGTGCCGCCCGGCTCCTGGGCCAGCAGTTCCAGGGCCAGCAGTCCGACAATATAATAGCCTTCAATAAAATTTCCCTGGGCGTCCCAGAAAAAACAGCGGTCAAAATCACCATCCCAGGCAATGCCCAGATCGGCCCCGTGCTCGCGTACCAGCCGCGCCGTCTCCTCCCGTTTTTCTGGAAGCAGGGGGTTGGGAACGCCATGGGGAAAGGTACCGTCCGGCTCATGATAGGCCTTGATAAAGGTAAAGGGAAGATGCGGTTCCAGCAGGTCTATGATCGCCCCGGCACAGCCATTACCGCTGTTGACCACAAGCTTCAGGGGTTTGAGCGTGGCCGTATCCACAGAGTCAAGGAGATGTCTGATATAGCCCTCCTTGCTCGAGACGCTGCTCCGTCTGCCTTGAGTCGCTGACAGCTGCGGCAGCCGGCCGCTGACAATCATCTCCGCCATTGCCTTCAGCCCCGACTCACCTGTCACCGGCCGCGCCCCGCCAGTCACCAGCTTCATGCCGTTATAATCGGTCGGATTATGCGAGGCTGTGACCACGATGCCACCATCCAACCCCTCCTGCTCGAGACTGAAGGCCGCGTGATAGATTTCCTCGGTGCCGCACAGCCCCAGATCCAGGACATCGACTCCCGACTCCAGCAGCCCGGAGATCAGGGCCTCGGTCAGTGATTCACTGCTCAGACGGATATCACGCCCGACCGCCACCTTGCGCGGCGCAAAGAGCGCGGCAAAGGCCCGCCCTATGTCCCGGGCAAGCAGCGGATTAAGTTCGTCCGGGACCCGGCCCCGGATATCATAGGCCTTGAAACAGGCCGGTATTCTCATGTTCCCCATTGGGCTCTTCCTCTGTTATAAAATCTTGCCATGACGATCCTCAGCTATCATTCCATTCTACAACTGCACCAGTTCCACTGCGCCCATCGCCCCCATCACCTCACCGCAGATCACCACTGCCCCCTCGATCCCCTCGATCTCCCTCGCCTTTGCCAGGGCCCGCTCGACGCCTGCCGTGGCACTCAGTGTTGCCTTCACCTCGTTGCCGAGCCGGGTTGCCGCCGCATCGGCCAGGGCAGTTGATCTGGCCACTACCACCGCCGCATCCGCCCTGCCGAAACTGAGCGAATGGCCCACGGAGCCGGAGGATGTACAAACCCCGACAGGCATCCGGGAAGGGGAAAGGCGCAGGCCGACCTTGTAGCTGAGTGGCGACTGGCCGGCAAAGATGGCCACAGAGCATTCCTTGAGCCGTTGCACATAGAGATCCCCGCCATTTTCAACAATGATCTCCTCGACTCCCTCTGCGGCCAGCGCCCTGCCGACAAACTCGGCAATGGTCCCGGCCACAGCGGCCATGGGGCCGACACCTGCCTGTTGAGCTGCGGCCAGCATCTCCCGCACCAGGGGCGGCGCCAGAAAATCCATGGGCAGCGGATCAAGCGTTGCTAAAAACAGCGGATGCTTTACAATATATTTTTCAAGTTGCAGACGATACTGGAGGACGAGCTCTGTGGCCCGCTCTTTCAGATCAAAAGTGGTGATCTTGGTGGCAAGGATATGGAGATCGGTCTCCTGAACCTGCACCTGGGTTGCAATCAGTTCCGCCTGATCCGCAAACTGGCGATAGCTCCGCCTGCGGTATGATTGCGGATCTTTAAGGCGCTTTCCTGCTTTCATTGCAACGTTTCCGACCTTTGCCTTCTCTGGAAGAAGACTCAAAATGAGACCAACCCAGCACAACCGTATTCTGCTTTTTACCCGGTATCCCGAAGCCGGGCGATGCAAGACCCGGCTTATTCCGGTGCTGGGCGCAGGAGGAGCCGCAGCTCTTCACCGGAAGATGACCCAGCGGATGATTGGCCAGGTGACCAGACTGGCCGCCATCCAGCCGCACCTCCTTGAGATCCACCATGACGGCGGCACTCAAACCCAGATGCGCTCCTGGCTGGGCGTGGATCACCACTACCACAAGCAGGGAGAGGGTGACATCGGCTGCCGCATGCAGACCGCCATCCTCCGCCACCTGGGCCGGAGGCAGCGCCTGCTCCTCATCGGCTCCGACTGTCCGGGACTCAGTGCAGAGATCATGCAGGAAGCCTTTACAGCCCTGACCAGTCACGACCTTGTCCTGGGCCCTGCCTACGATGGCGGTTATTACCTTATCGGGCTTGGCGCAGAGATCTCAGCCCCTACCTGTCACAGCCTGTTTCAGGACATCCCCTGGAGCACGGATGGTGTGTACACAACCACAAAAAAACGGGCAGAAGAGCAGCGACTGCGCTGCCATACCCTGACCAGACTCCATGACATCGACACCCCTGCAGACCTCAGATATCTCGATCATCATCCCTACCCTCAATGAAGAGGCCCAGATCGGCAAATGGCTCGAACTCCGATCGCTGGTGAGCGGGTGCCGCATAAAGTGTGAGATCATCCTTGTCGATGGCGGCAGCAGTGACCAAACCGTGCCGCTGGCCCGCAGCCATGGATTCGTAGTTGAGAGCTGCAAGGCAGGGCGCGGCGCTCAGCTCAACCACGGGGCCGGACTGGCCGGCGGCAGGATTCTGCTCTTTCTCCATGCCGACACCCGGCTGCCCTCCGGCTTTGCCACACCAATTCTGAAGTGTCTGAGTTCTCACACTACCATTGCCGGGGCCTTCCGGCTCTCAATTCAGGATGGTGGCCTGATCCTTACCTTCATCTGTTTCTGGGCCAATCTGCGCTCGCGCCTCCTGCAGCTCCCCTATGGAGACCAGGCCATTTTCATTCGCCGTGACGATTTCCTGCAACTGGGTGGCTTCCCGGAGACCCCGATCATGGAGGATTTCATCTTTATCAAAAAAGCCGCAAGACAAGGCAGGATCACCATCCTGCCCTTAAGCGTGACCACCTCGGCCAGACGCTGGCAACAAAAAGGGATCCTCCGCACCACCCTTATCAACCAGCTTGTCGTCCTTGGCTATTACGCCCGTGTCCCTTTGCAGAAGCTGACCTCACTGTACCGCAGGTAAGGGAGCGGCAGGAACCGGCTCCGCTGGAGTTTTCTTTTCAGTCGACGGGGCAACAGAAGGTGCCGGCACGACCGGAGGCGCCGCAGGCGGAGCCTCCGTCTGCTCGGAGATAGCCGGTTTCTTCCTCTCAAAGGCCTGCCGCACCTTTTCGTCTTTAATCAGTTGTTGGAAGAGGTTCATTGCCTCGGAGAGATAAGGACAGAACTTGCACTGACTCAGCATGGGGCTATCAGCGGCCAGAAAAGTCGTGAGCAGCATATGCAGGAGAATGGCCAGGATCAAGGCCTTGACTGCCCCAAAAATGGCGCCAAGGACTTTATCAAACCAGCCGGCGATGGTCAGGTTTACCACTCCGGTCAGCGCCTTGCCGAGCAGCATGGTCAGCACATAGGTACAGGCAAAGACGATGGCATAGGCCAGGAGGAAGACAACCTGAGGGCTCTCTGAAACCCCTCGCAAAAAGGGAAAAAGTTTGTCATGATACTGTCCGGAAACAAGATAGCCAATATAGAGGGCAATAATCACCGTGACCTGGTTCAGAAAACCAACCCAGATCCCACGTACCATAAAAAAAACAAAAATAACGGTGATGACAAGATCATACACCGTCAGATCGATACCAATATCCATTACTTTTTCCTCCATAGTAGATGATCACCCTTATCCTGCAAGGTTTTAGCAGGAACAGTTGGAATTGCAAGAATTTATTTTTCTGCTCACACGTTCGTTCACACAACAACCACCACACCATGCAATTCTTACACCTCCCGGAAGCCCTGACCCTGGGCATTAACAAACACTTCGCCTGGGCACAGATTCAGACAGCGATGCTGGATCTTGACCAGCTGCGCGCCCTTACTGGCAACAATCAGGAAAAGGCACTCTGCCGGGAATGGCTGCAGCAGAAAGAAGAGAAAAAGTTACAGACCCTGCACTACGATAAAAGACATATTGAATGGCTGGGGGGAAGGATCTGTGCCAAGCAGGCCGCACGCCACTACCTCCTGGCTGGCGGCGGTCAGGGAAATCTGGGCAATATGCCAGGCCGGGCTGCCCTGCACGCCTCAAACATTCTGGTCATGAGTGGAGCCTCAGGCCGACCTTTCCTGGCCCACAGCGGACTGCCGGAAGATCCTCCCCTCCCCCACATCTCCATTTCCCACTCCAGGAGATATGGGGTGGCTGTGGCCGCCTCCAGTCACTGCGGGATCGATATTCAGGCAGGCAGCGATTCCCTGATTCGGGTCAAGGATCGTTTCTGCTCACGGGAAGAAGAGGCGATTCTAGGTCAGGATCTGAAGGAGTTGCAGGAATCAGATCACCTCACCCTGCTCTGGGCCGCCAAAGAGGCGGTTAAAAAAGGGGCTTTTCTTGAACGCATGCCCGGATTTCTTGATCTGGCCTTGACCAGTATCGAAACGCAGACCATGGTGGCCCCAGTGTCGCTGGCGCCACGGCTGGATGAAAAGCGACCGACGGCCAAGGATGGCCGAGTGTCGCTGGCGCCATGGATGGATGAAGAGCGACCGACGGCAAGCCCTGACAGCTTCCTTTTCACCCTTACCTATCAAGACAGCCTCGAAGAGCAGCAGCAGAACACCGGCCACTCTCACCATCACTTTCAGGTGGTGGTCGGCCTGCACCAGGGATATGGAATCGGCCTCTGCGTCATCCCCGCTCAGCCCGGAGGTGACAATGCCTGAGCTCCCTGAGGTCGAGGTCATCTGCCGGGGCCTGCGCCCGCACCTGACCCATCGCACCATCACCGCTATCCGCGGCAGCGGCAAGTCCCTGCGTTACCAAGTTCCCCATGTTGCCATGAACGAACTGCTCTGCGGCCAGACCATCCGCTCGGTGAGGCGACGGGCCAAATACCTGCTGATTGCAACCGAAGCGGAAACACTCATGATCATCCATCTGGGGATGACCGGCAACCTTGGCATTTTCCCCTATGAAGCCCCGCTCAAAGTCCATGATCATGTCCGCTGGCAACTGGACAATGACCTTGAGCTGCGTCTCAACGACACCAGGCGTTTTGGCGCGGTATGGCTGCTCTCCCCGGAGAAGGCACGAGACCTGGAAAGCGGGTTTTTCGCAGGCACCGGCCCGGAACCCTTCAGCCGGCGTTGTACCCCTGCCCACTTCATGGCCCTGGCCAAAAAGAGACGCCAGCCGGTCAAGACCTTTCTCATGGACAGCAAGGTGGTAGCAGGCATCGGCAATATCTACGCCAGTGAGATCCTGATGGCCGCCGGCATCCACCCCCTGCGCCAGTCCAGCTCCCTGGAGGAAGACGACTGGCAGCGCCTCATCCCGCTCATGCGCCGGATCCTGACCCTGGCCATTGAATGCGGCGGTTCAACCATCAGTGACTTTATCAATGCCAGCGGCGAGAGCGGCTACTTTCAGATGAACTTCAAGGTCTATGGCAGGAAAGGTCAAGCCTGCCGCCAGTGCGGAACATTGATAGAAAAAATGCAGATAAACGGCAGAGCAAGCTATTTCTGTCCCAGCTGCCAGGAAGGATGAGGGAGAGCATGTTGCAAAATGATAATTTAAGTCCAACAACTGTCAACCGCGCGCAGGCGGGAATCCACACCCTGCCGAATGTACGAAAATGGATTCCCGATAAAAGAACTCGGGAATGAATATCTTGGCCAGTTTGTAAGAGCCTCACTCTGTGCCACCTCACATCTGGCTGACAATCTTTTCCAGGAGAACAGTGAACATCTCCTGCTCATGGCTCGACAGGGGGGCGGTGATCTCTTCGGTGAGCCGCAGATGGTACTGGTGGTGCTGATCAAAGAGCTTCCCCCCTGCTGCCGTCAGCTCCACCAGCCAAGATCTCCGATCCGTTGCATGGGGTGTTCTTTTGAGCAGTCCCTGCTCTTCCAGCCGGTCAACCATAACAGTGAGGGTGCCGGTGGTCACCCCCATTTTCCCGGCCAGTTCCTTCATCCGCAGCGAAACACCATGACCGACGATCTCAATGGCATGCATCTGGGCCGTGGAAAGCCCTGAACTCTTCACCACATCCTGTTCCCAGGAGGATATCTTCTCATAAAATTCAACAAGCTGATGAGACAGTCTGCTGATATCGTTTACTTGACCAGACATGACTCACCCTCGCAGACATTCAGCTCAATGGTCAGGTGTGAAATATCCTTGAAATCGCGTAGCAATCCCTTGTAATATTCCATCTTCTGCGGCTGATGGGTGACGATGGAGATGATAGCCGCGTAATCCGCCGGCCCCACCCTCCAGACATGCATGTCGGCCACCCGATTGTCCAGTTCCGCCTCAATTTTATCCTTGATGGCATCCAGATCCCGGGACTCGATGGAGCCATCGAGGAGGACAAATCCCGTTTCCCGCAGCAACCCATAGGCCCAGTGCCCAATCACCGCCGCGCCGACGATTCCGATCACGGGATCAAGCCAGTTCCAACCGAGATATTTACCGAGAATCAGGGCCCCAATGGCCAGGACAGACGTCAGGGCATCGGCCAGGACATGCAGATAGGCCGCCTTGAGATTATGATCATGATGGCCATGATGATCGCGAAGGAGAAAGGCGCTGACGATATTGACCGCAAGCCCCAGGGCAGCCACAACCAGGGCCTCATTGAAATGAATTGGCTGCGGGGCCACCAGCCGCTGACCCGACTCAATGAGCATGACCAGAGAGACCATAATCAGGGCAATGGCACTGGCAAAGCCTCCGAGCACGCTGACCTTGCCGGTGCCAAAGGCAAAGTCCCTGCTGCGGGCATGTTTCTTTGCATAGCGATAGGCAAAGATCGTGATCATGAAGGCGGCTACATGGGTTCCCATATGCCAACCATCGGCCAGCAGGGCCATTGAGCCATAGAGCAGGCCTGCCGCCACCTCAAAAACCATGGTGGCGGCAGTCAGGATAAGCACCTGTATGGTCCGCCTCTCTCCATGCTCCTGAATGACCGTAAAATCATGCTGGTGCTGCCAGCGCTCCATTGAATGAATATGCATCTGCAACCTCTCTGAACCAAGATGTTTATCTTACATGACCTTCTTTACGAAAAAAAATCACGATACACCCATATTGTTTGATTGTCAAGATACACTACAATCAAACAATATCACCCGGCATGACTACTCAAATCAAAGCTATCTTTAAAGGCATCAACATTGTTGTTTCTTGCTGTTTCTGGTATAAAAGAAAAGTTTTCTCATAATACCTTTTTCCCTCTTCTTCATCTTTTGCCCAGGCACAAAATTACTCCCCATGATAGGCATCTTTGATTCAGGCATTGGCGGCATGACGGTGGCACGGGCAGTGGAACAACTGCTGCCCGATTACTCCATCGTCTATTTTGGTGACATTGCCCGCACCCCGTATGGCTCAAAAAGTGCAGCGACCATCACCGACTACTCCCTGCGCAACACCGAATTCCTGCTCCAGAAAGGGGCGGAGATCATCATCATTGCCTGCAACTCCGCCTCCAGTGTGGCAACCGAGGCCTTGCGCCGGGAATTTCAGGTGCCGATCATCGAGGTGATAACGCCTGCGGCCAACAAGGCCATTGCCACCACCAAAACAGGCAGGATCGGGGTCATCGGCACCAGGGCCACCATCAGAAGCGGGGTCTATGAACAGACCATCTGCAAGCAGCATCCGGACTTCCAGGTTTTTTCCGAGGCCTGCCCCCTGCTTGTTCCCTTGGTGGAAGAGGGGTGGACCAACAGGCAGGAGACCAAGATGATTATCCGCCGCTACCTGCATCCCCTGAAAGACAAGCAGATCGACACCCTGGTGCTCGGCTGCACCCA
>DCUN01000209.1:9453-33977 GCA_002327225.1 Desulfobulbaceae bacterium UBA2213
ACTACTACGTCTCGGACCTGACCGACTCCGCGCACAAGGTTGCGCGGAAAATATTTGAACGCCCACTGGAGTTAATACTTAGATGAGACCTTTCCTGCCAATAACTGTTTCCAGCGCCAGAGCGTTCATCGTGCTTCTTGGCGCCCTTCTTTTCCTGCTCCCGGCAGGCACTGTCAGCGCCGCTCCGAACAACGCCGAGAGCCCGGAAGACATCGCCCGGAAATTGCAGCAGACCTATGACCAGATCAACAGCCTCAGTTTTCATTTCACCCAGAATACCGCCGGTGAGCTCAGCGGCAGAGCGCAGNNACCATCGGCAAGATGCGCTGGGACTATACTACTCCGGAGATGCAGATCCTGGTCAGTGATGGTGTCGATTTCTCCATGTATTTTGCCAAACTTGAACAGATGATTATCAGCCCTGCCGAGTCCATGCAATCCGACATCACCTACTCCTTCTTCACCGGCACCGGCAACCTGCTCAAAGATTTTATCATCTCTGCCCCCAACCCTGAATTTGCCCCTGCAAAAAAAGATATCGGCCGCATCAAGGTCATCAAGCTTATCCCTAAGGAAAATCAATCCCAGGTAAGCGAAATCCATCTGTGGGTAACCAAGGACTCACTGATCCAGCGCATGGACATCCTTGACCACTTTGATACCCGGACCACCCTTGATTTCAGCAATCTGCAGGTCAATACCCTGCCCACCAATGACCGCAAGGCCATGAACGCCCTCTTTACCTATACCCCGCCGGAGGGGACTGAGATCATCTATCAATGAGCAGCAAGGCAGCACCGGCAGAGCCTTTTCGTCTCGCCCTGATCTCCATGCCGTGGTCGATCTTCAACCGACCCTCCATTCAACTGGGGGCCCTGAAGGCCTGGCTGGACCGTGACAGCACCATTCAGACCCACACCTTTCATCCTTATCTGCAGGTGGCCAAGGCTGTAGGCACCGAGACCTATCACCATCTGGCCAAAAACAGCTGGGCAGGCGAGGCCCTCTACAGCCCTCTGCTTTTCCCAGCCCAGCGCCGACAGGCGGCCAGGCTTTTTGACGAGAGCTGCAAGGGCAAAGGCCCAGGCAAGAGCCCGTTGCAGGGACTTGATTTTGACCAGACCGTCCAAACCCTCGACCTCTCTCTTGATCACTGGCTGGCAGGCCTTGATCTTGCCAGCTATCACCTGATCGGTTTTTCCATCTGCTTCAACCAACTGCTCTCTTCACTCACCGCCGCACAGCGCATCAAAAAGATGCATCCCTTCCTGCCCATTGTCATTGGAGGTTCCGGCTGTGTTGGCGCAACAGGTGCCTCTCTGCTCGAAAACTTTTCCCAGATTGACTATGTGATCTCTGGAGAAGGAGAAGAGTCCCTGGAGCACCTCTGTCATCACCTCAAGAAAAAAGAGGACCCGGACAGCCTGCCCCCCCAGATCATCCTGCGGACGAGACCTTTTGTCAAAAGCCCCTACCGGGGCCTTGCCGACCTGAACACGCTGCCGACCCCTGACTACAGCCCTTACTTTTACCAGCTGCAGGAGACCTTCCCAGCTCAGCCCTTCATCCCCAACCTCCCGCTTGAATTTTCCAGGGGCTGCTGGTGGAACCGCTGTACCTTCTGCAACCTCAACCTGCAATGGCAGGGATACCGCTGGAAAGAGAGTGACACGATGGCGCGCGAGGTCGCTGAGCAATCCAGGCGTCATGGCTGTCTCGACTTTACCTTTACTGACAACGCCCTGCCGCCAAGGGAGGCAGACCTTTTTTTTCAGACCATGACAGAAGCAAAGTGTGACTATGATTTCTTTGCCGAGATCCGGGTCATTACCGATGGCGACAAACTGGCCGCCTACCGCCGTGGCGGTCTCTCTTCGGTCCAGGTTGGCATTGAGGCCCTCTCCACCTCCCTGCTTGCCAGAATGGAGAAGGGAACAACGGCCATGGATAATATCGGTGCCATGAAGCAGAGCAGGGGCTGCCACATGCGGCTTGACGGCAACCTGATCACTGAATTCCCAGGCAGCAGTTCAGAAGAAGTGACTGAGACCCTGCAGAATCTGGACTTCGTCCTGCCCTTCACCCCGCTTACCGCTGCCTCATTTTTCCTCGGGGAGGGCTCACCCATCTGCAATGAGCCAAAAAAATTCGGCATCTCGGCGCTGCTCCAGCACCCCAAAAACCGCAGGCTCTTTCCCCGGGAAGTCCTTGCCGGGATGAACATGCTGATCAAAGAATATCGAGGTGACCGGACCTTGCAGCGGCGGCTCTGGGAGCCGGTAAGACGGAAAATTTCTCAATGGCAGACCTTCCACACCGGGCGCGACATACATGGAATTCCACCGTTGAGTTACCGGGACGGCGGTTCCTTTCTCATTATCCGCCAGGAACAGATCAATGGCCCCTGCCTGCACCACCGACTGCGCGGGACCTCAAGGGCAATCTATCTCTACTGCCAGACGATCAGGGAGCAAAAAGAACTGGCCCAACAATTCCCGACAATCCAGCCTCAAGCCCTGAACGATTTCCTGCTTGAGCTGAGTGCAAAACGCATCCTCTTCCAAGAAGGAAGCCGGTTCCTGGCCCTGGCGATTCCAGCCTCCACCCTATAGCACTCGTTTTGTTTTTAATTTTTTTCTTTTTGATGGTAGTATAACATTTCTCATTCTCTCTTAGTCATATCAAACATCCAAACAAGGTATTCCCCCCATGAATCAGGAATCACACGAAGATAGTTTTGCCGATCTTTTCCAGGAAAATTCAGCCAAAACCCTGCGCCACCTGGAACCAGGCCAGAAAATAACTGCCACCATTGTTGGCATCAGCGGACACTCGGTCTTTCTTGATGTTGGCGGCAAGAATGAAGGGATCCTTGAGCTCTCTGAAATAATGAATAAAGAAGGCGAGTCATCGGCTGCCATCGGTGATAAGGTGGATGTTTATTTCCTCAAATCCAGCGGCGGAGAACAGCTCTTCACCATCAAACTGGGCGGTGGCAAAAACACGACTCATCTGGAAGAGGCCTGGCGCAATGCTATTCCGGTTGAAGGCCTGGTCAAGGAAGAGATCAAGGGTGGTTTTGACATCACCCTGGGTGGTTCTGTCCGCGCCTTCTGCCCTTTTTCCCAGATGGGACTGCACCGGGTTGATGATGCCGGAGCTGAGTACATAGGCCGCCACATGACCTTCCTCATCACCCGCTTTGAAGAAAATGGCCGTAACATAGTCGTTTCAGCCAGGGCCCTTTTAGAGCAGGAACGGGAGCGACAGAAAGAGGCCCTGCAGGAGAGCCTTGAGGAAGGCGCAAGCGTGCAGGGCACCATCAGCTCCATCCGTGACTTTGGCGCCTTCGTCGATATTGGCGGCGTGGACGGCCTGATCCCGATCTCAGAGATCGGCTGGAGCCGCGTCGAGGATATCAAGGAGCACCTTACACTCGGCCAGGAGGTCACTGCGGTGATCAAAAAACTGGACTGGAAGGCAGGGCGCATAACCCTGAGCCTCAAAGAGGCCCTGCCCAACCCATGGGACGAGGTACGGCACGGTTTTGTTGAGGGATCCATCCATACCGGCACCGTAGCCCGCCTGACCACCTTTGGGGCCTTTGTCACCCTCGCCCCGGGCATTGACGGCCTGATTCACATCTCCAGACTCGGCGGAGGACGCCGCATCAATCACCCACGTGAGGTGCTGGAAGAAGGACAGGAGATTGAGGTCAAGGTGGAGGGAGTTGACAATGAGACCAGAAGGATCAGTCTGGCTCCCACCGATTATGTCAGCAGCGAGTCAGAAGAGACGGCAGAGAAGGACGAATATAAGAAATTCGTCGCCGAAAAAAAATCGGGGGAAAAAAAGGACGAGGCTGTCGGCAGCTTGGGGGCCTTACTCCAGGCAAAGATGGCTGCCAAAAAAGGGCTATGAAAAGGCAGCAGGTATGATACTGAGCTCTTAGATGTTCAGAGAGCCTCTTACAAGAGGCTCTCTGAACAAACTGAAAGCTGTGTCGTGCTCCAGCTCATAGATTTCTCTGCCTGAGCATCTCAAAGACGATCACCCCGGCAGCCACAGAGCTGTTGAGGGAATCGAGACTCCCTTCCATGGGAATGGAGATCAGCACATCGCACTGCTGGCGCACCAGCGGCCTGATCCCCTGCCCCTCACTGCCGACCACCACGCAGGCCGGAAGGTTAAAATCTGTTGCATAGATTGACTGGGCCGCTTCATCCTTTACCGCCCCGAAGATCCAGGCCCCGGCCTTCTTTAATTTCTGCAGGGCCGTCGCCAGGTTTACCACTTGACAGATATCAATATGGGAAATGGCCCCGGCAGAGGACTTGGCCGCGATGCCGCCAAGGGGGGCGGAACGCTCTCTGGTGATCAAGACGCCACCCATGCCAGCGGCGTGGGCGGAACGGATAATTGCTCCCAAATTATGCGGGTCCTGCATGGAATCAAGGACTATGAGCCGAGGCGATTCACCTCGTTCAACTGCCGCCGCAAAATTGGCAAGCAGGGTATCAAAGGGGACGAGCGGTGCCTGGCTGGTCCTGGCCACCACTCCCTGATGCCGGGCCTGGGCCGCATCAGGGCCGGTCAGTTGAATCGAGGAGACAAAAGAGAGTTTTATCCCTGCCCCCTTGGCCAGCTCAATAATCTCTTCCCGCTTGGGACCTTTGCGATCAGTATGGAGGATAACCTCAGTGATCCGCTCCGGTTCCTGCTGCAGGGCCTCATACACGGGATGCGTTCCCCAGAGCAGATCCTCATCCATACGGATCGTACGACTCTGTCCGGCTCTTTCACCCTTCTTTTCTTTCATAGCTCACTCAACATCTCAATGGGTTGCCCTGTTGGCAGACGGTGGCCCCGACTGCGCTCGGCAATGACAATGGCCCTCAGGGTATCAATGGCCTGCTCCAGACGAGCATTGACAATCAGATACTCATAGTCAAGCGCTGCCTGCATTTCCACCCTGGCATTCTTCAGCCTGAGCAGAATCGTCTCTTCACTGTCGGTTCCCCGACCACGCAGACGTCGTTCAAGTTCCTGCAAAGAGGGTGGGGTAATAAAAAGAGAGACTGCGGCGATGGCCGCAGAGTTACGAAGAATCGCTGCCCCCTGAACATCTATATCAAGCACGACATCCAGCCCGGATTCAAGTTGAGCCAGCACTGCAGGCCTGCTGGTTCCATAGAGATTGCCGTGGACCTCGGCCCATTCGAGAAAAAGGCCCTGCTCCCGCATCTCCTCGAACTGCTCACGGCTGACGAAATGATAATCAACCCCGTCCTCTTCCCCTGGCCGCGGCAGCCGTGTCGTATGGGAGACGGAAAAGGCCAGACCTGGCAGATCCGCCATCACCCTCTTCAAGAGTGTGGTCTTGCCGGCCCCGGAGGGTGCTGAGAGGATAAATAATTTTCCTGTGGTCATGGTTTGTCCTGTTTTTCCTGCTTGCGCGGCTGCTGATATTCTGCAAGATGATATTCCTGTTCAAGCGCGGCCAGGCGCTGGCCAATGGTATCGGGCTGCACCGAAGAGAGGATCAGGTGGTTGGAATCCATAATCAGCATGGAACGGGTCCGCCTGCCCTCGGTCACATCAAGAAGTTTTCCCTCTTGTTTGGCCAGCTCTTTCAACTTCCTGGACGGTGAAGATCCGGCATTAATCACGGCAATAATCCGCTCAATGGCAACAGTATTGCCAAAACCTACATTTAGAAGCTTCACTGATTTCACCTTTTCTTGAATAGAGACGACAACTACTCAATATTCTGAATCTGCTCCCGCATCTTCTCCAGTTCACTCTTCAACTCAACCGTGAGATAGGCGATAGCCGCATCATTGATCTTGGAGGCGATAGTATTGACCTCACGCAGAAACTCCTGGAGAAGGAAATCGAGTTTTCTGCCAACGGCCTCCTTTTCTGTCAGAAAGGAGTGAAACTGGCCGATATGACTCTGCAGCCTGACAGTCTCTTCTGTGACATCGGTTTTGTCAGCCAGGATTGCCACCTCCTGACATAAGCGCTGCTCATCGAGCTGCACATTGCCCAGGAGTTTCTGCAACCGTTCTCCCAGGACCTGCTGCCGCTGCCTGAGAAGTTCCGGAATGCCGGCCTCAATCTTCTCCAGAGTCTGGGTAAAGAGCTGCAGGCGGGCCGACAGATCACTGACCATGGCCGCGCCTTCCTGGCGGCGCATGGTTTCACAGGCAACAAGGGCCTGTTCAAGGGCCTGCTCCAGATGCGGCCAGACAGCCTCCATGTCCTCACCCTGCTGTTCCTGAACCAGTACCTCGGGGCGAGAGGCCACAAAGGCCAGATCTGCTACCGCCTCCACGCCCAGTTCCTGCGCAATCTCGGCAATGGCCAGCCTATACCCTTTGACCAGCTCCTTGTTGACATGCATCTTCACCAGATCTGCAGAGTCGCCAGTCACTGCCAGCAGCAGATCAACACGACCCCGCTGATGAAAGGTGCCCACTTTTTTGCGGATCCTTTCCTCAAGCGCTGCATAGCCATGGGGCAGCTTGATTTTCAGATCAAGATAACGATTATTGACACAACGGACCTCCGCCATCCATACCCGACCGCCAGATTGGGCCTCGCCACGGCCAAAACCGGTCATACTCTTACACGCCATTATCTCCTCATTCATTTTCAAAGATGCTCTCCGTGAAGCTCAGCGAGAATCTCTGCACTGCTCACCGTTGCCGTGCCAATTTTGCCGACAACGATCCCTGCTGCCACATTGGCCAGGGTTGCGGCCTCAGCAAAAGAGGCCCCGGCCGCCAGACCCAGGGCAAGCGTGGCAATCACCGTGTCGCCGGCACCAGTGACATCAAAAACCTCACGGGCCATGGTGGGGATTGTCACGAGCTCCCGTCCGGCCTCCAGCAGGGACATCCCCGCCTCACTGCGGGTGATCAAAACCGCCTCACAAGAGAATGTATCGCGCAGGATCTCTGCCGCCTGGATCAGCTCCTGCTCGCTCGTGATCTGCATGCCTGACATCTTTTCAGCCTCAAGATGATTGGGGGTGATAATGGTTGCCCCTACAAATCTGGACGGTTGCTCAGGCTTTGGATCAACCACTACCGGAATCCTGCGGCCGCATTCCTGCTCGACCTCCCGTACCCTCTGCAGCAGAGAGCGCATCAGCGCCTGCGAGATAACCCCCTTATAATAATCAGAAACAATCACCACATCAAAATCAGCAAGATTGTTGCTGATAAAATCGAGGATAGCATTGCTGGTCTGCTCCGAGGGGACACCTGTCTGCTCACGATCAAAACGAACCACCTGTTGCCCCTGGGCAATCACGCGGGTCTTCACCGTGGTCGGCCTTCTCCCCAGCACAAGACCTTGGGTGGAAGTGCCAAGATCAGTCAGTAATTGCCGCAGTCGCCCCCCCATATCATCATTGCCGATGATACCACACAGCACCGCCTCCCCGCCAAGGGAATAGATATTATGCAGGACATTGGCGCCACCGCCAAGCAGCATCTCCTCCCGGGTCACATTCACAACCGGCACCGGGGCCTCGGGCGAGATCCGGCTGACAGTGCCCCAGATAAAGTGATCGACGATAATATCACCGATCACAAGAATCCTGCTGCCGGCAAACTTCGGTACATATTTCACTAAATGGCTATTCATCCACTCAACTCCACTAAGCGCTCGGCCATCCGCTCCGAGGCAAAAACCAGTGATTCTATATCCAGGACACTCAATACATTGCTGTCATACAGGACCTTGACCCTGGGAGGAAAACCGTCATCACGATCCTCATCCCAGAAAAGGAGGACGATGGGCAGATTCGGCAACACCGCTATCTGCAAGGCGGCGGTACAACTCTGCTCCAGCTCTTTTCGTGGTACCGCATCAATTTTCTCGGCACACTGCCTGAGCACGCCCTCTCTTCCACAAAAATGGCCGGCAATCCGCTCCTCGCAATAGACCCGCAAGGTGCGCACCTTGGAAATGGAGTTCGGCAATGATTCCATCCCCACCCATTCTCCGGTGCCGGCATCGCCGCCCCCATAATAGACATAATTATAGAGAAGAATCTGATCACGTGGATCTTCAAGCGCATGGCCTTCGACAAACATCCCCTCAGTGGAGAGGATAACATCACGCCCGAGATAGCGGAAGTGCAGGCAATCTGTTTCCGGACCTGACCAGTCACATCCCAGTGCAGCAGTGGCTATAGAAAAATCTATTGCCCTCACCTTGCTTTTCAAATGAGCGACAAGGGCCATGTCTTTTTCATCCAGCAGCCGGGCAACGCCCGACAATCCGCCATCCCCCCTCTCAGCTATGACAAAGTCATCACCGAGAGCTTTTAAATCCACATAGGGACACTTCCCCGGTTCTTCGCCGCCTTTAGTCACCGCCGCCGCAAATGCCAGACAGGCAGCATAACCACATTCCCCACAATTGCTCTTCGGGGTAAGTTTTAAAAACTCAAGGGGTTGCATAAAGCATCTCTACCAGTAACCAACTAAGAGGCTCCTCGCTTGTTACCAGCCAAACGCCGGCAGAGGCGGCATAAGGTGCCGTACGCAAAAAGGGCCTTGCTCTTTTTGCAACAGCACCTAAATAAAAAAAACGATGCGAAAGGCATCATGTCCCCTCGCATCGTTTTTTCGCACACATACAACTGTGCCAGGCACATATAAAAAAAATTACTTTTTCATTGCCTGATCAAGCGCCTTGGTCAGATCAGCGCTGACATCAATAGCGTTGTTAGAATAAAGAACTCCAATCTTGGAATCAAGAATAACGGTATAGCCGTTCTTCTTGCCATAGGTATCAACAACTGTCTGCATAGTCTTCAATATAGGCTCCAGCTCTTTGTCCTGTAACTGTTTGAGCTCAAAACGGGCATCCTCGGTCTTCACCTGAAACTCACGCCCTTTCTTTTGATACTCACGAACCTCAGACTCTTTTTTCTCTGCACTCCAGGCCGAACTCTTTTTTTCAATCTCCTGCTGCATGGCAACCAGAGAATTTTCTTCAGCCTGAAACTTTGCCTTCAATTCCTTTGCCTTGGCCTCAAACATATTCTTGGCTGCCTTTCCAGAAACAGATTCGACAAGCACCCTTTGAACATTCATTACGCCTATTTTGATTTCTGCCGCATTGGCAACAGAAACATGCTGACCAGCAAAACTCATCACAGCCAAAAACAATCCTGTAAAAAACACAGCCCTTAAAGTCATCTCTTTTCCTCTTCCTTTCTCTTCAACCATTCTCCGGATTCTCTGGAACGTGTTCTTGATATCCAGAAATTCCAGAAAACGATATCAATCGTATACCAACGAGTTATTTAACTATGACAAAATCAGCACGTCTGTTCTGAGCCCAGGACAACTCATCATGGCCTTGCAACAAAAGCTGCTCAGCGCCATAACTGATGGTGGTCATATTCTCTTTAGCAACACCCTTGTCCGCCAGGTATTTCTGAGCGCTGAGAGCACGACGCTCACCCAGTGCCATATTATACTCCTGGGTGCCACGTGGATCACAGTTTCCTTCAATCCTGATAGAAACACCTTTCGACTTCAAGAAATCGGCATTCCCATCCATGCGGGCCACCTGATCCTGACGAACTGCAGAGGAATCAAAATCAAAATAAAGAGGGACCATGGGTCCGGAGGTACGACCTTCCATAATACCAATTGGCTCTGAGTCCAGTGACTCCTGAGCACCCATGGCGCCTTCCTGACCGCCTTTCATCTCATCACCGGTTTTGCCTTTATCAGCACAACCAATGAGAGTCAACATCAACAAACCAAGGACAACGGACAACACATTCTGCATTTTGTTCATCACACGCACCTGATACGGCAATTTGTTATTTTTTATGCCCCATAGAAAAAGAGCCCTCATACAATATCGAATAACTATACACCTCCTTTCTAAAAAATGAAACTGGTCTTCTGCATCATTTTTTATCAAAACGGTTTTTTGTTGAAAAATACGGCCCAACCCTCTACATATAAATATGGAGATTCGCCCCACAAGCGGCTACGAAAATAGCATGAGTGCTTGACCATTCCGTTACAAGGGTCCAGACAAATCAAAAAACAATCCAAAATCTCAACAACTTACAATAAAAAATCGCGCCATGCCCCATACAAATCACAGCATTACGGCCGCCAACATTCACACCCTGGTTTCCTCCAATCAATTTGGTACTTTTTTTGGTATCCACCAAAAAGTATTTAATGAGGTCTGGGCACGTCTGACCCACCCGGATGGAAACTCCGTCGCCTACATCTCAATGGAAATCGGCGCCGACCCTGATGTTTACAATCCGGTAAAACAACGGCTGATTGACCTTGAACGCACCAGTTCAATGGACAGTAAACTGAAAGGCTTTATCACAAAACTTTTCCAGGGACCTGAAAAAATACCCACGTACAGCGGCGGCCTTGGGGTTCTGGCAGGTGACACCCTCAAAAGCTTTGCTGATTGCAAGATCCCCGCAGTCGCCATCAGTCTCCTCTTTCGCCAGGGATACTTTTGCCAGATCGTCGACTCAAAAGTGGGTCAGATCTGCCAGACAGTCAAGTGGCAGCCGGAGGCCACTCACGGACTCTACCTCTTACACGATCCTCACAATCCGAAAAAACCACTGCACATCGAGCTCCCCTTTTACAACGAAGAGAATCAAATCATAACAATAGAAGCCCAAGTCTGGATGAAGATGGAGATCAGTCATTCCCTTGACTTCTTTATCCCTGAGATCCTCCTTGATTTCTCCCTCCCAGGCACACCGAGTCCATTTAAAAAAGCCGCCGGCCAGCTCTACAACGCAGAATCATCTATAGTGAAAGCCCTGCAAAGACGCATGCTTGGCGCCGGAATCATTCCAGCATTACAAGCACTGGGAATTACTTCAAAGATTTTCCACCTGAACGAACAACATGGCGTCATTGCCATTCTGCAATTAATCGGCGAAGAACTGCAAAGGAGCATCGGCCATTCTGATTTCACAAAGGCCACTGACCAGCAGATTATACAAGCCAGTGACAAGGTCGCCCGCCAAACAATCTATACCATTCACACACCCGTCAAAGCCGGTCATGATCGTTTTGACAAATCTCTTTACGCAGGAATCAGCCATAAATCCTGCCAACGACTCCTGGACCTCCTGGCCCACGACGAGGAGAATCCTCATACGTACAACTTTACAACCATGGCCATGACGGTGAACAGGGCCGCCAACAGTGTCAGCAGATTGCATCGGGACGTAACCCGCAAGCAGTTTCCCCAGTTTGCTAAAAAGATCTCGGCCATCACCAATGGTGTCCATCATCTGACCTGGATCAGTGACGCCAGGGCCGAAGTTTTCAACCGCATTCCAGAACTCGATAATTGGCAGTACGACCCAGGCGTTTTTGCCAAGCTGGAACCTTTGAGCCACGACCAGAAATTTCGCAGTTATCTAAGCCACGCTTGGAAAAAAGACACGGCGTTCCTCTTCGATTTCATCAATACAATGCTCCTGCAACACCGAAACCAGAGACTCGAGACCTGGATCGATCCACCCAATTTTTTCTCTTCTCTCATCGACCGGAACACCCGAATGGACCCTCAGGTCTTCACTATTGGCTTTGCCCGACGTTTTTCTACCTACAAGCGTGCAGATCTGATTTTTGACAATCTCGACACCCTCTGCGATATCGTGGTAAGCAATAACTGGCCCATAAATTTTATTTTTGCCGGCAAGGCCCATCCGGCCGACGAACCTGGGAAATCCGTCATCAAACTGATCCTGGACTACCAGAAAGAGCTGCACCAGAAGAGTAATGGGCTGGCAAATTTAATCTTTATCCCCAACTATGATATGAAAATAGCCAAAATGATGGTAGCCGGCGTCCATGCCTGGCTCAACAGCCCTAAACGTCCGCTGGAGGCCTCCGGCACCAGTGGCATGAAAGCGGCCATGAACGGGGTGCCCAATATCTCCATTATGGACGGATGGTGGGCTGAAGGATATCACGAGGGTCTGACCGGATGGAAATTTGGACTCGAAAAACCTGTCGAAGAGGCAGACCTCAGCGAAGCACCTGAGACACTGCTCTACAGCGAAGACTCCGCCTCATTTTATCAAACACTGCCGACCATCCTCCAGGAATTCTATCAGGCCGGCAAAGGTTCCACTTTCCTTGACAAGGCGATCATGAATCTCGCCCTGAATATTCCTATATTCAACACCCATCGTATGGCAGCTGAATATCTGACAAAATATGATTTACACCTGCCAAAACAGCGACAAATAGAGATGCACCACTTTGGAAGTCTCTACGACAGTAACCGTAACGATCCTCCACAAAAAGCTTCTTTGCCATCACAGGACGATGTTATTTTATGACAACGGCCTAGTTTTTTATTGGAAGATTAGTGCGAATGCAGTAGATTTTCTATCCTTATCGCTTGTGAAAATAGAATCAGTGATTGTTCCGCTCTGTACCGGGACAATTTCCTTCGACAAACTCCATAAACCCTCCTTCTATCGCCAGGGTTTGTATGCAGATATTTTCATCGTAGCATCTTAGTGCCTTACAGCTCATTTTCTTGTTTTTTTTCACAAGAAAATGAGCTGCGAAAGGCACTTATCCCGTTCATTGGGGTTAGACAATGAGAGAGCCAGGTTTCCATTCCGAGGCCTCTCTTTTCTCAAAGTAGGTAAACCGGAGATTTATAATGAAAGCACATATCAGCCCCAATAACACTACGGACAAAACGATACGAAGTATCGATCGCAAACGTGAGCAGGAAAGGCGATTCATGCTCCAAAAAGCCAGAGAAAATGCCGACGAGCTTGCAGCCAAATTGGTGCAACGACTGATCGACAAAAGCATCGTCGAGACCACGTCAGTACAAAGCCTGCACGACACCCTTGAAGAACAGCTCAAGAAGCTGGCCAATATGGATGATTTTGACATCCAACTGAAGGTGGCTCCTGTGCGGACCCTGGTGCCCGACCCAAACATTATCAGCCTCTACCTCACCCAATTCATCATAGAAGACCTGATAAACCACTCTGCGATTCAAGACATTTATGGTGAGGATCTGGAAATCTACCTGACCACAGACTCTATCTTCAAGACACTGCGCCCCCAGTGATCCATCCCGACGCCCTTCCTTCACTTGTTTTTGCCGATCCTCAGGGCAATATCACTGATTTTCCCGCGCTCACCATGGCCGGCATGAGTGGAGGCCGGTTTTTCCAACCCAACATTGAAGATCTGATTCCCCTGCCTGAAGGCAGTGAACTCTTTGTCCTTCCAGGCCGTTTACCTGTGGGTTGCAACAAGGAAAGCGGAGAGCCCTTGCTCCTGGAAGAGGATCCCTATCAACCAGGAACAGCTGTGCAGGCCGTCGCTGCCTTCATGTCTCCGGCACACACGGCCATCTTTAACAGCGCCTATCAAACACAAGGCAGCCATCCCCCCCGCCTGCCGCTCTTTGCCTATACAGCCGTGGGCTGGTACCAGGGGCGTTTCTGGGTCACCGCCTTTCGCAGCGACCCGGATAAACGCCAGGACAGCTGCCAGTTTGACCAGGCAGAAATCAATAGAACGACCCGCAAAAAGCTGAAAGAGAACAGTGAAAACAGGCTGGTGCAGCATTTAGGCAAGTGTTGCCTGACCTACGGCTGTCCTGCTGCCCGTAATTATTTCCTTGGTCGCTGGGAAGCCCCTCTCCCTACATCACCCAGCTGTAATGCTCGCTGTGTCGGTTGCATCTCCCTGCAACCTGCCGGTTCCTGCTCGGCAACCCAGGATCGTATTCGTTTTGTCCCCAGTGCTCGGGAAATTGCCGGAGTGGCCATACCCCATCTGCAAACGGCAGAGGATGCCATCGTCAGCTTCGGCCAGGGATGTGAAGGTGAGCCCCTGCTTCAGGCCCGGATTATCGAAGAGGCTATTCAGCTCATCCGCAAGACGACGGCACGTGGGACCATCAACCTCAATTCCAACGCCAGCCTGCCACAGTCAGTAGAACTCCTGGCCAGGGCAGGACTGAACAGTCTCCGCGTCAGCCTGAATTCAGCCCAGGAGGTGTATCACAGTCGATACTACCGGCCTGACGGCTTTACCCTGACCGATGTCAAGGACTCCATCAGGATCATGAAAGAGGCGGATCGCTTTGTCTCCCTCAACTATTTTATCCAGCCCGGGGTAACAGACTCCAGCGATGAGTTTGATGCCCTCTCACACCTGATTGAATCCTGCCGACCTGACCTGATCCAGTTACGCAATCTGAATATGGACCCTGAATGGTACCTGAAGACACTTGATTTTCATCCCATTGCAAACCCAATGGGAATGCGCACATGGTTGCTCACATTACAACAACGTTTTCCCACCCTCCGCCTTGGCTATTTCAACCCTGTTCTCAATTAAGGGACGCGGAAAATCCAAATATACCATCTTGCTTCCCGTCTTCGGGCCATCTTTGACCGCACCTCAATCGTAAAATCCTCGTCGTAGCGCAAAGCCGTTGTAAACAGAACCTCTTCTTTAACCATTGTTTTTTCACCTACTTTGATATATGTTATTAGCTAATAGATTTTCTCACTTATTTCTTTGCAAGCAACAGGATCCCCCATGCAAGAACACACCCCCATGCGATTGACCACCCAACGACAAATCATTCTTGAAGAACTTTTAAAGGTTACCTCACACCCAACAGCCAATGAAGTGTATGATATGGTCCGTAAGCGCCTTCCCCGCATAGGCCTTGGAACTGTTTACAGGAACCTTGAACTGATGGCCGAAACCGGTATGATCCTCAAACTGGAGGTAGGCGGCACCCAGAAACGTTTTGACGCCACCATACAACCACACTACCATGTTCGCTGCATGGAGTGCGGCAAGGTCGATGACATTGACATTGCTGTACAACAGGATATCAATGAGACAGCGGCCCAGGCCTGCCACTATCAGATCATTGGCCATCATATTGAATTTACAGGTATTTGCAGTAACTGCACCCAATCAGACAAGACAGCAAGTATCAACTGATTGCAGGACAATGTTTCCCAAAGCAAAAAAAGGATTATAACCTTGAAAGGCTACAATCCTTTTTTTTGCATAAACTCGCTCATTATCTTTACTGGAAACAAACTTTACAATAGCGTAATTTACCCACCTTCAGCAGCACCTCACCTTGCGGCTTCACCACCGCATTGACATCTTTCACTTTTTCTCCATCGAGCGAAACCGCATTCTGTTTGATCATCCGTCGCCCATCAGAGGTGGAGACAACAAGCTCGACATCAACCAGCAACTGCGGCAGCCAGATATCTTCAATGGCCGTGATCTGCCTTTCCATGATATCATCAGGCAGCCCGCCCTTCCGGAAGACCTTTTCAAAATTCTGCTCTGCCTGCAGTGCCACCTCCTCTGAATGAAAACGTGCTGTCAACTCCCGGGCCAGTTGCTTCTTTATCTCCTTGGGATGACGGGCACCGCTCTCCATTTCTCTTTTGAGGACGGCCATATCTTCCGTTGCCAGATCACTGAGCAGGTCATAATAACGGAACATCAACTGATCTGAAACGGAAAGAATCTTGCCGTAGATATCATTGGCAGGTTCTGTAATGCCGATATAATTACCTAGAGACTTGCTCATTTTATTCACCCCGTCTAATCCCTCAAGGAGGGGGAGGGTGAGCACCACCTGGGGGGCCTGGCCACGAGAACGCTGGAGGTCGCGCCCCATAAGCAGATTGAAAAGCTGATCCGTGCCGCCAAGTTCCACGTCGGCCTCGATGGCCACAGAATCATAGCCCTGGATAAGGGGATAGAGGAACTCATGAATAGAAATGGGAGACCCCTCCCGGAAACGCACCTTGAAATCTTCTCGTTCCAGCATCCTGGCCACTGTCAGCTCAGAGGCAAGGCGGATCATGGCAAAGGAGTCAAGCTTGGCCAGCCACTGACTGTTAAAGACAACCTTGGTTTTTTCAGGATCAAGGATCTTGAAAACCTGCTCCTTATAACTTTCAGCATTCCTGGCCACATCCTCACGCGTCAGGGCCTTTCTGGTCTCAGACTTGCCTGTTGGGTCACCAATCATACCGGTAAAGTCACCGATGAGAAAGTACACATCATGGCCAAGATCTTGAAAATGTTTCAGTTTCTGTAAGAGAACAGTATGGCCCAGATGCAGATCAGGCGCCGTTGGATCGAAACCGGCCTTCACCCGCAGCGGAATACCGCTTGCCGCAGATTTTTCCAGTTTTTTAACAAGTTCTTCACGGGAGATACAATCAACGGTTCCCCGCTCAATGAGTTTTATCTGTTCATCAATGGAAGGCATGGCTCTTTTGCTCTCTTCTCCAACAGTTGATCTATACAAAATAGCACTAGTGCTGTCAGCACCCAGGCTTTCTATCTGGCAAACTCGACAGCCCTCGTCTCCCGAATCACGGTAACCCGTATCTGTCCAGGATAGGTCAGTTGCGCCTCTATATTCCTGGCAATATCCTGACTCAGGAGAATGGCCTCGGCATCCTGAATCTTTTTGGCATCAACAATAATGCGCAGATCCCGTCCTGCTTGAATGGCGTATGACTTCTCAACGCCATCAAAGGCATTTGCTATATTTTCAAGATCTTCCAAGCGTTTGACATAGGTCTGCAGCATCTCTTTGCGAGCTCCTGGCCTGGCGCCGGACAAGGCGTCCGCCGACTGTACCAGAATATCAAGGACGCTTTGCGGCGGCAGATCTTCATGATGGGCGCCGATGGCGTACACCACTTCCTCCGGCTCACCATATTTTTTTGCCAGATCGCGACCGATAATCGCATGCGATCCTTCCACCTCATGATCAACAGCCTTACCGATATCATGGAGCAGGCCGGCCCGCTTGGCCATTTTTACATCAATACCCAGTTCTGCGGCCATAATGCCACAGAGGAATGCCACCTCGAGAGAATGCTGAAGGACATTCTGACCATAGCTGGTTCGAAATTTTAACCTGCCCAAGAGATTGATCAACTCCACATGAACCCCATGAGCGCCGACATCAAAAGTAGCCTGCTCTCCAGACTCCCGCATGCTAATCTCAAGTTCTTTGGTGACCTTGGCGACAACCTCTTCAATACGGGCTGGATGAATACGACCGTCGTTAATGAGCTGCAGCATGGCAAGACGGGCGACCTCACGGCGCACCGGATTAAATCCGGAAAGGATGACAGCCTCCGGTGTATCGTCGATAATGATATCAATACCGGTAGCTGCCTCAATGGCCCTGATATTTCTCCCTTCACGGCCGATGATCCTGCCTTTCATCTCATCATTAGGCAGAGGAACCATGGAAACGGTTCTATCGGCAACATAATCGCCGGCATAACGGGAGATGGCAAGGGCCAGGATATTTTTCCCTTTTTTATCCGCCTCCATCTTCATCTCCTGTTCTATGCGAGCAAGTTTTTTAGCGGCATGCATGCGCGCCTCACTCTCCATAGAATCCATGAGCAATTTCCTTGCCTCTTCCCGACTGATTCCTGCTATCTTTTCCAGCTCATCCCGCTGACGGAGAAGAAGTTGCTCCGCCTCATTATTTTTTTTCTGCAACCCCTCTTCCTGCTGTCGCAGCCGCGCCTCACTCTTCTGGACATCATCCTGTCTTTTATCCAGGATCTCTGTTTCTCTTTTTAACTGCTCTTTTTTTTCACCGAGCTGTCGGCGTTCATCCTTGAGCTCAGTCTTATCAGCCCGAATTTCCTCTTCAACAGCCTGCTTGAGTTGATAGGCAGACTCTTTACTCTGCAGCACAGCGTCTTTCTTGATCCGCTCCGCTTCAAGGATAGCATTTTCTATAAGCTGTTTGGCCTGACCTTCTATGTCAGCTCGATGGCCTTCAACAAAGCGTTTCCTTAAAAAGAAACCACCTATGATGCCAAGCAACAGACCAAAGGGCAACAGCAAAACCGGCTGGTTCAATATCTCCATAACACTCTAATCCTGGTAGGCAAAATCTGATTAAACAGGAGAGGAACATGACAGCGGACAGCACATAGACCGCACAGCAGAAGAGAATAAACGAGGGAGGGAGAAGCACAAACTGTAAAAAAAATGCAGAGACTAAAAAACAACCAACTCTGTAAAATTATTACACAATTTAATATCAAGACATCACAACCGCACCTGAATCACCTGGCGCCTGTCAATATCACCCTGAATCAGAGGAAGTGAATACTAAATATTTCTATATGAAAGCAGTCAAGGTCCTACAGGTACCTTCAAAAGATCATCCCTGTACTTCATTGACTGACAGTATAAACGCAGTTCTTCTTCCCAAATTTCGTCATCTTGTTCAGCGTCATTCCAACTGCAATCAATAATTTTGCTGATGAAGTCCAGTCAACTCGCCTCGGCCTGGTCGCAGTCCGGCTGATGGCCATTTACCGTGACCTAAAAAATTTCACAAAGGCGCCCTGGATATAAAAAACAGAATAACAGTGTTATTCTGTGAATAAGCCGTTGCAACGAAACAGTCAAAAACAGAATGGTTATTTCGTAACGGCTCCTCAATAAAATCCCCACCCTGCCGTGTCAACAGGATGATTAAACCTATTAAATAGGTGGGCATAACTCATAGTCTCATCTGGAAGATTGCGGAGCAATCTTCTTTCCGAAAACAGTGGAGATACCCTTTTTGTGAGAGTTGGCTCAACACTCTGATGATCACCAACAGGGCAGGGAAACAAATTTCCAACACATATCACGTCAGACAACAACGAGCACAATATAAAACAACACACATCTCAAGCAAATCTTATACAACTATAGCAGAATTTTAAGCAAACAAAAGAGAATTATCCATGCCCCTCACCTTTTTCCGGAGAAAGCCCGGAATCAATCTGGCTCGTCAAACTGGCTATCCTTTGCTCCGTATCTGCCCTATAGGCATCAAACTTAGACTTTAACTCAAAATACCTGGAGGCGATATTCAAACTCACCAATACCGCCACCTTACCAACAGGTATCGACCCTGAGGGGCCGGACATATTTTCCTCAATCAGCTCTCTCACAAGATCAAGGACATCTGCCACCTCGTTCTCGGGCGCCCCGGTATAGAAGCTGTATTCCTGGCCCAAAAGTTGAAATCGAACAAGCCTTTCCAAGTCAATTCTCCACGGCTCTCAGAAGCAGCACCTTTCTTAAAAAGACACGTCTCTGAAAAAACCGTTGCAAAGGCTACGTTAAAAGAGACTTCCCTGTGCGCGCCCCTCGGCGTTACGGCTGGTCATGGCCGCATCATCGTCATTCTCTATTGTACCGGCTTCCCATTCCTCAATACGCTCAAGAAGCCCGGACACCCGATTGCTGACCTCTCCTCTTTCATCTTTAAGTGATGCCAGCTCATCCTGCAGGGCGACAATGGTCTCCTCGCGTTGCAACAACAGCTCATCCACCCTCTTTTTATCAGACTGTAAGGCATTAAATTTATCCAACAACTTAGAAACAAAGCCCTCAAGACGCCCCAGTTCACTATCCTGCATCATATCATTTACTCCTGTATTTATTATAAGAAATAGACAAAATTTTTCATATCATGAATATACCCATGCCCTTTATTCTCTGCAAGCATTAAGCTCTTGCAACAAAATAATATTGTCATCCGGAGGCACAAACGGCTCATTGTCCGCTCCTGGAGCACCTCAGCTTCTGGTACAGCTCCAGCTCAGCGGACGACCATCACTGTATGGCATGCAGCCATGAAACAACCGGGGATTATCGTCGAAAACCATGTCCAAAAAATATTTATCCCCCTCCCACATGGGCAAGAGATGCAGTTCATCCAATCTGCACCACTGCAGATCCCCTTCTTCATTGGACGCCCCAGGCACCCCGCTGAAACGATCTATCCGGTATATAAAACCAAACCAGTCTTCGCCTGCATGACCAAAACCAGGCCAATTGACAGTCCCCCTCAAAGTGGCCTCCTCACACAAGAGACCAGACTCCTCAAAAACCTCTCGCCTGAGACACGATAAAATATCCTCCTGTCGTTTCACCTTACCACCAAGACCATTATATTTCCCCAGATGTTGATCGCAGGCCCGCTTATTCCTGTGAACGAGCAGTGTTTCCAAGCCATCCGGAGAAAGAATAAAACCCAGGGTTGCCAATATTGGAGTGTACATCAGGCCTTCCTTATGATTAAATAGAAATAATTCCTTTGAACTCAAAACTCACAACTCTTACAACTCTTACAGTATGAAATCAGCAAATTCAAAAACTTTTATCATCATCCGACAATTCAGCTCCCCGAACATTATGACGCACTTTCTTGTTACCGCCATTATATTCCTCTGTCTTTTAGGCGACGCCTCCACTCTGAGTGCGACGGTCAACAACAGAAACTTTCCTACATTTCCCGCTATCCAGGCCAATGTCGATTTCTGGGAAAAGATTTATTCAAAATACTCCACCAGTGAAGCCGTTATCCATGACAGAAATGATTTGACAAAAATCTATGGAGTGATCCCCATTATTGACTATCTGCTGCCCGGCGCTCAGCAGCTTAACAAACCCATTCTTGAAACTGCAAAACTGAGATATAGCGCAATCCTGACCCGCCTTGCCGGGGGGTATCTCCCTAAAACCAAGGAAGAACTCCGAATCGCCGCCATGTATAAAGGCGCCAGCAAGTCACACCTTCTCAAGGCAGGCGAGTCAATCCGTGCCCAGATTGGTCAAAAAGAACGATTCAGGGAAGGAGTGGTAAGGTCTGGAGCATATCTACCTGAGATAAAACGAATATTTCGCTCACACAACCTCCCGGAAGAGCTCGCCTACCTGCCCCATGTCGAGTCGTCCTTTAACCCTGACGCCTACAGCAAGGTCGGGGCCTCCGGTCTCTGGCAGTTCACCCGGTCAACGGGGAAGACGTATATGCGCATCGACGACCTTATTGATGAGCGCCAGGATCCAATTATTGCCAGTCACGCCGCGGCAAAGTTTCTGAAAAAGAATCATTCCCTTCTTGATAGTTGGCCCTTGGCACTTACTGCTTACAATTATGGAACATCTGGTATGATGCGGGCAAAGAGAGACAAAGGCTCCTACGAAAAGATCTTTCTGGAATACCAGGAGGGATACTTCAAATTTGCCTCCCGTAATTTTTATCCCTCATTTCTTGCCGCCCTTCGAGCCGCCCATACATTTGAACAAAATCCGTCTCTGCGTCGTCACAAACCTACACCAACAAAAACCGTCCGACTGACAAAACAAGCGTCATTAGATACCATCAGTCGTACTTTCAAGGTCGATATCAACACGATCAAGGCAATTAATCCCGCCATAAAGGCATCAGCAACCCATGGCAGACAACAGCTCCCCAAAGGGTATCAACTGAAACTTCCCGCCACTGCCCAGAAGCAGACAAAAGAAACCATTATAATAAAAGCAAGCCAGAATCCCCGGAAAAATAGTATCTGAAAGGACAAAAGCAGGTCACAGCGCTACTTTTACCAAGACAGAGGCAATTACCAAGAGAGACCATCGACAAATACCCCCTGTGCCAGGAATATTCCGCATGCTTACCGCCGAACAATTTGTCAAAAAATTCAAGGAAGTAAAAACACTTCCGTACGTTGTCACCGAACTTTCACGAATGATTGCCGACGACGATACGACGATGAAAGACCTTGAAGATGTGATCAAGATGGACCCCACTCTGGTGGCGCGCCTGCTCCGCCTTGTGAACAGCGCCTCCTGTGGACGTTTACAACCTATCACCGCCATTGACCGGGCCGTGGCCTTCCTGGGCATGCGGAACCTTCGGAACATGGCGATAACCGATGCCCTGCAAAATATCTTCAAAGAACAGAACAGCGTTGGAATTTTCTCCAGGAAACGTCTCTGGCTGCACTGCGCGGTTGTCGGCACATGCAGTAAAATACTTGCCGAAAAAATCTTTGGCATCAACGGAGACGACGCCTATCTTTGCGGGATCCTCCATGATTTTGGAAAAATAATTGAAGAACAGATCGCCAGAGACGATTTTCTTGCCGCCTGCGAGGCATGCAGCCCCACAGACTCACTCATCACGCACGAACGACATTTCCTGGGGACCGATCACTGTGAAGTCGGTTATCTCCTGGCCAAAGACTGGGGGCTCCCCCCCCCTTTTCAGGAAGCCATCCGCGACCATCACACCCTGGCTGAAGATGCCGTCCCCGCCAGCCTGACCAGTATCCTCCAGATTGCCCAATACATAACCGGCCAACTGGGCTACAGTTCCCTGCCGGATGTCACATCAGCCCTTTCTCCCCCATTGATAATCCATCTTCAGGAAAACATGGATGAATACAAGGTGCTGATTGACGATTTGCCTGAAGAGATTACCAAGACTCAGGATATTTACGAAACGTAGACGGCTTTGCAACATTCCCTTTGAAATTATTTTGCAAAGACGTTCAGGAGTGCAGGTATGGAAAATAGTTTTTCAATTTTTAACCAGACCGTAACTTTCACCAACGAAATCAAAGAGCTCCTTGTTCTTCTGGCTGACGGCGACGAGAATCATCTCTACATCTGCATTGACAAGGAAGGGTTCCTGCATCATGCGGGGAGGACAACTCCCCAGTCTTCGTCTCAAGAGATTATAGAGGAACTTTCCGCGCGGATAAAAGCTGGACTCAATCTGCAGAACGATTCGCCTGTATGGCCATCAGCCCATGGTCCATATCACATTTACCCCCTGCCGGAACTACAAGCCACACTCCTCTTCAGCGGTTATAACGACCCGAACACGCCCGCAGATATCTGCCGAACGGTCACGCTCTGTCTTGGCTTATTCCACAGCCAGCAAGAGCAAAAGAAGACCTTGCAACGACTCGATATTCAAAAGAAACAGTTCGACCGCACGTTTTCAGTCCTGGAGCAAAAATACCAGACTATTCTTGAGGAAAATCAGAAAAGTTATCGGATCATCCAGGAACAACAGGCTAATTACTCAAAGACCCTACAAACTGAGATCGAGATCCAGACCAAACAGTTACGGGCAGCCACAGCAGCGGCCGAGGCGGCCAATATCGCCAAAAGCGAATTTCTCGCCTCCATGAGCCATGAAATCAGAACTCCCATGAACGGCATCATCGGCTTTACCGATATGCTCTTGACTTCAAAACTTGACGAAGAACAAAGCGAGAGCGCTCTTACCATTAAGCGCAGCGGTGAAGCGCTTCTTGATCTCATCAACAATATCCTTGATTTCTCAAAGGTTGAGGCCGGGCATATGAAGCTCGAGGCCATTGATTTTGATCCGGAGATAACAGCGCATGATGTCTGTGACATAGTACGTCCCAAGATTGCCGGCAAACAGATTGAGCTGCTCTGCCGCATTGACGAGCGCTTACCACCCAACGTCATAGGCGACCCCGGAAAATTCCGCCAGATCCTGGTCAACCTCCTGGGTAATGCCGTTAAATTTACGGAACGAGGAGAGCTGGAACTCTCCCTAGAGGTTGAAGAAGAAACAGAGGACACCATCCTTCTTCACAGCAGGATTCGGGACACCGGTATTGGTATTGATCCCTCCAAGACAGAGACCATTTTCGAGGCCTTTAAACAGGCAGATAGCTCAACGACCAGAGAATATGGCGGCACAGGACTTGGCCTGTCGATATGTCGTAAAATCGCTCAGTTAATGAACGGTCAGGTATGGGCTGAGAGCACACCTGGCCTGGGATCCCTCTTCCATTTTACTGCCGGCATGAAAAAATCAGCCCGACCAAAAACAATAACGGCCCCTGTCAGCAGTCTGAAAAATAAACGTATCCTCCTCGTCGATGATAACAGGACAAATATCGATATCCTGCTCAATATTTTTCAGCAGCATGACATCGAGACCACCGCACTTATGGATGAAAGCCAGACCCTGGCAACGCTCATTGCGGCCGACCGAAACAACACTCCTTTTGATGCCGCCATTCTCGACCTGCAGCTCCCTGTCATCTCAGGATTTGATCTTGCCGCGCAGATCCGCGGGGCAGCGACAAAAAGTCACGACATCCCGCTTCTTGCTTACACCTCCAGTACGGAAAGAATCGCTAACAGGTGCCGAGATGCCGGTTTTAATGCCTTTCTCACCAAACCAACCCGGCGTGCCCTGCTGCTCAAGACCCTGGCCAAAATAGTGCGCAACCCGGAGAGCAAGAATATTGCCGCGGAAGAAAAGGGACTCGTCACCCAGTATTCAATTCGTGAGGAGATCAAACACTCCAGCAGGATACTCCTGGCAGAAGACAATCTGGTCAACCAGAAGCTGGCAACCATGATGCTCAGCAAGGCCGGATATACGGTAGAGATCGCCAGTAATGGCAGACTGGCAGTTGAGACCTACAGCCGGAACCCCGGCCGGTATGATATTATCCTCATGGATATTCAGATGCCGGAGATGGACGGACTGGAGGCCACCCGTCAGATCAGGAAACAAGGCTTTACAGACATTCCCATTGTGGCCATGACCGCCAATGCCATGAAAGG
>DCUN01000192.1:0-345 GCA_002327225.1 Desulfobulbaceae bacterium UBA2213
CCACCCTCTACGGCAGCTATCTCCATGCCTATGTGCCCTCGGGCGGCAGTGAGACCTGTCAGGACTGCCATATGAAAAAGGACGGCCACGGCCACTTCATGCCCGGCTATCGTGATCCGGCAGTGGCCAAGAGCGCCGTGACGGTTGAGGTTGATGCCCGCGGCTATTATTTCCTGCCCAAAGCGGGCGACTCGGTGCCAACTGCGGTGGTAACGGTAAAAATGACCAGTAATGCCGGCCACCGCATCCCGGATGGCTGACCGTCTCCAAACCGGCTGGTCCTGGATGTGACCGCGAAAACCAAAGACGGCAAGGAAGTGTTCAATCAACAGAAAATCTACACGC
>DCUN01000192.1:418-3456 GCA_002327225.1 Desulfobulbaceae bacterium UBA2213
CCTTTGAGATCAATTTCCCCTATGAAGACGCAGACAAAGACGGCAAGACGATTCGTAATGTCACGGCCAAGCAATTGGACGTGGTGGTGAGCCTCTGGCATCTGCCGGCCGGCGGCGAACTGGCCAAGCTGGAAGTGGACAAGGGCAAGTTCCTCTTCCATGAAAGCACCAGAAGCGTTACGGTGGAATAACAGCCGTAGACCTCAGACAACCGTCCCGAGAAAACTCGGGGTCAGGTCTTTCAATCACACAAAGATTAAGCAACCTAGTGAAAATGTTTGATTGCAAGACCTGACACCACATTCTACACAACCGAAAACAAGCTCGGAACCGATGCAGCTGTCTGCTTTGAATGCGCCAAAAAGGCATAACGCCATCAACTCGGACAGTAAAAAGCGTATATTTTCACCAACTGAAGTTTCCTGAAAAATTGCTGGCGTGAACGAAGGCAGGGATGGGGATGCTGGGGATGTTACTGCCGCGACAGCGGCTTACTTGAACAGGTGCTTTAGTGCCTTACAGCTCATTTCATTGTTTTTTTTCACAAGAAAATGAGCTGCGAAAGGCACTTATCCCGTTCATTGGGGTTAGTAAAAAATTTTATAACTGCTCAACAGGCCAACCAACTTTCTCCTGCCCCCCATCCTAACCTTCCCCCGCTGGGGGAAGGGACTTGAGCGGTTGTTATTGTTAGCCGGAACACATATCGTTTCAACCTGAAGTTACCTTTATTTGCTTACTGTATCATTAGACCGACATTGCACCAAGAAATTAAAATACTCTTTTCTGCCGTGGCTCTGAGCTTTGCTGAGCAGGTCACAGTCAGCTGGTGAGGGTCCGGTAGATCTGCGGCACCCGCAGGGGCAGTTTTTTCACATCATCAATGAAGGTGTAGTTGATGTCGCCAAAGAGATGACCCAGATAGTCCTGGGCCTCCTTGTCGATGGATATGCAGAAGGGGTGGATGCCGGCGGCCTTGGCCTCGATCAGGGCATGGCGGCTGTCTTCGATGGCGTATTCGCCTTTGTAGTCATCATAATCTTCCGGCTTGCCGTCAGTTAAAATAATCAAAAGTCGAACCCGGGCATCAAGATCCTGGAGAATCTTGGTGCAATGGCGGATAGGGGGTCCCATGCGGGTGTAATCCATGGGGGATATGGCGCCAATACGTCCCTTGATCTCTGCCGAATAGGGCTCCGTGAAATCCTTGACATGGAAAATTTCACTTCGGCTCCGGCGCATGCCGGAAAAACCGTAGATGGCATAGCGGTCGCCAAGGGACTGGAGGGCCTCACTGAGAAGCACCAGTGATTCCTTGAGCGCTGTGCCCACCCACCCTTCAGTGGACGAGGACATGTCAACCAGAAAAAGGGCGGCGATGTCGCGCTCGTCTCTCTGCAGCCTGACAAAAAGATTCTCCGACGGCACGAGCCCGGCCCTGAGGTCGGCGTAGGCTTCCGTTACGGCATCAAGGTCGATATCGTCGCCGTCCTGCTGTCGTCTGACGAAGCGCTGCTCGGTGCGCATCATCTCAAACTGGCGTTTGAGCTGCAGGATCTGGCCCCGGTATTTCTCCATGGTGGTGCTGACAAAGGATCCCTTGGTGGCAATGATTCGTTTCTCAACAAGGGTGCACCAGTTTTTACGAAACCCGCGGCGCCGGAAATCCCATTCATCATAGAACAGACCTCCCTGCAGGGCCAGCCCCTCTTCCGGCTGAAGATTGTTGGCCGGGGCCTTGCCCCTGCTCCCGGCCATCTGGCTGGCGCTGGCAATGTAGAAGGAAGGCACCTCTCCCAAATCGTCCTCAATCTCTGCAGCCAGATGGCGCAGCTCTGCCGGTACCTCCAGCTGCTCATCATCAAGGCAGATATGTCGGGGATCATTCTGCTTCTCATCCGGGGCGGCCTCTTTTTTTTCGTCCTGTTTCATCGGCGACAGGGTGGCGCCGCTTTCACGGATATCAGGGGCCTGAACCTTTTCTGTCTGCTCCGTGTCCATTTTTACGGCACCAGACAGAGGCGGCATGACAGCGGCCAGGGCCTTGATAAACTGTTGCTTCTGCTCTTCTCTCCTGGCCAGTCGGGCCAGCCGTGCCTCTTCCGGGCGAAGCTCTCCCTCGAAGAACAGGGGCGTGGGCAGCGTGAAAGCCCCTGAACGGGACACCCTGGCATAGAAGTCTGCGGTGGCTGCAAAGATGTCGTCACGGCTGATTTTTTCGGCTGACACCCGGTCGAGAATGGCGGCGGTCTCAGCGGCAAGTTCCGGCAGCGAATCATTGGCACAGCGGCAAAGCAGCCATCGTCGAACAGATGCCAACTCGCTCACTGAGCGTGCTGAAACAGCAGACAGATCATCGTCCTTGAGCGCAAGCCTGAAAAGGGTCTGCCCGTCCCGCATCAGTCCCGGTAGGTATGATTTGAGGAACCCGGTCCGGCGGACAGTCTGCAGCAGATGGTAGCAGGCCGCAGCCAGTTCCTGATCTTCAAAGGCACGGAAAAAGTCCTCCAGAGCTTCCGGCGCTGTCTGCTGCTGGCAGTAGATATCCAGCTCAATTTCTGCCCAGAGGAAGGAGGCCAGCAGTTTATAAAGATAAAAGCTGTCCATTGGCCGGACGAAGGAAGGAAGCTCACGGGGCAGAAAGACACTCCTGGTGTCGGTGTGTAACGATGGTGCTTTCTGAATCTCCAGTCTCCGTCCTGAAAGGCCTTGCAGATAGAGCTGAATTCCTGGAATGATTTCATCAAGGACAGGCCCTTTTTCCCCTCTGATCGTGCAGAGGAAATGAGTCTCCACGTCACTCATGTAGTCCCGGGCCGCCCGCAGGCCGTGGGCCTCATAGACATCAAGTATTCCTTTGACCCAGTCGGGCAGCTGCTCAAGACTGAGGCAGGTCAAGCCCTTGGTAAGATGACCAAGAAAATCAAAACAGAGCGGCGAGCTTATCGGCCAGAGGATAGCCAGCTGGGCAATGACCGCTTTTTCGACCAGGGGCTCATAGCCGGCCAGATGTTCAAAGATTTCATCCCGCTCCCAGT
>DCUN01000061.1:0-1944 GCA_002327225.1 Desulfobulbaceae bacterium UBA2213
GCACTCGAGAGCGCAAAGAGATGCGGGCTCGACAACGTGGTCAGCGGCGTCTATGTCTGCATCCCCGGCCCTAGCCTGGAGACCCCCGCCGAGACCCGCTGGTTGCGCGGCTGCGGCGCAGATGCTGTCGGCATGTCCTCCATCCCGGAGATCATCGTCGCTCGTCACGCCGGCATGGACGTCCTGGGACTCTCGGTGATCTCTAATGTCAATGATCCCGATAAGATGCAACCCATCATTCTCGAAGAGATCATTGCCGCCGCAGGCGCGGTGGAACCGCAACTGGAACGCCTTATTATTGAGATCATCAGGAGGATATATGTTGCAGCCGGAATACGCTGACCTGCTCATCACCGGTCTCTGGCTCCAGCCCACTGCCCGGCGGCAGGACTGTATTAAAAATGGCGGCGTGGCCGTGGCGGGAGATCGCATCATTGCCATCGGCCAGACAGGCGAGCTTGCAGCCCGCTACCCGCAAGCCCGTCGCATCCATGAAGAACATGGACTGATCATGCCGGGTCTGGTAAATACCCACACCCACGCCCCTATGGCCTGTTTCCGCGGGCTTGCCGATGATCTGCCTCTCATGACCTGGCTTCATGACCATATTTTTCCGGCAGAGGCCAGACTCACGCCCGAGATTGTCTATCACGCCACCCGGCTCTCACTGGCCGAGATGATCAAATCAGGCACCACCAGTTTCTGCGACATGTATCTGTTTGCGAAAGAAGTAGCCCGGGCCACCGAGGAATCCGGGATGCGTGCCTGGATAGGCGAGGTGCTCTACGACTTTCCCTCGCCCAATTACGGCGAGCTGGAAAACGGTTTTGCCTATGTGAGCGAGATGTTCGAACACTACCAGGACAACCCCCTGATCACCATTACCGCCGACCCCCACACCGTCTACACCTGTTCTCCTCAGCTCCTGCAACGGCTCGGGGTATTAGCCCACGACTACAACTGCCCCTATGTGATCCACCTCTCCGAGAATGCGGCGGAGGTCGCTGTCTGCCGGGAGCGCTATGGCTGCACTCCTGTTGAACACCTCGACAGGCTGGGGCTTTTCAATGAACGTACCCTGGCTGTCCACTGTGTCATCCTCGATGACCAGGAGATCGAAACCCTGGCCAAGGCTGGCGTCAAGGTTGCCCACTGTCCGGAATCAAATATGAAGCTGGCCTCAGGCGCTGCCCCGGCAGTCAGGATGCTCGATGCCGGAATCGTCCTCGGTCTGGGAACAGATGGCAGCGCCAGCAATAACGATGTGGATATGTTCGGCGAGATGAATACGGCAGCCAAGCTCCATAAGGTGGTCAACATGGACCCCACCGCCATGAATGCGGAAACCACCCTTCATGCCGCCACCTTGGGAGGCGCGGCCTGCCTGCAGGCGGAAAGTGAGATTGGCACCCTGGCAGTCGGCAAAAAGGCGGACATTATTGTCCTTGACCTGAATCAGCCCCATTTGACTCCCCTTTACAACATTCCATCCCACCTTGTCTATGCGGCACGAGGTGCGGATGTGATCCATTCGATCATCAACGGCAGGCAAGTCATGCGCAACCGTAAGCTCCTGACCCTTGACGAAGAAGCTATTCTGGCCAGGATGCGGGAAATCGGCCAGCACATTCAGTCCACGAGAAGTCGTTGACTTTCTCCCTGAACTGCTCTAAACTCTCAACGTATTGATTTTATATCGGACAGTTCCGATACAATCACCCCTTTCCCACCATGTGAGGTCTCATTATGTTCGGACTTGGAATGCCGGAGCTTATTGTTATTCTGGTAATTATTGTCATTATTTTTGGCGCGGGCAAACTTCCTGAAATTGGCTCCGGGATAGGCAAGGGAATCAAAAATTTTAAGGAAGCCACAAAAAAAGAAGAAGAGAAGAAAAAAATAGACGATGAGACCACCGGCGGTTCTGCCACCTGATTTACAGGG
>DCUN01000061.1:1978-3387 GCA_002327225.1 Desulfobulbaceae bacterium UBA2213
CCTGAGATTGGTTCAGGTCTTGGCAAGGCCATCTCATCTTTCAAGAATGGTTTGAGTGAAGTTGACAAAGGCGGTAAAGACCTTGTTGATGGAATTCCCGGGGTCAAAGAAGTCGCATCCGTCAAACAGCAGGTACAACAGGTGAAGGATCTGGGGAATATCCTTAAATAAAAAAAACTCCTTTCCCGCACGAATAAGCGCTCTTTCGAGGGCGCTCACATTTTAATCAGAGCATGATCTTCATTTTACCAGGAGCTGAATACTTCTCTGCCCCTCTTTCCTCTTTTGTCCTCTTTTTATCTCAAAAAAAAAACATAGAAACAAAACCGGCCAGCCTCAAAGGAGAATAGCATGATGAAAAAGATAGTCCTTCGCGATGATGAAATGCCAAGCCAATGGTACAACGTGGTTCCCGATATCCCAAACGGAGTGCTGCCGCCCCTTGACCCGTCCACCAAAGAGCCCATGGGGCCTGAAAAGCTAGGCGCCATCTTCCCCATGGGTCTGCTCGAACAGGAGATGTCAACCGAACGATTCATTGACATACCGGAAGAGGTCATGGATGTCTTGAAGATATGGCGTCCCGCACCACTGGTTCGTGCCTACAGCCTGGAAAAGGCCCTCGGCACCAAGGCCAAGATCTACTTCAAAAACGAAGGGGTCTCACCTGTTGGTTCCCATAAAACAAACAGTGCCGTGGCTCAGGCCTACTACAATGCCAGGGAAGGGGTCAAGCGTCTGGCCACTGAGACCGGAGCCGGACAATGGGGAAGCGCCCTGGCCTTTGCTACTGGTAAATTCGGTTTGGAGTGCAAGGTGTATATGGTACGGGTTTCCTTTGACCAGAAGCCTTACCGCAAATCGATGATGAAGGCCTTTGGCGCCGACATCGTCTCAAGCCCCAGCGAAGACACCAATATCGGCCGCAAGATCAGGGCAGAATTCCCGGACACCGCCGGATCGCTTGGCATCGCCATCTCCGAGGCCATCGAAGATGCCTTCTCCCGCGAAGACACCAAGTACGCCCTCGGTTCCGTACTCAACCATGTCGTTCTCCACCAGTCCATTATCGGCCTTGAGGCCAAAAAGCAGATGGAGATTGCCGGAGATTATCCTGATGTCATCATCGGCTGCTGTGGCGGTGGTTCCAACTTCGCCGGTCTTGCAACCCCGTACCTCCCGGACTATCTTGACGGTAAGAAAATCCGTTTTGTGGGTGTCGAGCCTGCCTCCTGTCCCTCGCTTACCATGGGCAAACTGGCCTATGATTTTGGTGATGTGGCCCAGACCACCCCGCTGCTCTATATGTACACCCTCGGCCACGATTTCATTCCACCTGGGATCCATGCCGGTGGCCTGCGCTACCATGGCATGTCTCCCATCGTCTCGGCCATGGTGCGGGAAAAGAT
>DCUN01000061.1:3482-9391 GCA_002327225.1 Desulfobulbaceae bacterium UBA2213
TATGATAAATATTTCTCCGGCGACCTGTTCAACTATGATTACCCGGAAGAAGAGATTGCCAAATCCTTGGCCAACCTGCCAAAGATCTGATGGCATCACAGCCCTCAAGGATAGCACTGATCCTGGCGGTTGTCCTCTTCTGTTGTCTCCCGTGCCAGCCTGGTCTGCTCCATGCAGACCAGGCTGCAGCGGCCGGGAACCTCATCCGCCAAGGCGGCTACGCCGTGGCCCCGAACGGCCATATTTCAATGGCTGAAAACAGTGATTCCCTCTTTGTCCCTGCCTCAACCCTGAAAATCCTCACCAGCCTTGCGGCCCTCGACATGCTGGGGCCGGATCATCGTTTCGCGACCCGGATGTCTGTTGACCAGCACAAGAATCTTTACATCCAGGGCGGCGGGGATCCTTTTCTACTCACAGAAAACGTTATTGCCATTACCAGGAAGTTGCAAGAAGCAGGGATAGAGCGCATCAACAATCTGATTCTGGACGAGAGTGTCTACCAGCTTGACACCCAGGCTGATGGTTGCGACAATACCACCAATCCCTACGATGCCTGGAATGGCGGCCTGGCCGTCAACTTCAATTCCATCGCCATACGGGTTGCCTCTGATCATACCATTTCCTCTGATGGCCCCAAAAGCCCCTTTCTGCCAATGATGCAGGCAATCGGGGCCACCCTTCCTCCAGGTCACCATCGAGTCAATGTTAATGCCTTCAAAGTGACCGGGCGACTCTCGAACACCCTGCGCTATAGCGGTGAACTCTTTGTGGCCCTGCTGCAACAGCAGCAGGTTGTGGTTCAAGGCGAGATCATGGCGGGGCGGGTTCCAGGTGAGGCGATACCCATTCTCACCTACTGGTCTGAAAAGACGCTGCCGGACATGCTCCAGCAGTCCCTGAAATACTCCAATAACTTTGTGGCCAACCAGCTCTTTCTGGCCTGCGGGATTAGCCGTTTCGGCGCTCCCGCCACCTGGGACAAGGCCAGGTCGGCTTTGCAATCGTATGTCAGAGAACATCTGGGCCTGTCAGAATCGGAACTCATGATGGTGGAAGGCTCGGGCCTCTCACGCAGAAACCGGATAACCCCCAGGGCGATGCTTGCAATTTTGCGGAAATTTGCCCCCTACAAGGATCTGCTCCCCTTAAAACAGGGCATTCCCCTCAAGTCAGGGACGCTGAGCGGAGTCTATTGTTATGCCGGATACCTGCCGCAGCAGCACGCACCCTTTGTCATCTTCCTTAATCAGCCCCAGAACAACCGGGATGAGATCCTGCAGATCTTGATGAGAGGACAAAAGACAAAAACAACATTGACAGCCAGAAAGTAATATACATTCATGCCAATCACTCTGCTTCGTCCTCCTCTTCATGATGGCCGGGGGGATGTAACTGCTTCAGGAGATCTGCAAAAGGGGTGTGGGTGGCTGTCGATTTCTTTTCTGTATCTGAATTTTGAGTTGGCAGCCATTCGGCGTCCAGGGAGCGGGAGTGTTCGTTGTCGTGGCAGTAGATACACAAAAGCTCCCAGTTGCTGCCGTCGGGCGGATTGTTCCTGTAATTATGGTCTTTGTGATGAACGGTCAGCTCTCGCAGTTTTTTGCCGGAAAAATCACGGCCGCATTTTCCACAGACCCACGGGAGGATCTTCAGCGCTTGATCTCGGTAGTCTATTTTTTTCATTCTCTTTTTATCCCTCAGCAGGGCCAGAAATTACTACAAAAAGTGATACATCTGTATGAGCTAGAAATTTAAACTGCTGTCGAAAAATATTTTTCACACACTTCTCCAACGTCAATATGTCTATATGTAACTAGTCCAGAACATTTTGGAAAGATCTTAACTTTGGATAAAGCGAAGAGGTTCAGAAAAAGATTAAATCACCTGTATTGTTCGAGTTTGAATCTTGCCAAGGGACATCTCCTTCTGCAATTCTGTTTTGATGTTGTTGTTTGGGTGGGAGTATTATAGGTTGTTTTTTATGATTTTGGCTTAAATTGGAGAGGGCTGTGACTTTTTTGGTTTTTGCTGCCGAGAGTGTTGTCGGTGTTAGTGATTAAAGGTCGTCCTCAGGGAACAATCCAGGTATATTCCGTAACGGTTGGGAGGGGGAAATGCTTGTTTTTGTCGGCCGGATCTTCCTGCTGGTAAGCGAATTCTTATAATGCAGGACCAAAAATATTTTCAGCTAAAACAGGATGGTTAGTGTCATTGCTCGCCTGCATGTTTCTCTTGTTGAAAATTGATTTTGGTGTATACCTATGCAGCATTATTTTACGGGTCTGTTCTTTCTTTGAAGCATTTTTAGGATTGTGTTTGGGTTGCAAAATATACGGATTGTTATATCCAAAGCAGCAACACTCCCCTTTCCAAGGGTAGGAGATCTTTCATGAAGAAAATAACAATCGTTGTTTTGTTGTTTGCCGCAGCAGCGATGGTTGCGAAACTTGGGCATGCCACAAATGGCATGTTGATGGAAGGCTACGGGCCGATCTCAACCGCTATGGGTGGAGCTTATATGGCTTATGACAATGGTGCGGGAGGTATGGCCAATAACCCGGCAACGTTGGGTTTGATGGGTGAAGGAACGAGCCGCGTGGATGTGGCATTTGGTGTATTAGGTCCGGATGTAGTCGCCAGGCACACGTCAATGCCTGATGCCGATTCCGGTGGCACTGTCTATTATATGCCCGCTGCCGGTTGGGTGCAGAAACAGGAGCTGCTGACCTTTGGCGTTGGAATGTTTGTCCAGGGGGGCATGGGGACAGAATATGAGGAATCGGATTGGGTAGGGGCTGGTTCAGGCTTGACCACTCGCTCTGAAGTAGGGATGGGCAATATTGTCGTACCTGTTGCCTACGATATAACTCCCGATTTAACTATCGGTGGCTCTTTTGATTACGTTTGGGGGTGGATGGGTTTGCAGATGGCGATGCCTGCCGGTCAAATGGGTGGGCTGGCGGCTAGTGGCAATTTGACCGCTAGTGGTGCCGGGGCTCTTGGCCTTCCCGGCTTTCTGGGCGGGGTGACCAATGTTGGGTACTTTGATTTTTCCGACGAAGGCTCAACTGAAAATGCGGATGCTACCGGTTGGGCAGGCAAGCTAGGCGTGACGTATAAGGTTGTCGAGAAGTTAACATTAGGCGCGGCATATCACTCCAAGACAAGACTGGGGGATTACAAGGCCAGTGGCGCGCAAATGCGCATGATTGATAATGCCGGCACAATGGGGGGCGCAGCAGGCACCACCTATACGCTCACGGGCGACATCAACCTGGTTGATTTTCAATTTCCGGAAACGTATGGTGCGGGTCTTGCCTACCAAGTAAGAGATGACTTAATGCTGGTGGCGGACTACAAGCGCATTGGCTGGGCCAGGGCCATGAAGGATTTTCATATGACCTTTTCCAGCGCCGACATGGGCGGCATCAGTATGGATATGAGGTTGCCGCAGGATTGGAAGGATCAGGATGTGTTTAACTTCGGTTTGGCGTATCGAACAACCGCCGCATTAACCCTGAGGGCCGGCGTGAATTTGGCCAACAACCCGATTCCTGACAATACTGTCAGCCCATTGTTTCCGGCTATTGTTAAGCATCATTATACTTTTGGCGCAGGTTACGCCTTTTTCAAGGTGTCGGAATTGAATGCCTCACTTGCTTATGTGCCTAAAGTAACGTCTATAACTCCAGCAACATCAGGCAGTTACAGCATTGATCACAGCCAGGTAAACTGGCAGCTGATGTATACGTATCGTTTTTAAACCTGCGTCATCAGATTTGCGGTCATTTAAAACGGTTCCTTATATTTCCGTCACCCGAGCATGCTTTGAGCTGAGGATAAGTGCACCGGAACGGGCTGGATTCCTGCTAAAAACATGCCGAATGGACGAAGAAGATATCAGGAAGAAGTTGAATGCAAATAAGAAAAATACCTGGTCGGATCATTCAGACAGAGCTTTTCGTCATCCGCGCCCTTATTACCATCAGTATCAATCACTATTGTGACAATTCAATTCCGGCGCGAACACAACGAACATGGTGAGTCTTCCCTTTAAGATCCCAGATATCATCGCCATTACCAAAATGGACATGCCACGCACTCGTCCCAGGGGCATCCGTCACGGTGGTAGCCGACCAGTATGAGGACAACTGACTGGTAAAAACCGGATCGATGGCAGGGTAATATCTGCTCTCATCAACAATGGATTTCAGTTCGCGGATATTGGGCAGCCGCCAGTCGGTTCTAGAGCTCAGGGACAGGTTTTCACAATAGGCAAGGGCGTCCTGCCATGTGCGGGGTATGGCGTCATCGCTTTTCTGCCATTCCAGACCGGTTCCCTGGTCGACAACCGTGTTGGTGCCGGCAATATAAGGGCCGATGGCATGGGAGGGAGGGCAGGAGAGCGCGAAGAACAACAGCGAAAGGATGACACCCATGATGTGCCGCAGGCCCTTTCTTTGCCTGGCATGCCAGGAACATAATCTCTTCGGCCTGTTCTGTTTTGTTTCCATAGCTTTTCCCAGTAATAATAATAATTTGTGGCGCTCCATGTGTCAAAGAATCACAATGACATATTTTTACAGTCCGGCGCAAACACAACGAACGTAATACCTGTTGATTTTATCGAGCCAATGGTCGGCGCCGTCGTTAAAATAAATCCCCCAGGCATACGTTGAGTCTCCCGCATAGGGGATAGCCGACCAGTAAAAGGACGATTGACAACTAAAAACAGGATGAATTGCCGGATATGACCTCCCGTAATCAACAATGGAATCCAGCTCAAACCTGGTCGGCAGGCGCCAGTCGCTCCGGCCTGCAAAGTCAAGCCCGTTGCAGTAGTCAACAGCATCCTTCCATATGCGCGGTGTGCCATCATCGGATTTCATCCACACCAGGCCACTGTTCTGATCGGTAACGGTTTGATTAGCATTATCCTGATAGGCAGGCGGCGCTCCCTGATACTGGGCATCCTGCCCATAGCTGGGCAGTCTGGCCACCGGGCAGCTCATCTCCTTGCCGTCTGTATCATAACATTTTGTCTGACCGCTGTCCGGCAAGGGGTTCCAATCCGCAGCCCGAGCCATACCCGGCGCCAGCAGCAGCATCGCCAGCAGCGCTCCACTCCACAACCGCCGCATGCTGCACCGGTTGTCAGTCTTGATCTTCTGTTTCACCCATCCTCTCCTTTTCATCCCTGTTTCTTCAGGACATGCTTGATTCTCTCGCTTGCCGTCTTTGACTGATCACCGGCGAGATGATATCCATACCGTGTTCCCTTCCTGTTGTCAAAAGAAGCATCAAGGCGGTCCCTGTAATTTTGTTACGAACCTTGGAAATTCTGGTATAGTCTACAGGTGGCCATGAATTATAAGACTTGCGCACATATTACAGATTTCTTTCTTTTCTTGTACCCGAATGTTGATAAAAAGTACCTTGTTCCCAAGGAATGACCTCGGTCGCGAAAAAAAAATCACCCGGAGAATCCGACATCTATCGCCGCCAAGGCCACTCCTTGACGGTTTCACCATCTGTAAGACACTTATCCCGTTCATCGGGGTTAGGCTCATTGTAAAATATCATCCCTGTTCAGGGAGATAATGTATCATGCTGATTTCGTTATATATAAGTATTATTTTTTTGCTGGCGGGTTTTGTCCAAGGGGTGAGCGGATTTGGTTCGGCCCTTGTGGCTATGCCGCTGCTGAGCCTGTTTGTTGACGTCAAGATTGCTGTTCCGCTCTGTACCCTTAACAGCGTAGTAATTACCACATTTCTGGCATTGAGGCTAAAAAAACATCTGGATAGGAAAAAAATTCTCCCCCTGTGTATTGCTGCCGTTCCAGGGATGCTCGTAGGGGTCACCCTGCTGAAGAAAGTGAGCTCTGAGAGTCTCAGCATAGGGCT
>DCUN01000061.1:9500-11912 GCA_002327225.1 Desulfobulbaceae bacterium UBA2213
TGGATTCTTTCTTTTTAACTCCTATCTCAATGCCGCAGCCCATGCAGTGAGCGGGGTGACCACCGTATCTGTCCTGACTTTATTCATCTGTTCAGCCCCTTTTGTCCTTTTGGGTACGGTTTTGGGTTCTCTCTGCTATGGCCGTATAGAGAGATCGGTTTATCTCAAGGTGATCTTTACCTTTCTGATCCTGATGGGTATGATGATGATCGTCACTGCCTGGTGATCTTGAGAGTTGGAGATGGGTATAAAAGATACGAGGAAGAATGATGAACGGAGCTGAAATTCTGGTGCGCTGCCTGGAGAATGAAGGAGTCGACACCATCTTTGGTATTCCCGGCGAAGAGAATCTTCTCTTTCTTGAGGCCTTGAGAAAGTCTTCGATTCGTCTGATTCTAACTCGCCATGAGCAGGCCGCGGGATTTATGGCGGCCACTTATGGCAGGCTTACCGGCCGGCCCGGGGTCTGCCTTTCAACCCTTGGGCCGGGAGCGACCAACTTTGTCACGGCCGTTTCCTATGCCTTGCTTGGCGGTATGCCTGTACTCTTTATTACTGGACAGAAGCCGATAAAAAAGAGTAAGCAGGGGCGATTCCAGATCCTTGATGTGGTAAGGATGATGGGGCCTTTGACCAAATTCACGAAACAGATTGTCACAGCAGGAAGTATCCCGCCGCTGGTCCGTGACATGTTTCGTATCGCCACACAAGAGAAGCCCGGCCCGGTCCATCTCGAGCTGCCGGAGGATATTGCGGCAGAAGAAACAGATACGCTGCCCCTGTCTCTGACTCGTCTCTATCCTCCTCATGCCAACCCTGCCGCTATTGCCATTGCTGCCGCACTTATCAAGCAGGCAAAGTATCCACTGTTTCTCTTTGGAGCTGAGGCTAAACGAGCCGATGTCTGTCGGGTGGCTCGAGACCTTATTGCTAAAACAGGCATCTACTTTTTTACGACCCAGATGGGCAAGGGGATCATTGATGAGCATTCTCCTTATTCACTGGGAACGGCGGCCCTTTCGGATCATGATTACCTGCATTGTGCCATTGACCGTGCCGATGTGATCATTAATGTCGGTCACGATGTTGTCGAGAAACCGCCTTTTTTTATGAATCAAAAGGATGTGCAGGTCGTCCATGTCAACTATTCACCCGCTGATATTGATGAAGTCTATTTCCCCCAGCATGAGGTAATTGGCGATATCGGAAACAGCCTGAGCCAATTGGTACAGTTTGCTTGTAATCCGGCCGCTCCAGACTACGATTATTTCCGGCGTATTCATCAAGAAATCAATACCCATGTCTATGGCGCGCAAGGCCATGACAGATTTCCTGACACCCCGCAACGGATAGTCAGTGATATTCGCCATACTGTCGCTGACAACAGCATTATCTCACTTGATAATGGCATGTATAAAATATGGTTTGCCCGTAATTTCAAGGCGACACAGCCAGATTCACTGCTCCTGGATAATGCGCTGGCTTCAATGGGGGCCGGCCTTCCTGTAGCCATTGCTGCCAAGCTTTTGTATCCGGAGAGGCAGGTCGTGGCGGTGTGTGGTGATGGCGGCTTTATGATGAACTCCCAGGAGATGGAAACCGCTATCCGTTTCAATTTGAATCTGGTCGTTATTGTCCTGCGCGACAATGGGTACGGGATGATCAAATGGAAGCAGGGCGGGATGGGCCTTCCTGGCTTTGGCCTTGACTTTCTGAACCCTGATTTCGTACACTATGCAAAGAGTTATGGGGCAAGCGGTTATCGTGTTTCTCGCGGTGGAGAGCTTGCCGAGCTGCTGTCTGAATGTCTCAAGCAACCTGGTCTTCATCTTATCGAGGTTCCTGTCGATTATTCGCAGAACGAAGAGGTTTTTTTTCAGGAGCTACGCGATAAGACCTGCCTCCTGTGATACGGTTTGTAAAAAAAATGGAGTGTTAATCAGATGCCTGCGATACGTATAATTATTTTTCTCATCCCGCCTTCATGACGAATCCGATAAAAAAATATCGGTCCATTGCCAGTGCGATCTGGGCCTGTACGGTTCTTTTTTCTTTCTTCTGGAATCAAGCCGATGATATGCGGGAAAAAAATGCCATTGCCCTTGAAACAGCCAAGGCCTTTCTGACCCATATTATGGCTGCTCGTACCTGGAATGCAGAGCATGGCGGGGTTTTTGTCTTCATCAATGAGAAAACCCCTGTCAATCCATACCTGCCTGAAGACCAGCAATCTCTCGGGCTCAGCGATGGTCGTAAGCTTGCAAGGGTCAACCCGGCCTATATGACCCGACAAATTTCTGAGATTGCTGATCGTCAGGGAAAAGTGAGATTTCATCTGACAAGTCTTGACCCGATTCGCCCTGAAAACAAGGCCATGGATTGGGAGGAGGAGTGGCTGAAAGATTTTGAGAA
>DCUN01000195.1 GCA_002327225.1 Desulfobulbaceae bacterium UBA2213
GGCGCTTTTATCCTTGGGCTGGCCTACGGCGTTCTGTCGGGTTCCTGCACCTTTGGCTTCATCGCCCCTCTGCTGGCCATCATCACCGTCCAGGGACAGATTGTCACCGGCCTGCTGCTGATAACCGTCTTCGCCGCCGGTCATTGCCTGCCCATTGCCGTGGCCGGCAGCTCTACCGCTCTGATCAGGAAATTGCTTGAAAACAGCACCATGCAACGGACAGGGGGCTGGTTCAGGCGGGCTGCCGGGGTCTTAATCGCCGGACTGGGACTTTATTTCATTTCCCGACCTTTTATTTAATAATCTCTAGCAATAAGGATCAATACATATGCAGGGTCCGGAATTTCATTTTTTACAATCTATCGATATCCTCGCTGGGCTGGATGATAATTTGATCCGATTTCTTGCCTCTCGCCTGCACAAAAAAAAGTTCAAAAAAGGTGAGCATATCTTTTTCCAGGGAGACGCGGTTTCTCATTTTTATTTTGTAGAAATGGGTCGTGTGGAAATCTACAAAAGTGATATGGATGGCAGAAAACTGACCCTGTGGTTTATTGAACCCAAAGGCACTTTCTGCATGGCTTCTCTGCATACCCCGACAGCCTTTGCCAACGCCATGGTTATTGAAGATGCCATGCTCTACACCTTAAAGGAAAATGATTTCGATGATTTTGTCTCTCAATCCGGGGAACTCGCCGCTCGCTTCATGTACTGCATGTCCAAAAAAATGGCGCTCTATTCAACGATAGTCGATGACATGGCCTTCAAGGGGATTATGGCGCGCCTGGCCAAGGTGCTGCTCGAATACCAGAAGAAAGACGAGGTCTCCAAGACGACCATCTGCACCCTGTCCCAAGGAGATCTCGCCTCTCTGGTTGGTACCTGCCGCGAGGTTGTGGCCCGATCTTTGAAAAAACTACGGGATGACGGTATTGTTTCCTCGTCGCCATCTCGCCAGATTGTGATTATCCGGCCTGACAGACTGAAATCACTCTGTAAATAATCTGTCTTGAACTCTACCGGAGTGTGCTGCCCAGCAATCGCAACCGTGCAAGGTGAAGAAGAGCCGTCTGACCATAATAGCCAGACGGCAGGAGAGGAGAGGGTAATCATAAGGGACGCCACCCCCGTACTGCTTTTTGATAAACGCGTGGCCTGTATGCATGCAGGAGAAGAAACAAGGCTCAATCTTCCCCTTTTGGCTCCGCCCACTTGAATCGAATCCCCGCGCCTGTCTCTTGCCGGGTTTCAACCTTTTCAGATTGAGTGTTCGCGTCCTGTTTTTCGGTGACAGGCTGATGAGTTACGGTCATCGCAGGCTTGACCGCTGTTGGCAGGTCCACTCCTGCTATAGCATCACTTTTGCCTTTGAATGTTACCCCCTGGATGGTTCCCGTGTACTGGATCACCACCGCATTGCCGGAGGTAAGGTGCACGACCATCTCTTCTGCCAAGGCAGTGGTACTCGCGATCAGACCAAGCACGATAAAGAGGATTATTTTTTTCATATTTGCTCCTGATGGTGTGTTCTTCCGCCATCTTATTTTGTCCCCAAATTCAGCTTTGGGAGAACAGGCCTTCCCGCCTTGAAGGACAGGAAGGCCTGTAAAAAAGGTGAACCGTTAAAATGAAACCATGAACATGGCTGCTATCGTATCGTAACCGTCTGTTAAGTCGTGAGGCTTTGGGGCGGTTTGGTCTGTATAGTCAGCAAGATCCGTGGGCGTGTCATAATCGGTCTGATAGTATTCCAGGGTAAATCGGATCTGGTCATTGCCTTTCACATAGTAATTTATTCCGATCCCGGACTGTTGTACCCCCTGATCATTGACATTTAGGAGATTTGCCAGGTTCCAATCTTCATACCGGACAAAGGGCTGGAGCTTACCTTTTGCTCCCACGGTGAGGGGAAGAACATATCCAAGCTTGACATAATAGCCATCCCTCTGGCCGGTAGCCCCACCCACGATGGTTGCCAGATCGGCAGGCGCGCGGGCGGTCAGGTAGGCGTCTTCAAAATCTACATCGAGATAGAGGGCGGTAGCGGTGAGCACCCCGTTATTGACAAAGGGGTATTCAAAAAAGAGATCTGCAGTCCAGGCCGTGTAATCCACAGACTCTTCACCTATAACCGTAGGAGGCAACAACATACCAGATCCTACCGGCATGCCGGGGAGATCAGCCGCAGGCCTCGTGTTCTTATAGGCGGCATCCGCCTCGTACGCCCCGGCAGCACCCACCGTCAAGACCTTGCCCTTTTTCCCAAGATAAGTGCCTTTGTACCCGCCGGCACTGGCACTGGTCTCAGGATCCAGAAAGGAATAATGAAGTCGAGCCACATATTCGAGATTGCTTTCGGGCTCGGCACTTGTGGTAAAGGTTTTATCGACAAACGGATTATAGAAACTGGCCGCACCCTCACGACCCTCCATGACGGCAGCGAAATACTTCAAGTGATTATCGACAAAAGCACCGGTGGCCACAAGGCCCATATCCCGGCTGTTCTTGGTGGCATCCGTGCCGTAAGGGGAATAAACAAAAGAGGAACGCTCGTGGCTCAATGGTGCAAAACACTCGTCGAGATTGGCGCGTGTCAGAGGGATCTTGGTCAGACCGAGCTTGATGTTGAGCATATCGTTAAACATCCCGACAAGATAACCATCAGTCAATCTGATCTGGGAATTCGTCTTGCTGTTATTCTTGGCGAGCTCATAGCCGCCGCCGCCAAAGTTACGGGTGGCGCTGGTGCCGCCGCAGGTCTGGAATTTGGCGCCCCAGGTGTCATCAAACATTCCGGTAAAGACAATTCTTGCCCTGCGCAGATCCGCATCCCAGCGGCTCCCTTCCCCATCCTGACCGGAACCGAAATCTGTATTATCAAGGATTCCCTGGAATTTCACATCAAGCTGCAGATACCCTCCATCATTCCCAAAATCAATCTGGGGCCCGGCGACTGCGGAACCAGCCAGCAACAGCCCACCTGTCAGGGTTGCCCCTAAGGCCTTAATTGCTTGCGAATATTTCTTCTTCATACCCTCCCTCCCATCTAAAAATTAATAAAAAAATAACCTTATAGGATTTCTTTATCATCTCGGCAGGAAAGACAACAATGACAGGCGTTACAT
>DCUN01000065.1:0-28546 GCA_002327225.1 Desulfobulbaceae bacterium UBA2213
GGGAATTGTTTCGCTATGAACTTGAATCAGGAGAAATTGATAAAATCCGGAAGGCCACCAATGGAAATTTTGCCCTTGGCAACAAACGATTTCAGCAAGAAATAAGTGAAATGCTCGGGCGGCGTGTGGCACCAGGCAAAGCCGGGAGACCGAGGAAGAAAAATGATGAAGAGGTGTCAGAATAAAACATGACCCCTTTATCTGCTTGCCCCCTTTATCTGCTTTTTCCGCCGCGGGAGCGGCTTCGTTCAACAAGCGGGTCAACCTGACCGCGTGGAGCTGCTGATTTTGAATCTGGAAGTTCATTGGCGCGGTCAGGTTACCCGTGGCGTTGAGCGGAGGTTAAATATGCAACGGCTCTTGCCGCAGGTGGCACAATCGTTTCTCTGTCTGCTGGCCGTCCTGCTCTTTGCCGGATGCGGCAACAGCTATTACAGCGGACCGGTGACCGTCCACTTCGACGGACGGAAGTTCGACAACCCCTGGGCGCCGATGCCCGACCGCTTCGGGGACTTCCTCAAGTGGCTCCTGACGACCGATCGCGGCCGGTGGCCCGAGTCCGTACCGGTTACCCCCTCAAAACCTCCAGTGAGGGTTCCCGACGACACCCTCCGCGTGACCTATGTCGGGCACGCCACCGTGCTGCTGCAAACCCAGGGCTTGAACATTCTGACCGACCCGATCTGGTCGGAGCGGGCCAGCCCGCTGAGTTTTACCGGGCCGAAGCGGGTCGCCGCCCCCGGTGTCCGGTTCGAAGATCTTCCCCCCATCGACGTGGTACTAGTGAGCCATAACCACTACGATCACCTGGACCTGCCGACGCTCAAGCGCCTGTTCAAGGCTTTCAACCCCCTGGTGCTGACCCCTCTCGGCAACGATGCCATCATGCTCGGAGCCATCCCTGGAATGCGGGTCAAGGCGCTGGATTGGGGGGAGAGATTTGAGCTGAACCGACAGGTGCGCTTCACGCTCGAACCGATGCAGCACTGGTCGGGCCGCAGCCTCTTTGACCGGCGTGAATCCCTGTGGGGTGCTTTTGTGGTCGAGGCTCCGGGTGGTCCCATCTATTTCCTGGCGGATTCCGGCTATGCGAAAGCCTTGTCCGGGCAGTTCGTCGCCAGGTATGGAATCCCCCGGTTCAGTCTGTTGCCGGTTGGGGCCTACGAGCCGCGGTGGTTCATGCAGTATGCCCACATGAACCCCGCCGAGGCAGTACAGACCTACCTCGACCTTGGGAAAGGCTACGCAATGGGTACCCAGCATGAAGTCTTCGCAATGGCCGACGAAGCCTATGCTGCTCCGCGCCAGACCCTTTCGGAAGCCCTGCAGGCCACGGGGATCGACCGGGGGCGGTTTCTGCTCCCCGTGATAGGCGGCTGGTTCACGGTGCCGCCGCATTGATTGTCAGGCGGGCCGGATCTTGCCGACCGGGGCGCGCGCTTTTGAGGCCGCGCATCGGCCTTTTGAGCGCGGCCTGGCCGCTTGCCTCGCGCGAGGGAGCAAAAGGGGCCTCGAATTAAGCAAGATCGTTACTGCTGGAAATATGAGCCTGGCCCCTTTTACACTTTTACATTGATTGATCCAGGCCTTGCGCTAAAAATCGTTATGGAAAGCGCTATCCCAATGTCGAAGATTGATCTTGCCAACCCGTAACCCTTGGCGTTCGGCGGCGGCATAATTATGATATCCACGAAAAAAGTTGATGACATGTAAAATATGAAATAGGTTTATTCAAAAGTGGAAATATGAAATGTATCGCGGTAACCGGCAGAATTGATGAAATTGAATAGTCATTAAAATTTAATCAAGGAGACAGTATCAATGAAAAAGCCAAGTGAATCAGCTTCAAATCTTAAAGAGATTATCAATCATGCTATCCAAGACCTTGAAGTTACACCCGACGAGTATCAGAAAATCATGGACTGTGCTCACGATGACGGTCATATTGACAAGGAGGAAAAGGCCTTGCTATCGCATTTTCATGAAATGATAAGCAACGGGACCATCAAGCGGGTAAAGGGCTGAATAAGTTTTCATGTCATTAAAGCAAAATTTACTTTATTATCCGATAGTTTTCCCTTCCCCATACAGCCGTGCCTCCGGGCACGGCTGTATTTATAGCAAAAGAGCAGTGCTGGAGCCTGGGGATTTTCTCCCCCAGCCCACACACCACCTGGCATGCGTGTCCGCACCAGGCGATTCCCAAAGGACATCTGACCGTAGTCGGATGAAGTATATCCGCAGCTCTTTGACAGCAAGAAGGCGGCAACTGCAAATAATACCTGAAAGTGTGATGTTCTCACATCGCGCCTGCCGATTCGCTCACCCGGTCGGGTTCAATGCATGGCAGAGCATATAAGATCTCACTTTCCTCTGTGAGTTTGACCCTTCAGCGGGGTGAACCTCCCTGCCCTTCTATTCATCGAGCTCGTTTCCAGTCCCCATTGCCCCTGCATCACAAAAAAACTCGCACAAAAACTTGCACAAAACTAACCCCACATTCTTACTGGTCGTTGGTTGCGGCAAGTAGTCGTCCATAGTTTGACAAATAATGTAACGTTACGTATAATCTAATTGCATCTTGAGCTAACAGGAGTCATATAACAATAAAGAGGAGTTCATGGTAGCTCAATCCCGTAAACCTTATTATGACCTTTCTGACCTTGTTCAAAGTTGCGCTATTCGAGGCATGGTGCGTGTTAGCAAACAAGCCAAGGACGATGCAAAAGGATTCGGTTTTGGAACTGAAACAAGAATAATTGAGTTTGTTTCCCTTGGTGTTTTTGAATCTATTGAGCATAATAACACAGATGTTCTAGATCACGACCCTGACAAAGGGTCGCCCTTTGATGCATACATATTTAGGATCGGTCCTACTAAGCATGTATATTTTGCATTTTACAAAAGGCACAATGGCGTCTGGATCATTAAATCGTTTCATCTCCCTACATTTGGAGACAAAGCACCTCCACTTTCCCACTCTCCATTCAAGTTATTGGAAGGAATGAAAAAATGAATATAATATGCCCATTTTGTGACTCAACTAACGTAGAAAAAATAGAGATAAAAGAAATCATCAAAGTTCCATTTTGCGATAATGTTGTTATTTCGCACCCGACATTCAGGTGTAGCAACTGCGAAGAAGAAGGCGACTTTGACAACTCTCTTGACAAAGCTCTAACAATAGCGATCGACAAAGCTAACAATATGTCAGCTCTATCACTCATGGAGGAATTATCGCATAATGGCATAACCATGACCTATCTGGAAAAAGCCTTACGCCTTCCGTTTAGGACAACATCTCGTTGGAAGCGTGGGGAAATCTCTCATTCGGCACTTGCCCTTCTTAGGATTATTCGTGTTTCCCCACGATTGCTGGAAGTAGCAGACGACAATTTCTCACCTGAAGCCATTGCAAAATATCAAATTTCACGTCCATTGGATTTTTTTGAGAAAAACACAACTAATCCATGGGTATCTTTAACTTTAGAGCAGAATCTGTTGGGCATCTGTTTTACGGGGAATATCTTGTCAAGCGTACCTCATTCCACTGTACAAGAAGTTAAATGGGAGACCGCATGAAAATAAAAAACATTATTATCTGTGAAGATATCAGGCAAGAATTAGGCAATAAGCTTTCATTGATGGGGGTGCTAGGTAGCTCCATCAATATTGACACCCAACCAAATATGCCGAAAGAAGCCTCTATAATGGTACCTTTGGCATGTCTCGTTAGCATTGAAAATGCTGATCCAACGAATGACGCTAATGATTTTAATGTGCAAATCACAATGTATATTGGAGATAAAAAAATAGGCAATATGGCTTCTCGAATAATGTCAACAGGGACAATTGATCGTATGTTTCACCTTCCAGTTCCTAGATTTGAACTTGGCATTAATGAAACTACAAAATTATCCATACATGCACAAATAATGAAAAACGGAGCCTCAATGTCTGAGGATACGGCTATTCTGGATATTAATATTGTCAAAAATTAAACAATAAATAGCCCGACAAGGCTCTGCACTCGGACACCGGGGAACAGCGCTTTTTTTATCTGCACCAACTCGGTCCGGTGCCGGTAAGCTTGGACGTTCGCGTGACGCCGCAAAACATTAAAGGATATGCAGCAAATGGTAAACGGAAATGCTTTTGTGGAAATCGCCGCCATTTTAGGGCTCGCAACTTTGAGTGGAATTGTCGGGCAAAAATTGCGTCAGCCTTTGATTATCATGTTTCTGGCAACGGGCATTCTAGCCGGGCCATCGTTTCTTGGCATCATACAAAGCTATGAGAAAATTGAGCTCCTGGCCCATATCGGCATTGCCCTGTTGCTGTTCATCGTTGGTCTCAAGCTCGACCTGAATCTGATTCGGACCACCGGCCCTGTCGCCCTGGCGACCGGTCTTGGACAGATCGTGTTTACGTCGATTATCGGTTTTGGCATTGCCATCGTCATGGGCATGTCATACCTCAGTGCCGCCTATGTCTCGGTCGCGCTTACATTTTCAAGTACAATCATCATTGTAAAGCTTTTGTCGGACAAAAAAGAAATCGACTCTCTGCATGGGCAGATTGCTCTTGGATTTCTGATTGTTCAGGATATCGCCGCCATTTTGGCTCTGGTCGCCCTGACGACGTTGGGGGCATCTGTGAGCGGAGAGGATCCGGGATATCTCTCGTTTCTGATGATCGGCGCAAAAGGTGTGGGATTGTTGGGCGCGGTTGCCCTGCTGATGAAATATGTCATTCCTTACCTGACCCAACGTCTCGCGCATTCGCTGGAACTCTTAACTCTCTTCGCAATCGCATGGGCGATCCTTCTTGGAGCGGGCAGTGAACTGTTGGGATTCAGTAAGGAGGTCGGCGCATTTCTGGCCGGTATCTCACTGGCCTCGACTGCCTTCAGGGATTCGATCGGCGCGCGGCTTGTCGGCCTGCGGGATTTTCTCCTTCTGTTTTTTTTCATCGATCTTGGCGCACGATTGGATTTATCCATGGTGGGCTCACAATTGGGCGCAGCGCTTGTTTTTTCCATCTTTGTGCTCGTCGGCAACCCGCTCATTGTTCTGGTCATCATGGGGGGCATGGGATATCGCCGTCGCACCAGTTTTCTCGCCGGTCTCACCGTGGCCCAAATCAGTGAATTCTCGCTTATCGTAGCGGCGTTGGGGTTGAGTATCGGCCATATTACCGAAGAAACGATGGGACTGATCACCCTCGTGGGGGTGGTAACCATATTCCTGTCCACCTACATGATCCTCTATTCCTACCCGCTGTATCGTGTTCTCTCCTCCCCCTTGAAGATTTTCGAAAGGCGCAATCCTTATCGGGAAGCGGATACAGACACCTTCGCGGAAACGGGAGCAGTCGACGTCATTTTAGTGGGATTGGGTAATTATGGCAGCGGGCTGATGGAACACCTTCTGCGGCGAAAAAATGCCATTGTGGGGATCGACTTCGACCCCGGCACTTTGGATATGTGGCGCAAGAGAGGGGTGCCAGTTCATTACGGGGACATGGCGGACCCGGAGATGCATGAACAATTGCCGTTGAAAAAGGCGCGATGGGTTATCAGCACTGTGCGTTCCAAAGAGATGAACCTGGCCCTTATCCATAATCTCAATAAAGATGGTTATACCGGAAAAGTGGCCCTGACGGCGACAAACAGCCAGGAAGCCGCTGAGTTCGAAAAAGCCGGCGCCAATTTGGTATTTCGGCCTTTTAAGGATGCAACGGAACAAGCGGCCGACGCCTTGACGTATGCGATGGACTTTCTGCCGGAAAGTGTGGATTGGCCTGTCTCATTTCTCGAGTTGCGTATTCGTTCGGATGCTTCGGCCGCCGGGCAGACCATACTGGAACTCCCGTTATCGGCTTCGGGCATATCTGTTCTAGCGGTCAGTCGAGGGGGGCGCATTATTCACGAGCCGAAGCCGGACTTCAGGATTTTTCCAGCAGACCGTCTGCTCCTCATGGGACATCCGGATGGTTTGAAGGATGCTGAAACCATACTGAATCACCTTGAGCCGCAGAGAGACGCAGAAGACACAGACCGTTTTGAAATCGCCGAAATCAAGGTGTCCGGGGATTCGGATTTTTCAGGCAAGTCTTTGGCTGAGCTTCATTTTCGACAAAAGTTCGGGGCAACCCTGGTCGGCATTCGCAGAGGTCAGAATCAGATCACAACGATCAACCCTGCGGAGCGCTTGCTTGAGGGGGATTGTCTGATCGTTATAGGCAAGTCGAGCAGTATCAAAGAGCTCAAGAACCTGTTCCTGGTTTAGCGGTTCGAATATTTCTCAACAAATAGACGCACGAGGTGCTCCATGAAACGTTTCAAAAATATACTCTACGTGAACGAACCAACCGCAGAACAGAAATCGTCGATTGCGCGTGCTGTCTCGCTGGCGGTAAACAATCAGGCCGACCTGACAATTATTAATGTCATTCCGACGCAGGTCGTCACGGCAGGTATCGGTCTGCCGCCGGGAGGCCCGATATCCAACGAGCTGCGAGCCGCCGTAGAATCCGATCAGCGCAAAGCGATGGAATCTATGGTTCAACCCTTCAAAGAACACCTGCAAATCCACCTGGAAGTATTGGTTGGAAAGACGTACCTTGAGGCGATTCGAGCCGTATTGAACAATGGGTATGATCTGCTCATCAAACCGGCGGAAAATCCGACTTGGACGAATAGGCTGTTCGGCAGTGACGACCTGCATCTTCTCCGAAAATGTCCCTGCCCGGTCTGGCTCATGAAGCCACCTGAGAAATCAAACTACAGCAGCATTCTGGCGGCTGTCGATTTCGATCTTTTAGCTCCCCTTCCTGCAGAGCACGAGCTTAATCGCGAGATTTTGGAACTGGCCGCCTCACTGGCGCTTTCCGACTTTGCGTCCCTGCACATTGTTCACGCCTGGGAAGCCCTTGCTGAGGGAATGTTAATGTCAAGGGGCGGTATGTTGCCCGAAGACGTGAGCAATTACGTTACAAAAGAGCAGGCGAGCCACAGGACGGAACTTTACAGGCTGGCCGAGGAACTGCCCGGATGGATCGGCAAAGACGCCTATGACCACCTTTCGCCTGGCTTTCACCTTCCCCATGGACCGGCAAAAAAAGTGATCGCGCCATTGGCGGCTGAGTTGCGGGCGGATCTTGTCGTCATGGGGACGGTCGCCCGCACTGGCATATCGGGACTGATCATCGGCAATACCGCCGAAGCCATTCTCGACCAGCTTACGTGTTCGGTGCTTGCCATAAAACCTCCTGGGTTTAAGACCCCGGTGAAATTGGATGAATGACACTTTTTGTTTGTCCTGCTGTGTTAGCATTAAGTTAAAATAAACTTTCAACATAAGAGTTGGACAAGAACTTCACAGGAAAGCTGCTGAGGTTGCTTGTCACCGTGCCATCACACTGAAGTGGCATGACAGATGAATCGTTACCGCCCTTGCGGACCGTCTCGCAAGTCTCATTTCCCTGGCCATTTTCAGGAGATTATTGGATAATAGGTTTGGACCAAGAGTATGAGTTGGCTGCATTACGAAGATTATCAAATTAAACCAAGGGGAATGAACGTATGAACTTAAAAGAGTATTTTGAGCGAACTGATGGACAAGGGGTTCTCTCCACCGCCGCCGGCAATGGCAAGGTCGATGCCGCCATCTACAGCACACCTCATGTCCTGGCAGAGGGGATCGTGGCATTTATCATGCGCGATCGTCTTACCCACCACAATATCCAGGAAAATCCTTATGCTGCCTACCTGTTCATCGAAGAGGGCTCCTGCTCTCGCGGTCTTCGCCTCTTTCTCAAAAAGATCAAGGAAGAAACGGATGCTACCCTGATCAATAGTCTGATGCGAAGACACCTCACCCCTGAAGAAGATCAAGCGCGGGGGCCAACGTTCCTGGTCTCGTTCGCCGTTGAGAAAATTTTACCCTTGATTGGTGCAGATGCCGCAGACCTTCCTGTTTGTTGATTCTTACCAGGAATATGTGGCTCGACTAGCGTGAATGTCTTTCACCTGAGGACTTCCAAGTGGACTGCAATTGTAACGTTTTGATTACCGGGGCGACAGGATACATCGGCCGACGGCTCAAAGACCGACTGCTGGGACACTCGGAACTTACGATCCGGCTTCTGGTCCGCAACAAGCGCAAGGTCCGCCCGGAAGTGCTGTCTAAAGTTGAAGTGGTGGAAGGCGACACCTTTAGCCCTCAGGCGCTGGAGGCCGCCCTTGCCGGCATTGATGTTGCCTTTTACCTCATCCATTCCATGGGGTCGGGCCAGGATTTTGAAGAGCGCGACCGGCAAAGCGCCGCTCATTTCCGGGAGGCATGTATCGCAGCCGGGGTAAAGCGTCTCGTGTACCTGGGCGGATTAGGCGTCAAAGCGACCGCCAGCCGGCATCTCTTGAGCCGGATCGAGACCGGTGAAATATTGAGCGCCCATCCCGAGAGTTTACAAACCATCTGGTTCAGGGCAGGGATTATCATCGGTGCCGGCAGCGCCAGTTTTGAGATCATTTACAACCTGCTCCAAAAACTGCCTATCATGCTGACACCCAAGTGGTTGGCTACCAAGACGCAACCGGTGGCGGTAGATGATGTTCTCGCCTACCTGAAGGCGGCTATCACAGTCAAAGTCGAAGGCGATCTCATTGTGGACATCGGTGGTGAAGCCATGAGCTTTCGGGACATGATGCTCCGCGCGGCCCGGGTCATGGGCCTGCAACGTCTGCTTGTGCCGGTGCCGGTAATAAGTCCGCGACTTTCCTCCTTCTGGCTTATCCTTTTCACACCCATACCTTATCGTATGGCAGCGGCTCTCATCGAAGGTCTGAAGTCAGAAACCGTACTTCAGAACGACTATGCCCGGCGCCATTTCCCGGAGATTAAACCTTTAGACTATGAAAGCGCTGTGGCGGCAGCTATTGCCGAGATGGAGGATGACCAGATTGTCAGCCGCTGGTGTGACAGCAGTAATGATCTGTTTTGTGACATTCAACATCAGGATGATCCCGGCACCCCAATACTGCGGGATCGGCAGGAGATACTCCTTCACGGCTTAGCCCCGAACCTGGTCTATGCTGCTATCAAGAGTATCGGTGGCGGTGGCGGCTGGCTCGCATACGACGTTCTCTGGAGGATTCGTGGTTTTCTTGATAAATTGGTAGGGGGCTATGGACTGAATCGTGGGAGAAGACAGCAAAAAGAACTTCGACTGGGAGATGCCCTTGATTTTTGGAAGGTTGCCGACTTGAAGGAGAACAAACGAGTCCTGCTCTTAGCCCAGATGAAGGTACCGGGCAGGGCTTGGCTTGAGTTTGATATCCAAGATGACCGGTTGGTGCAGACAGCCCATTTTCACCCCCGCGGACTGCTCGGCAGACTCTACTGGTATTCGGTTTGGCCCTTCCATGGTCTGGTATTTAAAAATCTTGCCCAAAAAATCGTAGAACGAGCCGCCAGTATGAGCTTGCTCCAAAACAAACCGGATGTTGATGAAACACCAGCACCGCAGTGAGAGCACATGATTGGGAAAGAATGAATAATGAATGAGGGGGTAGAACGAATGGGGCATTTGCACGCTAACTAATTGATATAATAGTCTAATGACAAGCAGCACTTTCTGTATCGAGTTGATATTACTAAGCTGAATCTAAGCTGAATTGTCAATTCTGGGGCCAAAATGGGCACGATACAACTCAAACGACAAAAATCTCCGAATCAGTCAATTCACTTGCCCCGCACCTCGTGTCCAATTTTATATGTAGATTCAAACCAATAGTCTCTGCCAAGTTTAACAATAGCTTCGAGGCAGGCAAGTGATCTCAAACGTTCGCAGTCAAGAAAAATTTAGCGCACATGTTGACATATAGTCTTAATATGGTACCATATTCGGACAGGAGGTAACATTATGAATATTTCATCTGACATCAAGCCAATTTCTTTTCTGAAATCTCACGCCGCAGATATTTTAAAACACATCAACGACACTCATCGTCCCGTCGTTATCACACAAAACGGCGAACCAAGAGCCGTCCTTCAAGATCCCGAAAGCTATGACAACATGCGCAAAGCTATTGGCTTATTGAAACTTATTTCCCAAGGCGAAGAAGACATCAAACAAGGGAAAACAAAAAGCCAAGAGCATGTTTTTAAAGGCATTGAAAACATTCTGGCAAAGCAAAACAAATGAACACAACGTACAAAGTTCATTGGACCAGTGTTGCGGAGGATGACCTAAAAAACATTATTCTGTATATCGCCGGAGACAGCCCCACCAATGCAAGAACAACTTTCGAGAAAATAAAGGAAAAAGCATCAAGCCTAACGCAGTTTCCGGAAAGAGGTCGCACCATACCAGAACTTCAAGATCAGGGTATATTCCTTTACCGAGAACTTATTATTGCCCCTTGGAGAATTATTTACAGAATTTCTGACAAGAAAGTTTACATTTTGTCAGTGTTTGATTCGCGGCAGAACATTGAAGATATCCTTTTAAAAAGATTAATAAAGTAAAAGAGGTTATCCACTAAGGAATGATACGACCCTATCCACCCAGACCTTGCGGCGAAGAACACCCTTGGCGGGGTCGTTTCAATCCATTGTTCAAGAAGCCCGGTCTTGTTCGGGCATGGATTGCAGGGAATCGGAGCGAATCAGAGAGTATGTATTTTATTTTCTATCGATTTCTGAAATTCAAAGCTGCGAAATAATCGAAGGTGATTTGCACTCCAGAGCAGATCGCATGGTTCGAGAGTGGACACAATGGTACCAGGCAGAGTTACTGGATATGTGGAAGTCTCAGCAGTTCAAACGACTTCCTGGATGGGAGTAAATTTGCCATGGCCACTTACCCAAAAGCAAAATCAGTGTCACCTTTCTCAGCTAAACAGCTCTTTATTACATTTACCAATGGGGACACGAGAATGTATGACTGCGCTCCTCTACTCAACGAATCCTGTTTCTGCTCACTTAAAGATGATGCTTTTTTTAGAAACGTACACGTCGACCAAACTGGTTACGGAGTTGTGTGAAATGACAACGTCGATCTTAGTGAATCTGAGTTATGGATAAATGGGATGGAAAGGCAGAGCGAACGGCTGCTCGTAAATTATAAGGGGTGTCGAAAACAGAAAAAACAGACAATCCATATTTCAAAGGCGTACACAAGTCACTCAAGCAGACCGGGGGGAAGCCCCCGAATTTCATGGCAAGGCCGGTGGCAGCCGGCTGCTTACCCTGGTCGTTCGGCAGCCAAGTGAACCACGAAAAATAGCCCATCTCTGGAAGGTTAAATGAAAAAAGAATCTCATGTCATAGCAATGAGTGGTGCCAGCGGTTTTGTCGGTACCAATTTGTCCCGCAGATTCCAGGAAAACCAATGGAAAATAGTTGCATTAGGCCGCAAAGAATTTGCTTTGTCACCAGAGGAACTTGCCAAACGGCTACAGGGGGTTGATGTTATAGTTAATCTGGCCGGGGCTCCTGTGATCAATCGCTGGACAGAAGCCTATAAGAAAATTATTTATCAGAGCAGGATAACTCTAACCAAAAAACTCGTTACTGCCTGTAGTTTAATGGAAAACGCCCCTCAGGTGTTTCTATCTGCTTCTGCTGTTGGGTGTTATTCTCCAACTGGTATTCATACTGAAGATGACAATAATCTGGCTGATGATTTTCTTGGTCATCTGACCCGTGACTGGGAAAATGAAGCGTTCCGGGCCAAAGAGTTTGGTAGCCGCGTAGCTGTGTTCCGCTTCGGTGTTGTTCTCGGACGGGATGGAGGTGCTTTGGCAAAGATGATTTTACCTTTCAAACTTGGGGTTGGCGGCACCATCGGTAATGGCAGCCAGCCTTTTTCCTGGATACATATACGTGATCTGGTTCGGACTTTTGAGGCTGCGATTAAAGATCCATCCTATGAGGGTGTCTATAATATGACTGCTCCTCATCCTACTACCAATTCAGGCTTGACCAAAGCGCTTGGCAAAGCCCTGTCAAGGCCGACCATATTACCAGTTCCCGTCTTTGTCCTCCGTCTGTTGTATGGCGAAGGAGCACAAGTACTTACCTCCGGGCAAACTGCTCTGCCCAAAAGGTTACTCGACAGCGGTTTTAAATTTGATTTCTCCTCTATCGAAGAAGCTGTTACTGACTGTTTGAATCAGCATTAGGGATTTGAATGCGTATCTGGGACATTGATGCCGGTTTCTTGAATGCACAAAGTCTATTGGGTGAACACCGCGAACTACATGGTATTTATTCAATTATCAAAAACGTCAAATCCGGATATTCCCGCCATCCGGAGACCCTACGCTGGATTTCTCACTTATCTGCCCTGGCAATGCGTCATGAATTTCTTGTTGCAGAGATGGCGCTGCGGGGGTTTAAGCACCACAGTCCACTTGAAGAGGTGATGAGTATTTTGGAATGGCCCCATCTTTTTATTGATCAACCCGCAGATCAGTACAAACTGCTGCAAGGCAAGTACCTTGACAGAAAACAGGGGCGTATACCTTTACCAAGAAATATTCAAGAATTATGGGCCACTCACAAGTATTCTGTAATGGCCAGAGATCCTTCTCTCAGCAAAAAAATCGGTCAACGAGTGTCGGCCGGAGAAATTTCTTTTGATGGTTTAGCAGAAAGGTTAGTTTTACTTCTTCGCACATCACCACCCCGCGGGCGTCTAATAAATGCCCTTTCCCACATGTGGGGATATGTTGCTGAATATTCACAGGCTGATCCGCAGGAATTGACAAACAATGAACTACTCCAGGAAATTCAGGTTCATTCGCAGAAGCATAATATCGAATATCTACTTTGCTCAACAGCACTTGGCGAATTAAAGTTCTGGTGCTGATTGCATTCATTTATAAAAAATATTGGGATTTCAATGGTGATGCTATCGCTGCTTGCCAGCGGTTGCGTGAAAAATGGGAATATTATGGAGCCTTTAAGAAGTTGGGAACAATTGGCGGAGACGAACACAACCCTCCCTCCCCTTCTTAATAATTTCAAAAAGCTGGTTACTTCAATTGTGCCGTCAGCCGGTCCGCTCTTTTGCCCGGCGCAGGATGGCTTGATAAAAATGTATGGCTGTTGCCCAAGGCCGCTAGTTTTTTAAGGGCCGAAATGGCTGCTTCGGGCTCATGCCCAGTATTCTTTAGAAAAACAAGCCCGTAATCATCCGCCTCTCGCTCTTCCTTTTGAGAAAACTGCGCATTGAGCAGCTTTTCGGCAAGGCCGCCGATCTGAGAACGGGCGATATCGCCAACCTCATTATTCATGGCTGCAGCTCCCTTACGGACTGCCCGGCCTGCATAGGCAAGTCGTATCTTCTTGCGCACATGGCCTTTCACCACATGCCCTACCTCGTGCCCAATGACAAAAAGCAGTTCCCCATCATCCATCATGTCCATCAATCCGCTGTAAAAACGGATTGTACCATCAGCCATGGCAAAGGCATTGACCTCAGGGGTTTCGTAGACCTTGAAATTAAAGACAAGACCATCCTGTTGAACATGCTGATCAGTAAGTCTCTTTAAACGCTGTGCGTAGTTATTTCCCCTGGCGGCAATTTTGTTCTGACTATCCGAAAAGTGGGCGGTCTGCGCTGCCATCTCTCTGACCGATTCCTCGGAGAGACGAACGGCCCTTATGCCATCGATGCCCGCCTCGGCGGCAAGAAACAGATCGACATTTTCACAGCCACTGGTCACGAGCGACAGGCAGGCCAGAAAGAGTATTGATAGTCGTTTCATATTTGAGGTATCTGTTGTGCGATTTGCCTACCTTTCATTGATTCAGGATCTTTCCATCTTTCAGACTGATGATTCGCTCCGCCCGCCCTGCAAGATCATTGTTATGGGTGACCATGACTATAGTGAGACCTCTGGCATGGAGTGATTTGAGAAGATCGAATATTTTCTCACTGTTTTCGCTATCAAGATTCCCAGTGGGTTCATCGGCAAAAATAACCTCCGGGTCATTCACCATGGCCCTGGCAATGGCAACCCGCTGCATTTCTCCACCACTGAGCTGATTGGGATTGTGCCCTTGCCTGCTTGCAAGCCCAACCAGTTCAAGAAGGGAGTTGATTTTCCCCTTATCTATTTCCTTCCTGCTAAAAAGCAGGGGAAGGGTGACATTATCAAAGACAGTAAGCCCAGGAATGAGATAAAACTGCTGAAAGACAAAACCGATTTTTTCTCTTCTGATCTGGACAAGTTTGGATTCAGGCAGGTTCTCAACTTCGATCCCGTCTATCTTCATGACGCCCCGCGATGGTTGATCAAGGCAACCCAGAATATGCAGCATGGTTGTCTTGCCGGAGCCCGAGGGGCCGACAATGGCGATGAATTCCCCACTCTCAATACTCAGATCAACGCCTGTAAGGGCATGAACTTTTTCCGATCCCCTGGTGTACTCTTTTTCTATTCCGTGAAGTTCTATCATCCTTTTATAGCCTCAATGGGATTTATTTTTGATGCCTTCCATGCCGGATAGCCGCCAGACAACACCCCGACAACCAGGGAAAAAACGACACAAAGCACAGCAAGCCAAGGATCGAAGTGAATCATCTTACCAGAGGGCACATAGGGCATGACGCTGCGGACAAATCCTTCGATAATCCCGGCGGCAACAGTTGACAGGAGTATGCCAACCATGCCGGCGACAGAGGTCAGCAGGACAGTTTCCTTGATAATGATGCGAAAGATGTCAAACCGCGAGGCGCCGATGGCCCGCATCATGCCGATCTCCTGGGTCCGTTCAAAAACGGCCATCAGAATGGAGTTCATGACGCCCACCGCACTGATAAGCATGGCAATGACGGCGAGAGAGAGGCTCAAGACTTTGGCGGAATTGGCCAGGCTTCCAAGGCTGCGCATGACTTCGTTCATGGTGACGATCTGAATACCGGGCACCTTCATGGAGAGCTCCCCGGTGATATCTTCGAGCCGTTCCGGTCTTGAAACTTTGACACCGATAGCTGTCAGGCCGTCCGTCTTTTCCACAATTTCCTGAAGGGCCTCGAGGGGCATGTAGACAAAGGCATCGTCCTGACTTCCTGTCTGTTTGACGATTCCGCTGATGGTAAACTCACGCTCGCCGTATCGAACCTTATCACCGACCTTGCCCCCGTCATGGGCCGCGATTTCAGAGCCCAGGATAACACCGTCAATGGTGGTTGGAACCACCCCGTCCAGTTTCCAGGTTGTTTTTATGGCAGTGACATGCGCCATTTCCAGGCCATGAACCAGGTCAAGCCGATCTTTGTCTTTGTTTGGCAGCTGGGTAATCAGCATTGGCGAGGCAAACTCTATGTCGGTAATGCCTTTGATCTCATCGAGAATAGTAGTGCTGATAAATTTCGGGGTCACAGCGCCATGCAGCACCAGAGATGCCACTTCATGGGGACAACCGGCGGGAACGACCATGAAGTGAAGCCCTGTTTTATTGATTTCTTCCGTAAGACCTCTTTCAAAACCTCTATTGAATGATATTATTGAGAAAAGAACCGCCACCGAGGTGGCTATCCCTACCAGGGTCAAGATGCTGCGCACCTTATGTCTCAGTAGATTATTCAAAGCGAGTTTCATGAAATCCATCAAAGCACCTCCGCGCCCTGGGCAATAATCTGAAAGCCATCTGTCGTTTTTTGAATCGTGCCGGAGACCTTTGCCTTCTTACCGATGGCGGCCGGCAAGGTAAAGTTTGCCGGTTTGAGGTTCACAAAGATGCGGCCGGTATCATCCTGCATAAAATACCAGCACTTGTCAGCTGATTGACATTGGCTGATGATCGTGCCCTCCAGGCTGACCACTTTGCCTTGGAGAGACTTGTCGAAATAGACATCTTTCACCTTGATAACCGGTGCCTGCTGGTCGACACCGGATCCGAATATATTACCGGCATCGCCTGCATCGCCGGAACAGGCCGCAGTCAGAAGCAGGATCGCCAGGAGTAAAAAAAAACTTTTCATGCAATACCTCGTTCATAATAATTGACCAGAATGGCGCTAAAGATAACAATATCAGCAGCGCCCATTTCGACAGCCTGAAAGGTTGCCGGTTAAAAAGATCATTCAAATATCCCAAATCTATACTCCAGAGCGATATCTTGACAGGTCTATTTGTGCATGATATACACCCATCATTCAATAATCAATAAGGGATACCTTTGTATGTTGCAAGCGATAATGAAAAAAAAGAGGGCTATTATATCTCTGATGACCATTCTTATGGTTATCAGCTATGTCATGCCATCCGGTTTTCACTTGTCTTTCTGCAGCGAAGAGGAACACCTGAAGGTTACAGTGGCGGATTGCACCGACATGAGTTTTTTCTCCAGCCACAAAGGAGAAGACGTATTTTTCAAGGCTCTAGAGACTTGTTGCGCGGATCTTACGGCCTGCTCCAGTGAAATCAGCTGCCATCCTGCCCTGCTCCTGAGCAAACAGGCGCCCACTTCCATTCCTCCTCCTTTGTATTTTGCTCAAGCCCTTGCCACATTTCTTGTGAGCGACGACAAGGCCTTGGCCCAAAGCTTCCTCCCGCCCGACATCCCTTCACAAAATATCTCCATTCTTAGAACTATTATTCTCCAGGTTTGATCCCCACACTCACTGTTGCAGCGGCCCCTGACATCAGGGCCTGGCTACTGTTTTTTTTAGCCTGAGACAGTCCTCTGTTTGACCAGCAGCTTTTTTTACTTTTCTCGCTCCCCCTGGTTCACGGTTCAGCAGGCATGTTGCCTCTCTTGCCGGCTCTGCATGTCCTGCAATCATACATCCAAAAGCACATGGGTCAAAACTGTTCGACAGTTTTTCCCACTGGTTATGCGCACTCATTATTCAGGAGATTCTTATATGAACAAAGGTTTGTTGCAGCAAAGAACCCAAACAGGTCTTTCCACTGCCAGGAGTGTCAGTGGAGCCATTGGCTTTCTTTTACTTTTAGTCACTGTCCAAGCCTGGGCCGGAACAGCCACCGCCTTGCTGTCAGAACAGGAGGCGGTGGACCTGGGCCTTAACCGTCCTGAAGTGATCCAGCAACTGGAATCCTCTATCGAGCTTGCGGAAAGTGACCTTGTTGAGGCGCGGACCTGGAAAAATCCAGAGCTTTCATTTGAGCAGGAAAACATCAGTGGCCTTGATAACACGACATCCAGAAGCTACATGCTGTCCCAGACATTGAATCTGTCCGGCCAGATGGCCATGAAAACTGAGGCCGCCAGGCAGCGTCTCGATGCGGTGACCCTGGAGACATCACAACAAAGGATGGAGCGGACTGCCGATATCAAGAAAACATTTTACGAAGTCCTGTATCACCAGCAACTGCATGATATTTTTTCTGAGTGGCGTTCGGCAATGGATACCATGGAATCGGTGATGGATACACGGATGAAGGCCGGTGATATTTCAGGATATGACCTTAGCCGTTTAAAGCGTGAGCAATTATTTGTCCAGGCCGGTCAACGACAGGCCCATGCTGAGCATGACCGTCTCATCCATGAACTGCTGGCCATTACTGGACTGCCTGGCGACACATCCCCCTTGCCTGGAGTTTCAGGCTCTCTTCTGCCTGAAACCCTGCCCCTGCCCCTGGAGCAACTTCTTGAGCAGGTGACACGTCAGCCCGACCTGATGGCAATACAGCTGCAGAACAAGGCCTACGCAACTGATGAACGCCTTGCCAACCGTTGGTGGCTATCTGACCTCACTCTTGGCGCAGGTGTTAAGGATGGTGATAATGGGGAAGGCGATGCTCTGCTTTTGCAGCTATCCATGCCCATCCCACTCTTTGATCGTAATTCTGCCGCACTTACGCGGGCAAAGGCCAGCCAGCGTCACCTGCAAAACACATACACGCTTGCCCTCTCGGAAAGAGAAGGCAAGATCAGGGGGCTGTGGAATCAGGCCTCAGAGCTGGCCGGGACCATCCAGTCACTGGCCGCAGACGAAAATTGCCAGGCCATAGTGCAAACCTCAGAACTTGCATATAAGGCCGGCGAAATCGGTGTCCTGGAAATTATAGACGCCTACCGGAGCTCCTTTGAAAATCGGGCCCAGATTTTATCCCTCATGCGGGAGACGCGCATGGTGAGAATTGAACTTGACGTCATTACCGGAGGGAATACCCAATGAAAATAATAAAATTTGGCATAGTACTGGTACTGGTCACTCTGTTGAACGGTTGCGATTTGGCGCAAAAGCATGATGAGCATGATGAAGACGATCATGGAGTGGTTAAAAAAGAGCAGACCAAGAACAGTGAGAACCATTCAAGTCATAGCGACGCCTTTTCCGACCTTGATCTTGGCGTGGCCGATAAACACCCTGCAGGAGAGATTTTCTTCAGCCTGGAACAGCAAAGCCTGGTCGATTTTGCCACTGTTGCGGCGGTCGTGCAGGAAATGCGTTCATCCATCGAAGCCACTGGAATTCTCCAGCCATCACCAGCCGGTCGGGCCATAGTGGTCGCACCTGTTTCAGGCTATCTTGCCACCCTCGAAACACCTTTTCCCAGTTTTGGCGATGCGGTGAACATAGGCGACATCCTGGTGAAGATTGTTCCCCGTCTGGGCGGAGAGACAGACCCGGCCTCACTCGATCTCCAGGTCCGCCGTTCAAGCTCCAGCCATCAACTGGCCAGTAAAGAGCTCAGCCGCCTTGAAACCCTTCTCATACAAGGTGTTGTTCCGGAACGTCGAGTACAGGAAGCCCGCAAAGAGGAGCAGGTTGCCAAAGCGGAACTGGATTCGGCAAGGCAGCGCTTCAAACAATCCAGCAGCCGTCCGGACAAGAACAATGGCGCTGCAGCCCTCGCTGTCACCAGTCCTGTTGCCGGAAGCCTGGATGGCGTCTATGTGACTCCCGGCGCCTATCTTCAGGAAGGTGATCAGCTTTTCAAGGTGATTAACACAGAAAAGCTGCGCCTCGAGATCCGTGTTCCGGAAGCGGACATTGCCAGTCTCATCAATCCGCGAGGCGCCTGGTTTACAGTCGATGGCTTCGATAGCTCCTTTCATATTGATCTGGCCAGGGGAGATCGGCTGGTTGCCTCCGGCAGCATTGTCGACCCGCAAAGCCGCACCGTGCCTCTGGTCTTTGAGTTCCCGAATATTGATAATAAATTGCGTATAGGCATGTTCGCCCGGGTCCATGTCATTGTCGGAGAGACACGAGAGGCCATTGCCATTCCAACAGCAGCCGTCCAGGAGCATAAGGGCCTGGCCGTAGTGTATGTGCAGTCTCACGATGACGCCTTTGCCCGCCGGGTAGTTGAGCTTGGCATTCGTGATGGGGACTTTGTCCAGGTAAAAAGCGGTATCAAGCCTGGTGAAAAAGTGGTGACCAGGGGATCATACCTGATCCAGCTGGCAGCTTCAGGTCCCCAGGAAGCCGGCCACGGCCATGGCCATTAAGGGAGGGATGAGCAATGATTGATAAAACCATAGGCTGGTCCCTTAAAAACCGTTTATTTGTAGTCTTGGGCGGACTGCTGCTCCTGGTGTGGGGAGGCTATGAAGCCAGCCGCATGCCCGTTGACGTCTTCCCGGATCTCACCGCCCCCACAGTGGCTATTATGACCGAGGCCCACGGCATGGCCCCGGAAGAGGTGGAAACCCTTGTGACCTTTCCCATTGAAACGGCGGTCAACGGCGCCGCCGGGGTACGACGGGTGCGTTCCTCCACCGGTATCGGCTCTTCGGCGGTATGGGTCGAATTTGACTGGGGCACCGATATCTATCACGCACGGCAGATCATTTCTGAAAAACTGCAGATGGTGCGCGGCAGCCTGCCGCCTGAAATCGATGCGCCGATCATGCAGCCGATCAGCTCGATCATGGGCGAAGTGATGTTCATTGCCCTGGCCTCTGAAAAACACTCCACCATGGATCTCAAGACCATGGCGGACTGGACCCTGCGCAAACGTCTGCTCGGGGTGGAGGGCGTGGCCCAGGTCATCCCCATCGGCGGCGATACCCGCGAGTATCAGGTCGTTATCAGTCCAAGCCGGCTGGCATCCTACGCCATTACCCTGGATCAGGTGGTAGAGGCCCTGAAAAGTACCAATGAAAACTCATCGGCCGGCTTTTATGTAGAAGGCGGTCAGGAGTATCTGATCCAGGGCCTGGGCCGGGTACACAACCCGGACGATATCGGCAACACCGTACTGACCGTCAAAAACGATGTGCCCATCCTGGTGAGCCATGTGGCCGAGGTTATCATCGGCGCGGCGCCCAAAAGGGGCACCGGTTCCCATAACGGCAAACCGGCGGTAATCATAGGCATCCAGAAGCAGCCCACCGCCAACACCCTGGAGCTTACCGGGAACCTTGACAGCCTGCTGGACGATATCCAGGCAGGGCTGCCGGAGGGCATGAAGATCGACCGCCATATCTTCCGGCAGGCCGATTTCATCTCCGTGTCCATTGACAACGTCATGGAGGCCCTGCGTGACGGCTCGGTGCTGGTGGTCCTGGTCGTCCTCATCTTTCTGGCCAGTCTGCGGGCCACATTCATCACCCTGCTGGCCATTCCCCTGTCGCTGATGGCTGCTATTTTTACCATGAAATTCATGGGGATTAGCATCAACACCATGACACTCGGCGGCATGGCTATTGCCATCGGCGCCCTGGTTGACGACGCCATAATCGTGGTGGAAAATGTCGTCCGCCGGCTGCGGGGCAACAGCTCGCTGCCGGCAGAGCAGAGACGTCCGCATCTGGCCGTGGTCTATGAGGCCACCCGCGAGATCCAGAGTTCCATCGTCTTTGCCACCATGATCATCATGCTGGTCTTCGTGCCCCTGTTTTTTCTCTCGGGCGTCGAGGGACGACTCCTCCAGCCGCTCGGTCTGGCCTATGTTGTCTCCCTGGCCGCCTCTCTCGTAGTGGCCATCACCGTCACTCCGGTCCTCAGCTACCTGCTGCTGCCCCATTCAAGTATCGTCCGAGGCACAGAGGAATCGCGTCTGGTCAGGAGATGCAAGGCATTCTACGCCCCGATTCTCGACTGGTCCCTGACCTACTGGAAGGCCGTGACCGGCGCATCCCTGGCCGCCCTGGCTGCGGCCTTGATCAGTCTGACGATGGTGGGCCAATCGTTTCTGCCTGATTTCAATGAGGGCAGTCTTACTGTCATGGTGGCCACCGTGCCGGGAACCTCCCTTGAAGAATCCGACGCTATCTCACTGATGGTTGAGAAAATACTCCTGGCCCAGCCCGAGGTTACGGCAACGGCCCGCCGCACCGGCCGGGCTGAACTTGATGAACACTCCCTAGCGGTATTTGCCTCGGAAATCGAAGTGGGCCTCAAGATGCAGGAGCGCAGCAAGGAGGACTTTCTCCATGCCCTGCGTGAAAAGATGAAACTGGTGCCGGGCACCAATGTGGTCATCGGCCAGCCCATTTCCCACCGCATCGACCATATGCTTTCCGGAACCCGCGCCAATATCGCCATCAAGATATTCGGCCATGACCTTTTCGAACTCCGCCGTCTGGCCGCTCAGGTCGAGTCAGTGATCGGAAAGATTGACGGGGTGGTGGATCTGGCGGCCGAGCAGCAGGACGAGATCCCGTTCCTCTCAATTACCTTTGACCGCAACTCCCTGGCCCGTTACGGTCTGCGCGTTACTGACGTCTCGCATCTGATCGAAACAGCCTTTTATGGCCAGGTTGTTTCCAGTGTGCTGGAAGGACAGTCGAGCTTTAATATGACGGTGCGTTATGATCCGGCCGTCCTCAAAAATCTTGACGCCGTCCGCGCCACCCTGATCACCACCCCCTCCGGCGCCATGGTGCCCTTGCGCGCCCTGGCCAACATCCGTAAGGATCGGGGCCCCAACACCATCAGTCGTGAAAACGTCCACCGCAAGATCGTGGTCATGGCCAATGTCGGCGATGGCCGTGATCTGGGTAGCGTCGTGGATGATATCCGCCGGACTATTGGCGCCGAGGTTAAACTGTCGGCCGGCTATCATATTGAGTACGGCGGTCAGTTTGAAAGCGCTGCCGAGGCCTCCCGCACCCTTCTGATCCTGGGAGGGGCCGTTATTTTTGGTATTTTCCTCCTCCTCTTTGTGGCCTTCAGCTCGGCCCGTGATGCCTTGCTGGTCATGCTCAACCTCCCCCTTGGTCTGGTGGGCGGTGTGATCGGGGTCTATGTTTCCGGAGGCATCCTCTCGGTGGCCTCGATGATCGGTTTTATTTCCCTTTTCGGCATCGCCACCCGCAACGGGGTGATGATGATTTCCCATATCCGCCAGCTGGTGGAGCATGAAGGAGTCAACAATCCGCTGGAGGCCGTGCGGCGCGGCGCCCTGGAACGATTGGTCCCCATCCTCATGACCGCGCTTACCGCCGGTTTCGCTCTGGTCCCGCTGGCCCTGGCCGGCGGTCAACCAGGAAGCGAGATCCAGACCCCCATGGCCATTGTCATCCTTTTTGGCCTGATAACCTCTACCGCCCTGAATATGATTGTAGTCCCGGCCCTGTACCTGCGCTTCGGATCAATCAAAAACATGGTGGCCGGCAAGAAGCCGTTTTGCCGGCCGGATGAAGAACTTTGTAAACTATGAAAAGGATGAGTGCAGGAGCAAACGCGAAGAGTTTACGCCTGGACCCTGCACTCGCATAACATGTCAGAACCTTCAATCGTAACCAAGAGGAAGAAAATATGCGTAACCTTGCTTTTTGTCTGATCCTGTTATTTGCCTTGACAGCGACCACAGCCCATGCTGGAGCCGGTCATGAGCATGCCGTGGAACTGAGTCAAAGCCAGGTGCTGGAAAAGGCCTCAGCCTTTGTCGCCAGGATTGTTGAAAAAGGCCAACTGGAAGAATCATGGAAAGAGGTAAAACCACAGAAGGCCAAAGAAAACAGCAGGCATGAATGGGTTGTCGTTTTTTCCAACCCGGAGATAAAAGACCGTAAAAAACAGACCCTGTACATGTTTCTTACCTTGTCTGGAGAGTATATCGCGGCCAATTTTACCGGTAAGTAAACTGGTATCACGACACCACTCAGGTCATGCAGGGGACGATTGACAACGTGTTGGATGACACGAAGAGCTGGTACAAACGTTACAATTCAACGATACTTTGAATTGTAACGTTCTCAATAAAGACAATATGATGGGTAATCATCAAGGTTCAAGGATTCAAAACTTAGGGGCCGTTGAGAAATAATAAAGAAAGGCAAGTGCCGCCCCTGAGCCAAGGAGTCCGCACCAGACATCGTCCCAGGACCATCGCCCCTTACTCCAGAGATCAAGGGCCTCCTTGATCAGGGTTACTCCAACCCCTGCACCATACAAGGGTGACCAAAAGACACCCAACAGGGTCAGGACAAAACCCCAGAAAAAATGGAGCTGCAGGTCCCACCTGAAAATGCGCATTACGCTGATGGCTTTTTTCTGATACGTTTGTAATAAGTCCATAGTCGGAAGTGGTCTTTCAAAAGGGCCGCATCACTTACGGCCACCAGCGCTCTGGAAGAGTAGTCGGCCTGACGACCGGCAGAAAATGCTTATCTGGTATTCACAGTTAATCTGGAGCAAGAAATCAGACAATCCCCAGCCTATTATTCTTTTTCACTCTTTTCGTCACCTTTGTCCTCGGCAGATTCATCACCTTCGCTCTTGCTCTCGTCCGCGGATTTATCTGTGCTGCCAGTTACACTGCCAGCCGTTTTCTTTACATTTTCAATGGTCTGATCAGCCGTCTCCTTTGCTTTTTCCATGACCTGATCAGCCTGCTCGCAACCGGTTAGACCTGAGAGCGACAGAAGCAACAGCAGTACCGCAATCGATTTAAACGACATCAATGCCATACACGATTTTCCACAACTTTTCATTATAGATCTCCTTTGTTGAAAACTGTTCTTCATTTTACCCACTTTTTCAAGAGGTTAACATCTTACCATTACAAACGCTCAGATCAAAACACTGGGAACGAATCCCGGTTTTCAAGAAAATCTCCCGCCAGCCCCCTGGCGGTTATTTTATAAGGAAACAGGTAATACAGAAGAAAATTTGAGCAATTAGAAAATTATAGTACAATAATTCGAAATAAACGAATATGGTACGCCTTATGGAATGGCTCAATTATCATCATCTCTATTATTTCTGGACTGTCGTGCGTGAAGGAAGCCTGACCGCTGCCTCCTCCCGCCTCAGCCTGGCGCCATCAACCGTCAGCGCCCAGCTGGGAAAACTCGAGGAGACCATGGACGGCAAACTTTTCCACCGCGCCGGCCGCAACCTTGAACCCACTGAGCTGGGACTCCTGGTTTACCGCTATGCCGACGAGATATTCTCCCTCGGCCGGGAAATGATCGACACGGTACGAAACAGGACGACCGCAGGCTCATTGACATTACGAGTCGGGGTGGTGGATGTGTTGCCGAAGATCATTGCCAGCACACTTCTGGAGCCGGCACTGAAACTTTCCAAGCAGGTGCATCTGATCTGTTTTGAGGGCAAGGAGGAGGCCCTCCTGGCCGAACTGGCTGTGCACACTCTCGATGTTGTCTTGAGCGATTCCCCCATTCGATCGGGCTTGAGTGTCAAGGCATACAGTCATCTGCTGGGTGAGAGCGGAATCGTCTTTTTTGCAGCAGAGCAACTTGCCGCCAGGTTGTCTGCCGGTTTTCCGCAGTCACTCGATGGCGCCCCCATGCTCCTGCCCATGGCAATGACCGCCCTGAGAGGCTCCCTGGACAAATGGTTCCATTCCCTCAACATCAAGCCGGTGGTCATCGGGGAATTTGACGACAGCGCCTTGATCAAGGCCTTCGGTCAGGAAGGCCACGGTGTCTTTGTGGCGCCAAAGGTCATTGAGTCAGAAGTCCTGCGCCAATATCAGGTTCAGGTCGTGGGACGTACGGAAAGTGTCAAGGAACGATACTATGCCATATCAATCGAACGGGTAATAAAGCATCCTGCGGTTGTGGCTATCACCGATGCCGCCCGCCAAAATATTTTTATCGGGGACCATGGAAGCAATTAAAAATAAAACAAAAGGCATGCTTGAGGCCGAGATCAGCGAGGCGGTCATCAAATTCGAAAAAGAATACATGGGACGCGGCCCTCTGGAGACCAAGACCCATATCATCGGTGACATGGTACTGGTACGGCTGAAAGGAGTTCTCACCCTGGCTGAGCATCAACTAGCCAGTACAGGTGACGTAAGCAAGGGGCGGGATCTCATTAAACAGGTACGTATCGCCCTGCTGGAAAAAGGAAGACCTCTTCTGGAAGCGGTTGTGGAATCCATTACCGGGTGCAAGGTCAAAAGCCTGCACACTGATATCAGTACCGTGACCGGTGAGAGGATAATACTCTTTACCCTGGAGAAGGATCCCGGTTTTGAATAGATGCAGCGGATTGCGGCAGGGCTAAGCACGAGGCTGCTGTCTGGTGACATCCTGATAGAGAATGTATCGAATAATTTTCTGGACTTTTTGTACAATTCTGGGTAAAGAAAAAAAATAAGTAGAGACTTGAGGGGCGTTGAGATGGAATGCCTGTCAAGCATGACCCGCGCCTGAGGGAACATTTCAAAGTACGCAGGGTCTTCTTGGCTTAAAAATATAGGGTAACATGTTCGATCGGGCTTTTTAATAAAGCGCGATCCGGAATACGAGGCCGAAATTTACTGATTCATCAGTAAATTTCGGCCTTTTTTTTGGCCAAACGATAAAAATTCGTCAAGTTACGGCATCTGGAGAAAAGAATGGGCACCAAACGGTTTGTCCGTGATGAAAAACAATGCATCATCTACACGGACGGCAAGATATGCGAGTCCACGAGAGAGGTGCTCCACAGCGATCTCTTTGAGAAGATGGTCGGACTGTTCATCGAGGAGCAGCTGCACAAGGATTCCCCCTTGCTGACCGCCCTCAACATGGATCTGTCAAAGGAACAGGAATCCCGCCTGCTGGTCAACATCCTGTGCGCCTTGTGTGAACATCCGCTGGACCAGGTTATCTCCATTCTGCCTGGAGCCACTCTTTTTATTGAGGAAAAGCCACGGGCCGCGCTGCACGAATTTGTCGAACGCCTCTATGACTACTGGCGTTCTCACGATCGCTATCTGGTTCTTCTTTCAAAACCGTCACCGAGTTGTTTTGACCAGCGTCCCCATCGAGCCTTCAATGAAACCCTTGTTGCTCTCGCTCACCATATCCGTTCTCTTTATCGCAATGCCTGCGAGAATATAACGGGGACTCACCCCAGAATTTACAGGCACGTGACAGCCGGATGCAAGGTGGGCCTGAATGCTGTACCAGCCTGCAGTAATCTTCTGCCCGCTTTGTATGAGAAACTGGTGGGAAAGGTTCCTCTTATCCGCCAGGTCTGGATCACCCCTCCCTTGATTCTTGACCCGCCAGCCATTGAGTGTACAGGTCGGCTTCAAAAAACAGAGACCAACCCCTTGCACAATCTTTCCATCCATCAGGATGAATGGCTTTGTTATCCGGCACAAGTGGGAGCGCTGATCATTTTTATCTATTTTCATCAACGCCTCATCGGCCTTGGCGCCTCCCTTGCCAATCTGTTTGAACTGGCATCTGACGAACAGCTTGCAGACAGACCTGATGCCATTTACCTCTTCGGCGCCCCTGCGGAACATATGAAGCAGTTTGGCGATATCCCCACTGTTTTTTTCGATGACAAGGAGAACAATCTCCTTGCAGCCGCAATTCCTTTAGAGAATCGCTTCGGCTCTTTCGGCTATCTGAAGGAAATAACTCTGACCCTGCATAATATCATCATGATGAAGCGCGGCTGCCTGCCTTTTCACGGCACTCTGGCCCGTATCATACTCAACAACGGCCAAGCCTCCAATGTTCTTATCATTGGCGACACGGAGTGCGGCAGGTCGGAGACCCTGGAAAACTTCCGGCTCCTTGGCTCCCGCCTCAATCATGAGATACGCATCATTGCCCACGACATGGGATCACTGGAAATCGACGCCCAAGGTCACATCATAGCCTATGGCACAGAGGTGGGTACCTTCATCCGTCTTGACAATCTGCATCAGGGATATGCCTTCGACCAGATCGACCGTGCTATCATCATGAGCCCTCAAAAGTTGAACGCCCGTGTGGTTCTGCCGGTGACCACCATTGAAGAAGTCTTGAAAGGCCACTCCATAGATCTGCTTTTGTATGCCAACAACTACGAAGATGTCGACAACGAACATCCCATTGTCGAGCTGTTTACTCATACCGAACAGGCCCTGAAGGTATTCCGTGAAGGCACGACCATGGCCAGAAAGACAACGGCGTCGAACCGGCTTGAACACAGCTGTTTTGCCAACATTTTTGGCCAACCCCACTACAAAGAGCTGCATGACCAGCTGGCCGAAATTTTTTTTTCCTCAGCCTTGCACACGGGCACCAGGATCGGTCAGCTTCGCACCAGAATCGGCATCGAAGGCCACGAAACCAGCGGTCCTCAAACAGCGGCCAGAACCTTGTTTGATCTGATCGCAACAGATGCAATAACTCTTTTATTGAATCACTATGTAAACAATTTCCACTCAACCAAAGAAAAAGGCAACTATGAAACAGAATAAAGCAACCGTTTGAACCTGAGTGCGAAGCAACACTCATCTGCCGGATCAAGATAAGACACCCTGGAAGACATACAAAATCTTTCCGGAAAAAAATAAAAATTACACTCAGGAGAAACAGACATGTCACGAAAAATGGTCACCATCGACGGAAATCAGGCCTGTACCCATGTAGCCTATGCCACCAGCGAAATCATCACCATCTACCCCATCACCCCCTCCACCTCCATGGCAGCGGAGTCCGACACCAAGGCTAATAATGGTCAGAAGAATATCTGGGGCTCGGTTCCTGCCGTGAGCCAGATGCAGTCTGAAGCGGGAGTAGCCGGATCACTGCACGGATCGCTCACTACCGGCGCCCTCTGCACCACCTTTTCAGCCTCCCAGGGCCTCATGCTTCTTCTGCCCAACATGAACAAGATCGCCGGCGAACTGACCCCCACGGTCTTTCATATCTCCGCCCGCGCCCTGGCCTATCAGGGGCTCTCCATCTTCGGTGACCACAGTGACATCATGGCGGCCCGTCAGACCGGCTGGGCCATGCTTGGCGCCCAGAATGTGCAGGAGGCCCAGGACATGGCCCTCATCGCCACCCAGTCAACGCTCAAGTCCCGCATCCCCTTCATGCATTTCTTTGACGGCTTCCGTACCTCCCATGAAATCCAGAAGATCGAACAGCTATCAGAAGATGACATGCGGGCCATGATCGATGACGAGCTGATCATCGAACACCGCAAGCGCGGTCTTTCCCCTGATCGGCCGATGATGCGGGGTACGGCCCAGAACCCGGATGTTAACTTCACCGGACGTGAAACAGTGAACAAGTTCTACGAGGCAGTACCCACCATTGTCCAGGAGACCATGGACCGCTTCGCCGCTCTCACCGGGCGCCAGTACCATCTCTTTGACTATTTCGGCGCCCCTGATGCCGAGGACATAGTT
>DCUN01000065.1:28563-31826 GCA_002327225.1 Desulfobulbaceae bacterium UBA2213
CGACTTTTCAGACCCTTTGACTCAAGCGCACTGATCTCCGTCCTGCCGGACAGCGTCAAACGTATCACCGTGCTTGATCGTACCAAGGAAAATGGCGCGGCCGGTGAACCCCTTTATCAGGATATCCGCACCGCCGTCGGCGAGGCCCAGGATGCAGGTGTCTTCTCAGTGGCGCCTGTTGTGCTCGGTGGCCGCTACGGTCTGGGATCTGCCGAGTTTACTCCGGCCATGGTCAAGGCGGTCTTTGATAATATGGCGGCCGCCAACCCCAAAAACCGTTTCTGCGTAGGACCTGATGATGATGTGACCTTCAGCAGCCTCGATTACGACAAGGCCTATGATATCGAAGGCAAGGATGTCTGCCGGGCCATGTTTTACGGACTCGGCGCCGACGGCACCGTGGGCGCCAACAAGAACACCATCAAGATCATCGGCACCGAGACCGACAACAGCGCCCAGGGGTACTTTGTCTACGATTCCAAAAAATCAGGATCGATTACCACCAGCCATCTGCGCTTCGGCAAGAACAGGATCATGGCCCCCTACCTGATCAACAAGGCGAGTTTCATCGCCTGCCATAAGTTCACTTTTCTCGATCAGTACGACATGCTGGCCAACATCGAGGAAAACGGCACCTTTCTGCTCACCACCTCTTTCAGCAAGGATGAAGTCTGGAATCACCTGCCGGCCAAGGTGCAGAAACAGATGATCGACAAGAAACTGAAATTCTATGTCATCGACGCCCTCAGCCTGGCCGCAGCCCTCGGCCTTGGTGCCCGCATCAACATGATCATGCAGACCGCCTTCTTCCTGATCTCCGATATCATCACCCGAGAAGAGGCCATTAATTCCATCAAAACCGCCATCAAGAAGACTTACGGCACCAAGGGCGACAAGGTGGTCAAGATGAACTATGACGCCGTTGACGCAGCCGTGAACAATATCGTCTCCGTTGCTGTGCCGACCACCATCACCGGCCACGAGCTGCCGCCAACCGTACCGAATGATGCCCCGGCCTTTGTCAAAGAGGTGACGGCCAGGATGATCGAGGGCAAAGGAGACTCCATCAAGGTTTCCCAGATGCCGTGCGATGGAACCTGGCCCACCGCCACCACCCAGTATGAAAAACGTAATATTGCGGTTCAGGTTCCACAATGGGATGCCTCCTCCTGTATCCAGTGCGGTCAGTGCTCGCTGGTCTGTCCTCATGCCTCCATCCGCATGAAGATCGTCGGCCGGGACGACCTTGCCTCCGCACCGAAAACCTTCCAGAGCGTTGATGCCGTGGGCAAACAGTTCCAGGGCCGCAAGTTCGTCATCTCCGTCTCCACCGAGGACTGCAACGGCTGCAGCCATTGCTTCGAGGTGTGTCCGGCCCGCAGGAAGGACGCGGAAGGCAAGAAAACGGAGGAGAGAGCCTTGAAGATGGCGACCAACACTGAAGAAATACGCCAGCGTGAATCGGTCAACTACAGGTATTTCCTCACCCTGCCCGAGCTTGATTATGCCGAAATCAATCCCGCTACCATCAAAGGCAGCCAGCTGCTGCGACCGCTCTTTGAATATCCGGGCGCCTGTGTGGGTTGCGGTGAGACCCCTTACATCAAGCTGGCCACCCAGCTCTTCGGCGACCGGATGATGATCGCCAACGCCACAGGATGCTCCTCCATCTATGGCGGCAACCTGCCAACTACACCTTACTGCAAGCGGGCAGACGGCCGCGGACCGATCTGGGCCAATTCCCTCTTTGAAGACAATGCCGAATTCGGGATGGGCATGCGCCAGACCGTCAACAAAATGGCCGCCCAGGCCGCTGAGCTTCTGGCTGAAGCGGTGAGCAGCGGAGTTGTAGAGCAGGCAATGATGGATAAACTGCTGAACGCCTCCCAGAGCAGCCAGATGGAGATCGAGGCCCAGCGCGCACGGGTCGCCGAGTTGAAAAAACTTCTGGAGGGCAGCTCCTCTGCCAAGACCATTCAACTGCTGCATGTGGCCGACTACCTGGTCAAGAAGTCAGTATGGATGTTCGGCGGTGACGGCTGGGCCTATGATATCGGCTACGGCGGCCTGGACCATGTGCTGGCCTCGGGTGAAAATGTCAATGTTCTGGTGATGGATACCGAGGTCTACTCCAATACCGGCGGCCAGATGTCAAAGTCCACCCCGAGAGCGGCCACGGCCCAGTTCGCCGCCGGCGGCAAGCGTATGGCCAAGAAGGATATCGGCATGATCTTTGCCACCTACGGTAATGTCTTTGTGGCCAAGGTCTCAATGGGGGCCAACCCGGCCCAGGTGGTCAAGGCCTTTAATGAGGCCGAGGCCTATGATGGCCCCTCACTCATTATCGCCTACTCCCACTGCATCAATCACGGCATCAACATGGCCAAGGGCCTGGAACAGCAGGAGAAAGCGGTTGAGTGCGGCCACTGGCCTTTGTACCGCTACAACCCGGATCTTGAGGCTGCGGGCAAGAATCCGCTTGTCATCGACAGCAAGGCGCCGGCAAGCTCCTTTGCCGACTATGCCATGAACGAGAACCGCTACCGGGCCTTGAAGCTTACCAATCCAGCCATGTTTGATGAGTTGATGGGACTGGCTCAGAAGGATGTGGACAAGGCCTGGAAGTTCCTCGATGGCCGTTGCAAGGCCCTGGAGCCGGAAGCATAAGCTTCTGATTCAAGGATTACTAAATCACCATATACAAAGCCGGGCCGAAGACGATTTTGTCTCCGGCCCGGCCCTAAGGCACCAGGATAAAATCTCTGTCATTTTCAGGTATTGGCCATGAATATAACGATAAATAATGTTGCAATTACAGCCGTAAGCGGCATCACCATTCTAGAGGCCGCCCGACGAGCGGAGATTCACATTCCCACCCTCTGCCATGTTGGAGAGGATGAGCCTGCTATGCAGTGCGGGCTCTGCCTGGTTGAGATCAAGGGACAGGAGCAGCCGCTGCGGTCCTGCACAACCATGATTGAAGATGGAATGATCATCACCACCGACTCCGTGCAACTGAAAGAGTTACGCCAGGAAAGACTTGGTGTTCTCGCCGCCACTCATTACGGCGACTGCAAGGCGCCCTGCAACCTGACCTGCCCGGGGCAGATCAATGTTCAGGGCTATATTGCCCATGTGGCCAAGGGCCAGTATGAAGAGGCGTTGCGCCTGGTCATGGAGCGCAACCCCTTTCCTTTTTCCGTAGGCAGGGTATGCCCCCGTTTCTGTGAAACAAGATGCCGCAGGCTGCTGGTGGATGAGGC
>DCUN01000065.1:31953-32073 GCA_002327225.1 Desulfobulbaceae bacterium UBA2213
GCGGTATGCTGCGTTACGGTCTGCCTGAATATAAAATGCCGAAGAAGGTGTTGGATTATGAGATCAACTCCATCCTGCGTCAGGGCGTCACCGTACGCCAGGGTCAGAGATGGGGCGTCG
>DCUN01000006.1 GCA_002327225.1 Desulfobulbaceae bacterium UBA2213
GTTATATCCGTGGGCTACCGCATTAGATCCAGGCGCGGGGTGCAGTTTCGCCAGTGGGCCACCAGCCGGTTGAAGGAATACCTTGTCGAGGGATACGCCATCAATAAAAAACGGCTGGAAGAACGTAATCTTAAATTTCAGCATCTCAAAACGGGCATCGCCATCCTCAGCCGGGCCATCGAACAGCAGGCGCAGAGTCTTGGAGAGGCCGAACATCTGGCCGGGCTTCTGGAACAGTTTGCCGGGGGGCTTTCGCTGCTTGACGACTACGATCACGAAACGCTTGATTTAAAAGGCAACACAAAAGGCGTGGCGGTGGCTGTCGAGGCGGTTGAATACCGGGAATTGATCGAGGCGATGCGCGGCGAGTTTTCTTCCGACCTTTTCGGCAGAGAGAGTGATGCCGGTTTCGAGGGCTCCGTCATGCAAATTTACCAGTGCTTCGGGAACGTCGATCTCTACCCCTCCGTGGAAGAAAAAGCCGCCATGCTCTTGTATCTGATCGTCAAAAATCACCCGTTTCTCGACGGAAACAAACGGATTGCGGCCGCGTGCTTTCTCTATTTTCTGGAAAGAAACGGCATTCTTTCCATGCAAAACGGGGAAACGATTATCGGAAACGATGCGCTGGCCGCCCTCACGCTCTTTATCGCCGTCAGCAAACCCGAAGAAATGCAGACCGTCAAGCAGGTGGCCATCAGCATCCTGAACAGGAAAAACGCCGGGAGAAGCGTAGAGAACTGACTCTAAAAAGCGATGAATCTGAAAAATTGTCCTTGATAACCAGATTCACTTTGGCTATACGAAAGCTATACATAAGGAGGTGCGTGATGCTTGCAAAAATTCAAAAATGGGGAAACAGTCAGGGGCTTCGCATTACAAAAAACCTGCTTGCAGAGGCACAGCTTGATGTCGGCGATGAAGTCGATATCCGTGTAAAAGAAGGCATAATGGTTGTGTCCCCGGCCAAAAAAATCCGCGGCCGCTATAGCCTGAAGGAGCTTGTGGAACGTATTCCGAAAGACTACACGTCCGGCGAGACTCAATGGGGTGAGCCAGCCGGCAAGGAGATATGGTAGATGGCGGCCTATATCCCAAAACAAGGGGATATCATTGCGCTCACCTTTGATCCACAATCCGGTCATGAACAAAAAGGTCGGCGTCCCGCTTTTGTTGTCAGCAAAGACTTGTTCAATAAAAGTACAGGCTTGGCCATTGTATGCCCCATTACAAACACGGAGCGCGGCTTCCCCTTTCATGTGCCCATGTCCAAAGACAGTAAGCTTACCGGTTTCATCATGGTCGAACAGGTAAAATCGGTAGATCTCCATGCCCGTGGAGCAAAGTGCATCGAACACAGCAATGTCGAGCTGCTGTCCGAGGTGCTTTCTCTATTGGATGCATGCATTTACTGACCGGCCAATCCGCGCGTCTTTTCTGACAATGGCATGTCCCATCCCGCAGTCGCGTCGGGTTTTTTTCCAAATGTTGGAGTGGCGAAAATAAATCTGTCCCCTTTTCTGCCATTTTTCTGCCATATCTCTTGACAAGGCAACTGTTAATGTTTTACAAATCAACCAGATATTAGCGGACCATGGGAAAAGGGACATAGCGCAAGCCGTGGCGATGGAAGGGTGTTACAAAACCACAAGATGATAAGTTGGCTGACATGAGGGTCAACAAGATGGAGTAATATATGGCTGCAAAAAAACAATTTGCCATAAGGTTGAATATGCACCTGCCGGCAGTGATAAAGAAAAAAGAGAAGTGGTTCACGGCAAGTTGTCCTATCTTGGATGTTATTTCCCAAGGTGAAACTGCCGAGAAGGCGAAGGAGAATCTTGCCGAGGCCCTTTCCTTGTTTCTAATTTCCTGCTACGAAAGGGGAACCCTTACAACCGTCCTTAAGGATTGCGGTTTCAAACCGTCTCCAGCAACTTCCCTGGATTCTTCTGTTCCAGAGCCGGATTATGTCGATGTACCCCTGCCTTTCATAATCGATGACATGGCGAAACACCATCAATGCCACGCATAACGCCAATACACTGGAAAGTCCTTGAATGCATCTTCACCAAGGACGGATTCGTATTTGAAAGACAGGTAGGATCGCACCGTTTATATACAAAACCGGGAGTTTCTCGCCCCGTCGTTATCCCGGCCTATCAGGAAGTAGATGACGATATTATTCTTTCCAACATGAGAACTGCCGGAATGTCCCGAGGTAATTATTTCAAGCTTCTGGATAAGTGCAAATAAAAATTCCACCCCCTAACCCGCCCCGGCCGGAGCTTCCCTCCGGCCTTTTTTGTCGTAACCGTCCGATGAACCCGTCTTGCAGGAGATATGGAGATGCGATAGAAGACGGCCGCCGGCAATAGATAGAGACTTGAACGGTGCGATCTTTGACAATTCGTATATGAGAAATGGATTTAAAAAGCAAGACTGCGTCAACAACGGAGTGGATGGAGGAGAAACTCAGGGCTTGTCTGTGACCAGTAGGACATGCTTGTCCTTGGGCAGCGGTTTCCAGAGATCGGGAAGCAGTTCGCGCAGGCGATTCACCGGATGGCTCATAACCCTCCGGAGCATGTCGTCGAAATACTCCCAGGGGTTGATATCGAGGTCTTTGCAGGATTTAACAAGGCTCATAATAATCAATAATCGGGGGACATAATACAGATTTCGGCAGGTCAAATATGATAAAAAACAGGCAGGTTGCCAAACAGAACACATTTGCAGAGTTTCTGCTCTACACCACGCCAAACGGCAAGGTGTAGGTGGAGATTAACGTCCGTGCATTATTGTGGATGAAAATATCAGACATTATTTTGATGCCGTGGAGGTCCGCTTGATAGAAAGTCAAGCGGTTGCTTCCTATCAGATAATCAGCAGGGATATATCCGTCGCCGAGGGCAAAATGCGGATTAAATCCATTCTCTCGAATGGCTTGATCTCTGTTCTTCGCAGTGTCGGCCTGAAACTGTCCATCGAGGCAGAAAATCGGATGTAAAAAGTATGCGGCGTACAATCGCGGGCGACGGTCATTTCCGGAGGGGCCAAATTTTCGAACCTGCGCGAATCGTTTAATTATATCATACAGTTCTGAGTGCCAGAATCTGGCACTCCTCAAAAAGGCAGGCTGTTGGGGGGGCATGCTGTTATCGGGGATAACAGCATTCGGGGACGAATAGGGTTTTTCAAGCCGTTAGAACCAGATTATGAACATCAAGCTCCGTTTCTCCGCTTAAAATCGTCGCGGAAGTGACAAAATGGAATGTTTTGCAATGGGCTCGCCTGCATAAATGTAATTTTGACATCATATCCGGATACAGCAAAATAAATGCTTGCGTTTTTTTTGCCAAGAGATTTAAAAGCATTCCACTGTGTTTAGAATGAGATAGAAGAGTTGGCGTTTCATGGGCGCGGCGATGCGACTGCACGGTAACGATCCGAACCCTCCTCCCTCTGAATTTGCACATGGATGGCGGAGATATCCAGAAACTATAGAATAACTTGTTGTGATGATGCTGATGTAGAAGCCAGCATGAGGTCCCATTGAAGAAAATCGATTTACATATTCATACAGTATCAACCGTTTTCGATGCACCTTTTACATTTGCCCTTAGTGCATTAGAACGGTACATATCAGAGGCTGCTATAGATGCGATTGCTTTAACAAATCACAATATCTTCGACCGCGCGCAATTTGCGGAGATCGCCGCATCGATAGACACGGCCGTCTTTCCAGGAATAGAAGTGACGCTTGATTGCGGTCATCTCCTAATCATCGCAGATGTATCGCACTTGGACTTGTTCGAGAGGCAAGCTAAGCAAATCAACGAACGGATCACGCAGCCCACGGATTGCATAACAATCGATGAGCTTCTTGTGGTATTCGGCAACCTTGCAGAGTATCTTGTCATCCCGCACTACGACAAGAAGCCAGCGATCAAGGGCAGAGCGCTTGAGCGGCTAGAGCACCTTGTTTCCTGTGGTGAGGTGGATAGCGCGAAGAAGTTCATCAGAGTCATCAAGAGCGATGCACACGTCACGCCTGTCTTGTTTAGCGACGCTCGGGCTTGCGAGACACTCAAACAAATTCCTACACGACAAACCTTTGTGGACTGCGGCGAGATCACCTTCGGGGCGCTCAAGGCATGCATGCAAGACAAAAGAAAAGTTGCTCTGTCAGAGAACGATGGGAACAGGCTTTTCCAAGTCTTTGACGATGGTCAGAGAATATCCACCGGACTGAATATTCTCCTTGGCGAGAGATCGACGGGGAAGACCTTCACGCTGGATAGGATCAACGCATCTCACGACCGCGTGAAGTACATTCGTCAGTTTTCATTGGTGCAACAAGACGATGCTGCTTACGAACGCGAGTTCAGCAGGGATCTCCAAAGAACTCGGAGCCAGTTCATTGAGGGGTACTTGGCGGGATTCAAGGCAGTTCTCGATGATGTGATGGGCGTTAATCTGCGGACCGATGAAGGAGCGGTCGAGAACTACATCAGCAGCCTCCGTGAATCAGCAGAGGAGGCAGATCGGAGAGACGCCTTCTCGAATACAGCGCTTTTCGACGAGTCTGAGTTTCCAATCAGTGACGACAGAGTATTGTCTGATCTCATCGGTTCAGTACGGCAGGTAATTGAGAATGTCGAGTATAGAGAGATAGTCGAACGGCATGTTGACACCCGCGCGCTCAGAACGCTTGCAGTAGAATTGATCGAATTGCTCTGGGCGAAGAAATTGGAGAGCAAGAAAAAGAGTCTCGTAAATGGCTTGGTTAAAGATATCAAGGAGAGCCTTAAGAGGCGCACATCGGCAATTCAAGTCCAGGATGTTGATCTGTATCGTGTGATGATCAATAAGAGGAAGATCGAACGATTCTCAGATATCGTGAAGCGACTTCAGGAAAGAGCAACCATATCTGAGGAAGCCGTACAAGGTTTTCGCGTTGTCGCGAACAAGTCTCCTTTTTCCGGTGCGGGGGAGATCAAGGACGCAAGTGGTGTGAAAACTGCGTTCCGTGAAGCATTTGCCGAGTATGAGTATCCGTATGCGTATTTGCAGATGCTTCTGGCGAATGATGCACTCACACGGTCAGAACTCTATAAACTGTTCGTAAAGATAAACTACCGAATTCTGAACAAGGATGGGTTCGATGTTTCCGGGGGGGAGAGGTCGGAGTTCAGGCTACTTCAGGAAATTAAAGATGCGCAGAACTTCGACGTCCTCTTGATTGATGAGCCCGAGTCTTCCTTTGACAACATCTTTCTGCGTAGTGATGTCAATCAAATCATCAGACATATATCTACGGCCATGCCTGTCGTTGTGGTAACACACAACAGCACAGTCGGCGCGTCAATCGGCGCTGACTATGTTCTTTACACGAAGAAGACTGTTGAAGATAGCCAGGTGGTTTACAGACTTTATTCTGGTCATCCCACGGACTTGACCCTCCAGGCTCTAGACGGCAGGAAGATAAGTAACCACGAGATAACGCTCAACTCGCTTGAGGCGGGAGCCGAGACATACGATCACCGGAGGCTGGGATATGAAGCTATTAAAGATTGAGAATAACCTCGGATACTTCCTTGGCGTCGATCATGTGTTCAACCCTGTGGACAGGATCACAAAAGAGGACCTACTCAGGCTCGTGGATTTAACCCTCACGCAAGAGGTGGAATTAGACGAATACGACGGTGAGGCTATCAAAAACCAGGCACACCAGATCCTCTACAAAAGCATATGCGGAAAGCTGCTTGGGCTGAAGGTTCGAAAACAGGCCTTCACGGATGAATCCGAGCGGCTCTATCTGCAGGAGTACGAGAAGTATCAAAAAGAGCCATCACAACAAGACGCTGAAGCGGATCGGCCATAAAGCGGCCGCCCGCTTAGCTACGTTATGGCTACAAGGAAGGAGAACGGTAGTGGGTGATATAGTGTCCGCGGTTTCCACCGCGATTGTTCTTGCGGGCCGATTGCGGGAAATCAGCAAGAATATCGAAGATGCAGAATTCAAGAACCTTTTAGCGGACCTTAGTCTTGAGCTTGCTGATGCGAAACTTAAGATCGCCGATCTTATGGCTGAGAATGCATCCCTGAAAGAGAAATTGCATTCTCTCACGAGCGCCTCCGGTGAGCGTTGCCCAAAATGCAACAACAGAACATTTCAGATCGTTTCAACCAAGCCTCACCCAATATTCGGCGATATGGGCGCAAAAGAGCGAGAATACAAATGTTCTGTATGCGGGTTTGCAGAGTCCAAGTTCGTGGAGCCATAACAATTAGCTCCAGACGACGCCGGGGAAATTACGTGCGTTGTCATGCTCTCGGCACACGGCACGTCTGAGCAAACCGTTGGTTCTGATAACTCATGATTAATCGGAGAATCTAAAGAAATGGAGAAACGCTACCAAGTCTTTATAAGCTCCACCTTCCGTGATCTTGTAGCCGAACGACAGGGCGTGCTAAGAGCAGTTCTCGAACTCGATCACATGCCCGCAGGTATGGAGCTTTTCCCTGCTGCTGACGATACGGCATGGCAGCTCATTAGCGACGTCATTGATGCCTCAGACTATTACGTCCTTATTGTCGGCGGTAGATACGGATCTCTTGATGATGCCGGAATCGGCTACACCGAGAAGGAATACGACTATGCCGTCTCAAATACGAAGCCAGTTATAGCGTTACTCCATAAAAACCCAGATAACCTACCACGTGAGAAGACCGAAACTGACGAATCAACATGGAAAAAACTGAAACAGTTCAGAGAGAAGGTGGAAAAACGTCATACGTGCGTTTATTGGACATCCGCAGAGGAACTCAAGGCAAAGGTCATTGTTGCATTGACCGCCGCAGTGAAGAGACACCCTGGCATCGGTTGGGTGCGCGCCGACCATGTGCCAACCGACGCCACTCTTTCGGAATTGCTCATACTACGACAACGCATTTCAGAGTTAGAAGCTGAAATCGCAGCCGACAGGCTCGCACCGCCCACAGGAACTGAGGATTTAGAACAAGGTGAGGATACATTCGAGTTCAACTTTACCTTTAAGGCGCGACCGGCTGATGAGTGGTCAGCCTTTAGTGATGTTTCGTACCGCGGCTCATTTAAGCGTTCTTGGAATGAAATTTTCGGGGGGATTGCTCCTATTCTTATCAATGAAGCACCGGACGACGAGCTACGGTCCGCATTTCATAGACACTTGGTGTCAAGTGCTAAAGAAGCGTATGAAACAGACAAAAAGCTGAAAGAAATGGAACTACATGACTTCGTATTTTCGCGTGAACAAATAGAGACGTGTGTAGTTCAGTTGCGGGCACTTGGGTTGATAAAGGAAAATCAGAAACATAGAAGCGTTAAAGACACGCGCACCTACTGGTCGCTTACTCCATACGGGGATCACTTAATGGTACAGTTGCGGGCACTTAGACGCACCCCGTTGCCCTCATCTGAGGCTTTTAGCGAGTTGAGAAAAAATACCTCAGGCGAAGAACGTGAAGATGATGCAGAAACCTAACCCGTCGAGAAAGCCGATCGCAGCCCGATGGACCGCTCCGCTCCAGCTTTTCGTTACGGACATAAAGGGGTTGAAACCGTGAAAACGGATAAGGACAAGACATGTTGAAATTGACGGAACAGGAAAAGCAGGAAATTGTTCGCTATCTTGAATCGGGGCGGGAATTGCCGGAAAAATACCGGTTTTTGCTTTTCGAGGAGAAGCGGGAGGTGGAGCTGGTCTGGAACGGCAAGACCGCCGAGGTCTGCAATATCGTCCTGCCGTTTCAGGTGATCGAGCAGGTGGATGAGCCGCGCGCCGAAAAGCCGGAGGACGCCGGGACGCAGTTGTCGCTTTTTGACGAGCGCGGCCGTCAGCTTCGGGGCTGGACAAACAAACTGATCTGGGGCGACAACAAGCTGATCCTTTCATCGCTCAAGAACGGGCCGTTGCGCGATGAGATCGAGAAGCAGGGCGGGCTCAAGCTGATCTATATCGATCCGCCCTTTGACGTGGGCGCGGATTTTTCCATGGATATCGAGATCGGCGGCGACACCTTCACCAAGAAACCCAACATTCTCGAAGAGATCGCCTACCGCGACACCTGGGGTCGGGGCGCGGACTCCTTCATCGCCATGATCTACGAGCGGCTGGTACTGATGCGGGATCTGCTGGCCGAGGATGGACTATTGTTCCTTCACATTGGATGGAACGTCAGTCACCATGTTCGGCTTGTACTTGATGAGGTTTTTCGGTCATCAAATTTTATTAACCAAATCATATGGCGAAGGCAGACGGCGCACAGCGACATCGGCCAAGGTTCGCGGCATCTTGGACGTATTCATGACGTTGTTCTGCTCTATTCAAAGTCGGATGTTTTCACTTGGAATATGCAGTATCAACAATATTCTCAGGAATACAAAGAGAATTTCTATAAGTATGTTGAACCTGGAACGGGCAGAAAATACCGCTTGAGCGATGCCACCGCGCCAGGTGGAGCTTCAAAAGGAAATCCGCACTACGAGTTTCTTGGTGTAACTCGATTCTGGCGCTTTACAGAGGCTCGAATGAAGAAACTCTACGAAGAAGGACGCATAGTTCAAACAAAACCGGGAAATGTTCCACAGCAGAAACGCTATCTTGACGAAATGCCTGGAGTACCGCTTCAGGATATTTGGGCTGATATTAATGCAGTTCAACCACAAGCAATAGAGAGAAGCGGCTATACAACGCAGAAACCGGAAACCTTGCTCGAACGAGTAATAAGCTTGGCCTCCAACGAAGGCGACCTCGTGGCCGATTTTTTCTGCGGGTCGGGCACCACGGCGGCGGTGGCCGAGAAGCTGGGGCGCAAGTGGATCGTGAGCGACCTGGGCAAGTTCGCCATCCACACCACCCGCAAGCGGATGATCGGCGTTCAGCGTCAGCTCAAGGCCGACGGCAGGGATTACCGCGCCTTTGAAATTCTCAATCTCGGCAAATACGAGCGTCAGCACTTTGTGGGCGTCAACCCGAACCTGCGGGAGGAAGAGCAGCAAAAGCAACTGGCCGAGAAGGAAGCGGCCTTTCTGGAACTGATCCTGAAGGCCTACCGGGCTGAAAAGGTGGAGCAGTTCGGCTGTTTCCACGGCAAGCGGGCCGGGCGGCTGGTCGCCGTCGGGCCGGTGAATTTGCCCGTGACGCGCCTCTTTGTGGAGGAGATCATCCTCGAATGCCGCAAGAAGCACATCACAAAGGTCGATATTCTCGGTTTTGAGTTTGAGATGGGGCTGTTTCCGAACGTGCTGGACGAGGCGCGCGCCAAAGGCATAGACATCGCGCCCAAGTACATCCCCGCTGAGGTTTTCGACAAGCGGGCCGTGGAGAAAAACCAGGTGGTTTTCCACGATGTGGCGGCAATCGAGGTCAAGCCCCATGTGCGTGAAGGCAAAAAGGGCGCGCCGCCTGCCGTGGCGGTGGAGCTGACCGACTTTTCGGTGTTCTACTCCCAGGATTCGATCCGTCACGCCGAGGAGGCGATCAAGGACAAGGGCAGCAAGATTGTGGTTGACCGGGGGCAGATCGTCAAGGTGAGCAGGGACAAAGACGGCATCGTCACCCGCGAGACGCTGACCAAAGACTGGCGTGACTGGATCGACTACTGGGCCGTGGATTTCAACTTCGAGAACAAGCGGGAAATCATCCGGGTAAGAAGCGAGGAAAGCGGCGAGTGGGAGGAATGCTGGACAGGCGATTACATCTTCGAAAACGAGTGGCAGAGTTTCCGCACCAAAAAGAACCGGGCGATCGAGCTGAAAAGCGTCTTCCACGAATGCGCGCCGGGGCGGCGCAAAATAGCCGTCAAGGTAGTGGATATTTTCGGCAACGACACCATGACGATCGTGGAGGTGCGGGTATGAATCAGCCTATTGCGCAGAGGGAGCTGAGAAACCGCCAAAGTTGTCATTTCGACCAAAGGGAGAAATCTCAAACACTCGGTCAAGACGACAATGGCACAATACGAGAGGAAACCATCTAATGGCCCTGCATAAAGACTTCCCCCAATCCCCGCACGCAATTCTCGATCCGGCTCTGCGCTGGTTTCCCGCCGATGAGGCGCTGCGGGAAGCCGGCATGGAAAAGCTGATGCCGCCCTTGGTGGCCGGGCTGCGCAAACGGGTGAAAGAGTTCCGCGACAGCGGTTATGCGGGCGCGACCGATACGAGCAAGAGCCTGCTTGCCTGGTGGTTCAAAACGCCGCATCTGTTGGAGAAGGCAGGCGGGAACATGGTCGAGTTTGCGTACTATTTTGCCCAGCGCGAGGCGCTGGAGACCATCATCTATATCTGTATGATGTGGTGGGAACTGAGGCCTTCATGGTGTTTGTGGAGTCGATACAGGCCGAGGGCGTTGAATTGGAACGCAAGGCCATGGGTGAAGGCACCAAGGCCAAAACGCCGTTGGTGGTTGAAGTCGATACCAGTAACGAAAAGAAAGATATTGAGGCATTGGATATTGAAATTCCGGTGCTGACGCCTCGTGTGTATCGTGAATACAAGAATCTCGCTGATCTGGATAGAGGGTTGATGGTATTTCAGTCGGTGATCTATCAACAGTTCAGCGAAGAAGAACAGCGCGAGATCGTGTTCAAGGACATTACCACGGGCGAGGTGACACACACCACGATTCTGGATACCGCCGGGGTGGCGGATTACCGCAGTGTGATCGGCTATTATGCCCAAACCGTGATGAAGGAATTGCGCCTGGTCAGTGGGTATGACGTGCTGTACGGCAAGATCAAGGCATTTATCCAGAGTGCGCTTTTCCGTCAGCCCGTCGATCTGGAATCGCCCAACACGCTCCGCAATTTGTCGGAGCTGGCTGCCACGAAAACGGTGATTGAGACCTTCAAAAAAGCGGTCAATGGTCTGACTGTGCGGAACAAGGGCGATGCGGAAATTCGTGATACCATTAAGCTTCGACAGACGCGGCCTTTTGTTGTCAAAGACCAGGGCTATCTGATACCCAAAAAGAGCGTGTTTAATCGCGTCATTGGTGACAGCTCTTTCGAGTTGCAGTTTGCCAGCTTTCTTGAGGATTGCAGCGACCTCGTCTCCTACGCCAAGAACTATCTGGCCGTTCACTTTAAGCTGGATTATGTGAACGCGGACGGGGATATTTCCAACTACTACCCCGATTTTTTCGTAAAGCTGTCTGATAGGAAAATAGTGATCGTGGAAACCAAGGGACAGGTAGACGTGGACGTGCCGTTTAAAATCCAACGATTGCGTCAATGGTGTGAGGACATCAATGCGATACAGAAGGATGTGAACTACGATTTCGTGTATGTGGATGAAGAAAGTTTCCAGAGGTATCAGCCGAAAACATTTCGGCAGTTGCTGGAGGGGTTCAGAGAATTTAAAAAAGCTGAAAGCTGACAGTCCTTGTCAAGGAGATCATATTGTGTATAAAATCCAACCCGTAATCCTGGCCGGCGGTACCGGCTCCAGGTTGTGGCCCCTGTCTCGGGAGCTGTATCCCAAGCAGCTTCTGCCCTTGATTGACGAGACCTCCCTGCTCCAGACCACGGTGCTGCGGGTCTGTCAACTTGTGGGTGTCCTGCCGCCGGTGGTGGTGGTGGGCGAGGAACATCGTTTTGTTACCCGCAGTCAGATTGATGGGCTGGCAATTGTTGCCGACTACTCTATCCTGCTTGAACCCCTTGGCCGCAATACAGCGCCCGCTGTCTGCGGGGCAGTGGAGTTCTGCGCCCTGACCGATGATGACGATACCATCCTCCTGGTCCTGCCCGCCGATCATCTGATCCTGCGCCAGGAGGCATTTGCCGAGGCCGTGCAGAAGGCGGCGCAACTCGCAGCCTCAGGGGCCATTGTCACCTTCGGCATTGAACCGCAGGGTCCGGAAACCGGCTATGGCTATATAGAACGGGGGGAGGGCAGCTCGGTTCTCTCGTTCAAGGAGAAACCTGATCTGGCTACGGCTTTGTCCTATGTTGAGAGCGGCAATTATTTCTGGAACAGCGGCATGTTCGCTTTTTCCATTAAGACTTTCCGGGCCGAGATGGCGATCCATGCCCCGGAAATGCTCACTGCCATGGCAGAGGCTGTGCGCCATGGGGCGCGGGATGGGAAATTCTATAGACTGAACAGTAAGGCCATGGCCGCCTCCCCCAGTGATTCCATTGATTATGCCTTGATGGAGAAGACCGACAAGGCGGCGGTAGTGGCGGCCAATCTTGATTGGAGTGATATCGGTTCCTGGAAGGCCTTGTGGGAGATCTCTGCCAAGGATGCGCAGGGGAATGTCAGCGTCGGCGATGTGATCATGGAAGAGAGCAGAAACTGTCTGGTCCGCTCAGAAAGCAAGCTGGTGGCAACCGTTGGCCTTGAAGACACGCTGGTGATTGAGACCGCGGATGCGGTTCTGGTGGCACCCCTGTCCCGCTCCCAGGATGTGAAAAAGATCGTGACCCGGCTGCAGAAAAAACAGCGGGATGAGTTCCGCTTTCACCGCACGGTTTTTCGTCCCTGGGGCAGTTATACGGTGCTCGAGCAGCACGCCCGCTATCAGATCAAACGGATAACGGTCTATCCAGGAGAAAAGCTTTCCCTGCAGATGCATCATCATCGGCATGAACACTGGGTGATTGTCACCGGGACAGCGCGGATCACCAATGGTGATGAGACCTTTCTCCTGCATGAGAATCAATCTACCTATATCCCGGCAGGCGTTCAGCATCGTCTGGAAAATCCAGGGGTTATCGCGCTCGAGCTCATTGAGGTGCAGAATGGCAGTTATCTGGGGGAAGACGATATTATCCGCTTTGATGACAATTACGGCCGGGGGGCAGTCAGGGATGAGGATGTGGCCGCCAGGTGAGGTCTGTCATACGCACACTTGGGCGCATTGCAGTGTGGGCTGTTGCTTGTTTTCTGGCGGGAAGCATCCTGCTGGTTCTTGTCTTCCGCTGGGCGCCGGTGCCGCTGAGCTCCCTGATGTTCCAGCGCCAGCTCGCTGCGAGCTGGCGGGGAGAACAAAGCTATCGCCTGGTCTATACCTGGGTCAGTTTAACTCGGATTTCCTTGTCTGCCCCTCTGGCAGTCCTTGCCGCTGAAGATCAGAAATTTTTTGACCATAACGGCTTTGATTTTGAGGCCATAAGCAAGGCCTGGCAAGTCAACCAGCATCGACGCCGCCCGCTTGGGGCCAGCACTCTCTCGCAACAGGTGGCCAAAAATCTCTATCTGTGGCCAGGGCGGACTTTTTTTCGTAAGGGGGTTGAGGCCTGGTTTACCCTGCTGCTTGAAGCGTTGTGGTCGAAAGAGCGGATTCTGGAGGTCTATCTCAATGTGGCGGAGTTCGGTCCCGGTGTTTTTGGCGTTGAGGCCGCCAGCCGCACCTATTTTCATAAACCAGCCGTCAAACTGACGTCAAGGGAAGCAGCGCTACTCGCGGCTGTCCTGCCCAGCCCTCTGCGTTCTGATCTCCTTCATCCAACCAGTTATATGCGTAGTCGCGCCAGGCATATCGAGCGCCAGATGAAACTCATGGGCGGCAACGCCTCTCTTAAACGCATAAAGGCCTCAAGCGCTCTCGACTAAAAGTCGAGAACATTTGAGGCCAAGAGTAAGGGCCAAGATCGCAAAGTTTTCTCAGGTCGTCACGCCGCCTTCAGAAATTTAGGCAATCGTCAGATCCTTGCGTACGATCTTGCGGGGGCCACCATGGCCTGAGCTTGACCAGTCACGTATGGGGGCAATGGTCTCCATCTGGGACAGACGGTCAAAGCTGCCGAGGCGGTCATGGATTGACTGCCAGATGCAGCCCGTCTCTTTGTTGATTTCACATTTTCCAGCCACTGATCCGCCGCAAGGGCCGTTCATCAGGCTCTTGGCGCAACGAGCCACCGGGCAGAGGCCGCCGGTGAGATGGAGGACACAGTCGCCGCAACCGGCACACTGCTCCGTCCAGATACCCTGCTCGGCTGAGCCGCCGAAGAAAGTGGTATTCAGTGCCGGATAGACCATGGTTTCCTTACGTAGATTGGCGATGAAGTTGACTCCGACTCCACAGGCCGTGGAGACAATAGCATCGTAGCTGCCATTCCACTGGTCAATGGCATCAATATATTCCTTGTCGCACTGTCTGACCAGGCTGCCCTCGATGACCTCGATGGTCTTGCCCTGTTTCTTCATGCCAAGACGGATCAGAGATGCCAGGACAGCCGCCTCGCGTTCTCCGCCGGCTGAACAGACGGTAACGCAACCGCGACAGGCCAGCACCAGTACCTTGCTGCAATCTTTTACCATTTCTATAATTTCAGCCATCGGCTTACGTTCTGCGACAATCATCCTCTGCTCTCCCTGATATCAACTTTGAAAAGGACTTGGTCCAAGGGTCCGAATCTTTTTATCCATTGCCACCCCTGCGGCCACAAATTCCGGATGCAGTCCACGCGGCAGGTGCACCATCTCAATTCTGCCACTTTCGACATCGAGCTCTTCCAGGGCCTTTTTTACCGCTGCAACCCTTTTAGCCGCCCGGACACTCCCTTTGACATTGTGACAGCCGTCGACCGGACAGCCGACCATATAGACGCCATCAGCACCGTCTTCAAAGGCCTGCAACAGGGTGGTCAGCTGGACCTTGCCCGTACAGGGAACCCTGACCAGGCGGATGGTTGCGGGAAAACCGAGCTGCTGTAACTCTTTTCCCTCTTCTGCGCAACTCTGCTGTGACGCATAATGACAACTGAACAGGGTTATTTTTGGTTCAAAACTCATTTTTTATTCCTCATCCTCATCTAAGCCTTCTCGTATGTCGCCTGGTAGTCAGCTAGGGACAGAATTGAATTCTGTCCCTAGGGAAATTAAATCCCGCAGGCTGCAATCAAACGCTCATCCTCGGATTCATTCAGTATGATTGCATTGGCTGGACACTCTTCAACACAGATCCCACAGGCCCTGCATGTTTCAACATCAATGACCGCCACCCCCTGCTTGTCAATTACGGGGATAGACCAGGGACAGACGCGAACACAGGTGAGACAGGCAACACAGAGATCTCGCTCTACCTGGGCAGTCTTGCCCTTGTCAACCAGATCCTGCTTGCTCACATACCCCTCTTTCAGGGCCAGCGTGGATACGGCGCCCATGATCTCGGCAAAGCGCACATCCTGCGGACAGACAAAGACACAGGATTTACATCCGGAACAGTACCAGAGAAGATCGGAGCTCAGCAGGCGATCCTTCATGCCCATCCGGATCATGTGGATAATCTTGCGCGGATCGAACTGCGGAATGGCTTGACTGACTGGACAGATACCGCTGCACGCCCCACACGAAAAACAACTGTTCAGATGTTCACCGCCTGGCAGAGCAACAACCTCGCTGTTGAAGGCAGGATTCAATGTGTTTGCTGGTTTTCCCATTTTAACAACTCTTGGCTTTTCTTCTTTTTTCTTCAGGCAGTGACCGGGGAAATGCCGACACTACGTTGACTGATGTATTTCATAAATGAAACTTATATTTACTTGAACCGACCCTGTTTGTCAACAGGCGAAAATGATGCTGAAAATGATTATTAACTGCTCTCACCCCGGCTTTAGTGCTCTTGCCTGGTCCCGGAGAGTGGTGGTGAGAGTGGTAATAAATCCTTGACTTTGCCCTTTCGGCATACAATAAAGAAGAAGGACTTTTTATGATAAAGAGCCGTTGCGAAAAAACTGTTTATTGCTGACTGTTTCGTTACGGCTGTTCAGCTGGTGATATTATTTTTTACAGCGGCTTAAAATAAAATTACAGGGACACGTCATGCAAGACACGAATCGGGAAATTGTTTTAGATGCTCAGGCCATAGAGGAGCGGGTTGTGCAATTGGGGCAGGAGATCAGTCGTGATTATGCAACTGGAAATCTGCTGGTAGTCGGAGTCCTGAAAGGGGCCTTTATCTTTATGGCTGATCTGGTCCGTGCTATTGATGTTCCTCTGCTCACTGATTTTATCCAGGTCTCTTCCTATGGTACGGGTAGCTCCTCGTCAGGCGATATTCTCCTGCGAAGCCGTCCAACCATTGCGGTGCAGGACTATGATGTGCTGGTGGTTGAAGATATCGTTGACAGCGGACTGACCGTGCAGTGGTTGGTGGACCATTTCACCGTCCACGGGGCAAGTTCTGTCAAGATATGCGCCCTTATTGACAAAGCGGAACGCCGTGAACACCCGGTTCAGATTGACTATTGCGGATTCTCCATTCCTCAGGGCTTCCTTGTTGGTTATGGTCTTGATCTGAACGAGCATTATCGAGGCCTGCCGGCAATCTATCATCTTCAGAATCCTGTCTGATAACAGGTCTGACAGTGTAGCTTGACCTGGGCATCTGTGCCTGGCTTGACGCCCTCTATGCTCGAACGATTACAGGATTTAGCTGTTCGATTATTTTCCCAGACAAAACTGTTTGAAAATCAGATCGAGGATGTCCTCCGTGGTGGTAACGCCGACTATGGCGTCAAGCTCGGCTAGACATTCCTGGAGGTCAATAGCCAGCAGGTCACTGGTGATTCCAGTTCGCAGACCATCCAGCGCGCGGCCACTGGCCGCATAGGCTCGTACCATGGCATCCTTGTGGCGGAGATTTGGTGCACAGCCATCTTCCTCCCACTGCTCATTGTTGCCGACCATTGTCTTGAAAATGGCCTGTTTCAGTTCGGTGATGCCCTGTTGCTCTTTGGCCGAGACCTGTATCAGGGCCAGGGTGCGGTCACGAAAAATCCCCAGATCCGGCATCTCGTTCACCAACAGGTCCATTTTGTTGGCAACGAGGATGACCTGTTTATGCTGGATGCTGCGAAACAGTTCAAGATCTGCCGCACTGACCCCTCTCACCAGATCAATCATGAAGAGGACAATGTCGGCCTGTTGTATCTGTTTCCTGGCCCGCAGAATTCCCAGCTCTTCGACTTCTTCCGCATTGTCGCGAATCCCAGCGGTATCCACGATACGGACCGGCATCCCTTCAATATCAATATATTCCTCTATGGTATCCCGGGTGGTTCCGGGAGTGGCGGTGACCAGCGCCCGTTCTTCCTGCAAAAGGGTGTTGAGCAGGCTGGACTTTCCCACATTGGGCAGTCCGGCAATGACCACTGTAATCCCTTCACGGAAGATCTTACCCTGATCGGCATGGTGCAGCAGAACAGTAAGGGGAACCCTTACTCTGGTTTCAAGCTGCCTGCTCAACTCGCCATGATTGATAATTTCCTCGTCTTCATCAGGAAAATCAATGGCGACCTCGACTATGGCCCGCATATAAACAAGGGCCTGGCGGATGGTGTCCACACGATCATACAGTCTGCCGGAGAGCTGGCTCTGAGCTATATCGATCCCTTTCCTGGTTCTGGCTGAGAGCAGATCAATCACAGCCTCGGCCCTGGTCAGGTCGATGCGGCCATTCAGGAAGGCACGTTTGGTGAACTCTCCAGCCTCTGCCAAGCGTACCTGATAGTGGAGCAGGAGTTCAAGGATGGATTGGAGGATAAGAAAGTTCCCATGACCGTGGATTTCGACCACATCCTCGCGGGTATACGTCTTGGGGGATTGCATATAGACGGCGAGGACTTCATCAACGATTTTTTTCTCGCCTGTTGCGCCAGCCGCGAAAATATGGCCGTAATAAAGCTGATGACTACGAAAGGAACAGTCAGGTGATTGGGGCTTGAAGATCTGCTGCAGCACCTCAAAGGATCGGGGTCCGCTCATGCGGATTACCCCGATTCCGCCGGCGCCAGGAGGGGTGGATATGGCGGCGATAGTATCGCTCGTCACGTTTTCAGTAAACATTGTTATTGTTCTCGTAAAAAAAGTCAGACGAAGCGAATTGTGTACAAATGATTTCAGCTCGTTACATGCTGAAATAAAAACTATTTTTTTAGCGAGACTGTTGTAACTCTTTTCAGGGTCGGTGTTTGTTATCCCGACAAGTTGAAATCGATCGTAAAAGGGCTGCGATACCCAGTGGAGTGTACGCCCCGCGGGAAGTCATCTTGGAGTAGGGGATAGCGAGCGACCGATAGTTCGCTTTGCCTGCAGGAGGCATTCTTTATTCGTTCTCACTGTTTCCGCTTGCAGGCTTGTTGCCTTTACCCCTTCTGCCACGGGATTGAGGACGTTTTTTAGTGTTACCGCCGCTATTGGGCTTGCCTGGCTTATAAATAAGAATTTTTTTAAACAAGCCGTCACCTACGCTGCGGCTACGGATCTCTTTATCATCCTGCAAGGCCATATGTACAACACGTCTTTCGGAGGGGTTGAGGGAAGGGATGACCTGGGTCTTGCCATCCTCTTTGACCAGCGCCGCAAGTTCCCGGGCCTGATCCTGCAGCTCGTCCTGCCGTTTTTCCAGGAAATCACCGACGTCAATGGCGATCCGCACCCGTTCGGTGATCTTTCTGGCGGTGATTTTACGCAGCAGGTACTGAAGGCTGTCCAGGGTCTTTCCTTCCTGTCCGGTGAGATCTTCTTCAAAATCGCCGATCACGTGGCATCTTACGGAACTGCCTTGCGCCTCGATTTCAACCTTTGAGGGAAGGCCCATCAATTGGAGTAACTGAGTGAGTTCTTGTTGAACCCCATCAATACTTTCCTGGCTGAGTACTTCATCTGAGGGTGGAGCGAGGAGAGAATCGTCATCGTCGTCCTCTTCGGTCAGCGCTTCAGCCTTCAAGATTTCAACGTCTGCGACAGGCGTTTCTTGCTCAATGGTTACCTTGTCGACAGGAACAGGCTGCTGCTGAACCGGCAAGGCTTGTTTTATTATTGGTGGTTTCTCAAGATGAGCCTTACTGACAACAGCAGCTTCTTTGATCCTGGCCCGTATATGGGCTTTCTTACGGATAAAACCGAAAATGCCGGTAGAACCTGTTTCAATCACTTCAATCTCCAGGTTCTCCTGGGGTACTTGAAAGACATCACAGGCCTGCTTGATCACATCGGCTACTGTTTTTCCCAGAAAATCTTTTTTCTCTAAAGACATGGAATATCCTTAAGGGTCACTTATTATCATGTGTTGATCTGTGTATGGCAGATGCGCAAAGAGCGAGAGAAGGTGCGCACAGATAAAATGATACACAGAATAGAATAACTACGCCACCAGTGGCTTGTTCGCTTGCCTGTTGATTAAGTATTGCTGCAGGATAGCCAGCAGATTGTTGATAAACCAGTATAAAACCAGGCCGGATGCAAAATTCAAAAACATGAAGGTAAAAATAACCGGCAAGAAAAGCATGATCTTGGCCTGGGTTGGGTCCGCTGTGGTCGGTGTCATCTTCTGCTGCAGGAACATGGATGCTCCCATAAGCAGGGTTAATACCGGGATCCCTCCCAGGTAAGGGATATCCAGGCCGATCATCAAGCGATCAGGAGCGGAAAGGTCGCTGATCCAGAGCATGAAAGGGGCATGACGCAACTCAATGCACATGAGCAGCACCTTGTAGAGGGCGAAAAATACTGGAATCTGCAGAACCATGGGCAGGCAGCCGCCAAGGGGATTCACCTTATAGGTCTTATACAGGTTCATGACCTCCTTGTTCATCATGGCCGGATCATCTTTGTACTTTTCTTTGAGCTTGACCATTTTGGGCTGCAGCTTCTGCATATTCTTCATGGACTTGAGACCCTTCTGGGCAATGGGCCAGAAGGCAAGTTTGAAAGCAATAGTCACCAGGATAATGGCGATTCCATAATTTTTGACATAGGTGTGAAAGAAATTTAACAGCCAGAGGGTAGGCTTGGCCATGACATCAAACCAGCCGAAGTTGACGGTCTTATCAAGATTGTATCCTGTTTTTTCGAGCAGGGAAAGCTTCTTGGGGCCAAAATAAGCGCGATAGGTATAAACCTTTTCCTGGCCGGGCTGCAGCACGTCGAGTGCGCTGCCAATCTGCATGGTCACCAGTTTATCTCTTTGCTGCATGGTTACACTGGTAGAACCTTCGTTTCCGGGCAGGATGCCGCACATGAAATAGGTGCTGTCGTATGCGGCCCAGTCTATGTTCCCCTGAACAGTCTTTGGTCCCTCTGTCAATTCCTTGCTGGCGAACTCCTGGCGCTCACCATCCATAAAGAGAGCCGGGCCGCTGAAGAGTGCGACCATGGAACCAGTCGTTTCTTTTTCAAAGGGCAGGTTGATCTGGTGTAAGAGAGCAGAGCCCTGCAGCGGAGTGGAAGAGGTGTTTTTTACCCGGAAAGCAAGCTCCAGGAGGTAGGTGTTACGGTCAAAACGGTAGGTTCGCTCCAGCTCCAGACCGGATTCGTTAATGCCCTTCATGGTTAAGGTGCCAGTACTCTCCGCCCCGCTGAACCGTACCTTGTCGGTATCTGCGCTGTAAAAGGTGTTGCTGGCGGCCACTCCTCCCCAGGAAAATGTCAAGGGGAACCCTTCCTGCTCAGTGGTGTTGACCAGTTGCACTCCGGCAGAGCTTTTGGCCCTGCTTTCCTTATAATTTTTCAGGATGAAACTTTTGATAGCCCCGCCATTTTCAGTGACCACCGCGCTGTAAAGCTCTGTGTCAATGGTAATCTCACGGGCTGTGCGGGCAGGTGTCGCAGATGGAGTCAGGGGCTGTTGGCCCGTCTCTGCTGACGGAGAAGTTATCTGGGCGCTCGGGTTGGGGGCAGGTGGCGTCATAACGACTGCTGCCGGGGCTTTCGCGCCCTGTTCAGGAGGGGTGAAGTCGACGAAGAAATATTGATAGCCAACTAAAATAACAAACGAAATAACGACAGCTAGAAGTATTCTATAGGTATCCATACCATGTCCCTAAAATAATTTGCTCCAGCAAAGAGAGCCTATAAGTAAAAAAAGTAGTCTTCAATCTCTCGGCGGCCCGCTTAGGTTGAGTGTTCTTTTCCTGGGAGAAAAAGGTGTTATTGAACAGGATCGTACCCACCCCGACAGAAGGGATGACAGCGCAGAAGGCGACGAGCGGCGAGATAGATGCCACGCAATGTGCCATAACGCTCTATTGCCTCAATTGCATATGTTGAGCAGGTGGGAGTAAAACGACAGGTAGGCGGGAGTAATGGTGAGATAAGATATTGGTATCCCTTGATAAACCAGACAAAAGCGTTCTTTGTGGGCAGACTCTTATTCATGGAAGATAGCCTGGATAGCTCACGCTGCAGGGCCACAAGCAGCTACGGCCTGATTGATGTCAGCAGTTGAGTCAAGCGCCATTCCCGGACGAATAGCAAAGATGATATCAGCACATTCCGGGTACAATTCCCGATGCAGGCGAAAAGACTCTCTGATTATCCGTTTTATTCGATTTCTCTTCACGGCCCCTTTAATCTGCCTGTGCACACTGATCCCGATTCTGCTATATCCGAGCTGGTTTTGGTGAAAGATCAGGGTGAATCCTTTTCCATGCAAGCGCTTGCCCCGTTTGTACACCTGTTCAAACTCCCATCCCTTGCGCAGCAGATGAATCTTCTGGAGTTTGAACACCTCGTCACAATCAGGCAGAGAGTCGTTTACGTCCCTTGGCTCGGCGGCCGTTTAAAATAGCACGACCCGCTGCGGTGCTCATGCGGTGACGAAAACCATGTTTACGTTTCATTTTGATATTGCTTGGTTGAAAAGTACGTTTACTCATTACTCACTCCTGGTCCATGATATCCATGGATATTGCTGATTTTAGGAACTGTTTCGAAACAACCAGTATGTCACTGGCCGGTTCCGGTATGAATTTTTATGCTATTTTTGCTGGTAAGATGAAACTATTAATTATTCGCAGAGGCCAGCCTCCGCGGTATGATCGATTTGCTGAAAAGCGTGTTGGCTCCTCCGGTCCTGACTGATTTTTTGTTAATGTGTAGCATCTTTCAGGATATAAAAATATGAAACAGATACTATAAACATAGATGGTGTCAACTGTCAAACATTTTCACTGTGCTTGCGGGCTGCACTTGCACAAGCATGAAAGCTGTGCTACTTTTCAGCTTTTCTTGGAAGCCTGATATCTTTCCTTCAAACTTTTTTAATTGTTACGTGCTTTCATGACCATACCTCTCGAAATAACAGTGGCGGATATCGACTGGAACCTGTTGTGGCAGAATGCCAGAAAACAGAAATCATGGTCGAGCAAGGGGCCGGCGGACTGGGACAGCAGGGCCGAATCCTTTGCCTCCAGGAGCGCCAGCTCTCCTTATATCTCACTGCTGTTGGAGCGTCTGCCGTTGACTCCTGATCTGACCGTCCTTGATGTTGGCTCAGGGCCGGGAACGCTTTCCCTCCCTCTGGCCGGGTTGGTCCGTTCAGTAACCGCCGTTGACTACTCAGCGGGGATGCTTGATGTCTTGGGCAGGAAGATACAAGAGGAAAATGTTCTGAATATCCGAACCATTCAAGGGGCATGGGAGGATGACTGGCAGCAACTTGGCATAGGAATACATGATATTGCCATTGCCTCTCGTTCGTTGGCGGTGGAAAATCTCTCCCTGGCCCTGGAGAAACTGAATGCGCATGCCCGCGACTATGTCTTTATCGCCGACCGGATAGCGCCCACTCCTTTTGATCCCGATGCCTTTGCGGCCATCGGTCGGAAGTTTCAGTCAGGCCCTGATTATATCTACACCGTGGGTACCCTTTACGCCATGGGCATTCATCCCTCTATTTATATTTTGAAACTTGACCGGGACTATGTTTTTCGTGATATGGAAGAGGCCATGCAATCCTATATCTGGATGTT
>DCUN01000108.1 GCA_002327225.1 Desulfobulbaceae bacterium UBA2213
AGCTGTCACACACGTTTCAGCGTATCCGAATCAGCCGCGCTCTCCTCATTGATGAACGGAAAATAGTCCCGATCCGCCTCAAGCAGATGTTGCATCACCATCTCGTATGCCAGGAACTGGAAAACATCGCCGACCGTGAGCTTGGATTCCTTGAACCCTTGAACCAGTTCGAGACCCTTTGCCAGCAGTTTGGCATGTTCCTCGATGTGTTCACTCAGGCCGGGAAAGCTGCTTATTGTTCCAAGGATTAATTCTTCATCGTGGAAGTGTTGGCTGACATCAGCAAGTAGTTGGGTAATGATCGCTGAAATTTCCGTGGATGGACGAGCCGAGAGAACCGCATCGAGCAGTTTGTTGGAGATTTGAAAGAGAGCCTGATGTTGTGAGTCGATCAGTTCGTTGCCGCAGCAGAAGGAGTCTTTCCAGATCAGCTGCACAATGTTGCCTTTGATTTTTTCCCCAACGTAGCTTGGCGCGACGAATTCCACCCGGTTACGGCCAGAGGATTTGGCCCGGTAGAGCAACTCATCCGCCTGGGTGATGACGTCCACAACCGATCCGTCTGGCGTGCACAGTACGGTTACCACACCCAGGCTGGCGGTGACGCAGTCAGCTACCTTCGACTCCATATGTGGGATGGCACGGGCAATGATACCCCGCCGGATCTTTTCGGCGATGGTGACAGCGCCACGGCAGTCTGTCTCCGGCAGGATACAGACAAATTCTTCCCCCCCATAACGGGCGGCCAGATCTGAGGGCCGGCCGACACAATCAGCCATCACCCGGGCAACCTGTTGCAGGCACTCATCGCCACGGACATGCCCGTAACAGTCGTTGAAGGACTTGAAGTGGTCGAGATCCAGCAGGATCAGTGACAGTTCCGACCCGGAACGGGCATGCCTGGCATATTCCTGTGCCATTACCTCGTCAAAACGTCTTCGATTGGCTATTCCCGTCAACCCATCAGTATTGCTCAGGGCTTCAAGCTTGTGGTTGAATTCCTCCAGCGCCTCCTCGGCCCGCTTGCGCTCGGTGATCTCCTGAAAACTTTCAACACATCCGACCGCCTTGCCCCTGGCATCGAGCAGCGGTTTGGCGGTGACGATGAAATGGCGGGAGACCCCGTCCTTCTCCTTGATGGTTTCGTAGGCGTATTGGTTCGATCCACCCATGATCCGGGTGAGTGGGCAATCTGCGGTGTGGCACGATTTCCCTGGTCGGTGCTCATAACACTTGATTGTCTTCTGGTGGCCAGGGAGGGCACCGAACTCAGTCCAGTACGATTCGTTAGCCATCAGAATCGTATGGTTTTTATCAGTAAGGCAGGTCGGGACCGGGCTGTTGAAGGTGGCGTCAAACAGACGCTGTTTCCGCTGAAAGAGGGTGGTACCGATGAAGATGAAGATGAGGCCGAGGCCTGCCACTGAGCCATAGCCTACAAAGAGGCGGAGGTGCGTGTGGGCGGGGTAGGGCAGGGAGACGCTGAGAGCACCCCGGATATCACCTTCCTTGTATCCCTGTTGGGCGTGACATTTGAGACACTCGGACCCGGTGAGAAGAGGAGCCATGTAGCGGAACCAGGTGGTGGTATCATTCTCGAAGAATTCGCTCTGTTCCTTGACCCCCTGCTCGAAGGACTTGAGCCACCTCTCCTCCCACTCCGTCGCCTTGTTCTCGGGCCTGATCGGCTTGAGGCTGGTGAGGTGGAAATGAATACCGTTCTCATTTTTTTTAGCCAGTTCCGCTATCTGCCGTGTCATGTAGGAGGGGTTGATCTTGGTCAGTTTGAGACCGTTGTCGGCGGTCAGATCTCGGCCTTGGAGCGGTAGATATTGATTGGGCTGAGTTTCGGTGGTGATCGGGACATAGACCCCGCTGTGGGAGGCATTCCACTGGCGACTGATCACGACTTGCTGGAAAAAGGCCTTGGCGGTGGTTAGCGCCCGTTGTTTTTCCTCCTTCCTGGTGGCCATCTCAAACCAGTAGGCAAAGCTGCCCAGGATGCAAAGCCAGACAGTCATTATAATGAGTATCTGGTTTCCTTTGCTGCCTTTCTTCAAGGAGACTCCTGCTGGTGGATGGATTACTGGTTGGGGGCTACGACGTGGGATTCAACCTGAATAGGGCACTTAACCAGAACTGATTTAAAAAAATAATAATAAATATACCATATAATAACAACATCCAAAATTGCTTTTACGCCTGGTTTACTGCTAGCTTGACAACGACTTTATGGATCTGCCCTGGCGAGATCAAAGGCATATGCGCATCTTCCGGGAAGAAGATCGCAAAGGCTCCACGTTGAGTCGGCAGCCAGACATCAGGCTCATCCCTGAAAAACTGAATGTCTTCTTCCGGGTCATATTCCTCGACAGGATCTTTACATAATGACTTGGGTTTCCAGCCCATAGTGTCGGTCCCTGCCAATACCAATTGGATATCGATGAATTTTTCATGGGTTTCGAGGAGGCCATCCTCTTTCTTGCCACCAGGATCCTTGGCTACCATCGCATAGACACGTTCTCCATCTATCTCATAGGTGTCCACTGGCAGTTCCTTCAAGTCCGGGCGCAGAAGAAACTCAAATGCCTGGGCAAATCCCTTGTGCAGGGCCAGATATCGGTGTGCATTCTCAAGGACATCCAGAATCATGGTTGTATGCTCCTTTCTGAAACCATAGTGGGGAAAACGATTGAGTCAGGCGCGGGTCGATTAGGTGCCGGCAGCCTCACTTTTTATGACCACGTAACCTGAATTTGCGGGTTATGCGAGGATTTTATTGGGGGCAAATGAATGATGAAATATGGGCAGGATTTATTGGCGGAAAGTCTTTCAAGCTGGGGTAGAAGGTGAATGATCAAGGTCACTTACGCCGCCAATAGACTATGACCGTCAGGCCCAAGACGTTGTCGGTGTCAGGTAAACCGGCTGATTCGGCGATTTCTGCAGTTGGATTGATTGGGCGAGGAGTCATATAACTCGGACCTTTTTTTCTCAAGCTGCGGCTCGAATTTATGGGTGCAGCATACCCGCCGCCCTTAATACTCCAACAATACCTACCCCCACCCAGAAGACATTAAGGACTGTGTAGGCCTTGTCCTTCTTGATTATTGCACACCACGAAAGCAAGACCGCATCAATCGTGTTGAATGCCCAAACAAAAAGGAAGGGACTGTGAGGTCCAAGCCAACTTACCAAAGAGAAACTGAAGACTCTCATCAGTACCCCAATCATCTCAATGGCCCGGATATTCAAAAATACAAAGGCATTAAGCCTGATCAGTAAACTCATTTTCATATATTTATGATCCATTAATTTGACTGGACTGCAAAACAGATACCATTAAAACCAGAGCGTGAAACTATGCGTCATTTCAAGAAATGTTGGTTAACTGCCAAACAGTAACTGTTTTGTTACACCACAACATTAATTCACCAAGGGCAGTGGAGCGAAGCAGATAGTCGACATTATACTTCTGCGACTTCTCCTGAATTTCCTGGAGCAGTTCACTGCTTGTTAATTCCTGGGGATTAACTGGCGAATGATCGGCAACATATCCCCACATGTGGGAGACAGCATTTGCAAGACGTCCAGGGGCTGGCGAAGTGCGCATAAACAGCACTAATTTTTCCGACAAGGCATCGAAAGAAATTTCTCCAGAAGCTACCAGCTGACCGATTTTTTTACAGTTAGCAGGGTCTCTAGCCATGACCGAATACTTATGTGAAGCCCATAATTCCTGAATACTTTTGGGCAAAGAAATACGCCCCTGTTTTTTTTCAATATACTTACCGTGCAGCAGTCTATACTGTACTGCGGGGTGATCAACAAAAACAGGTGGCCACTCAATATTGCTCTCAGTCCTATCAAGCGGACTATAGTGATTAAATCCTCGTAGTTTCATCTCTTCAACCAGCAACTCATGGCGAATTACCAAAGCAGGTACATGAGAAACCCAGCGCAGTGTTTCTGGATGGCGGGAATATCCAGATTTACCTTTGCTGATAATTGAATGAATACCATGCAGTTCGCGATGTTCTCCCAACAGACTTTGAGCATTCAAAAAACCGGGGTCAATATCCCAAATCCGCATAAAAGTCGTGACTACGATTTCAAGCAGTCAGCAACTGCTTCTTCGATAGAAGGGAAATCAAACTGAAAGCCGCCGTCCAGTAATCTTTTGGGGATAACGGTCTGNNGCCTTGGTCAAGCCGAGATTGGTGGTAGGATGGGGGGCAGTCATGTTATAGATCCCCTCATAAGTTGCATCATTGATAGCAGTCTCAAAAGCCCGGGTCAGATCTTTTATATGGACCCAGGAAAAAGGCTGACTGCCATTACCTATGGTTCCTCCAAGCCCTAGCTTGAAAGGGAGAAGCATTTTTGCCAAGGCACCTCCGCCCTGTCCGAGAACTACTCCGAAACGGAAAATAGCTATACGGCAACCAAACTCCTTTGCCCTGAATGCCTCCTGCTCCCAGTCTTGGGTCAGGTGTCCCAGGAAATCATCAGCCAGAATATTGTCATCTTCGGTGTGGGTGCCTGTTGCAGAATAGCAACCAATGGCAGAAGTTGAAAGAAACAGATGAGGGGGATTTTTCAATAATTTGCAGGTGCTCACCAGCTTTCTGGTCAGAGTTATCCTGCTTTCGTAGAGGATTTTCTTGTACTCTTCGGTCCAACGGCTGATCACAGGTGCCCCGGCCAGATTCACAATGACATCAACTCCCTGCAGGCGTTTGGCAAGTTCCTCTGTTGGCAGGGCAAATTCCTTACGGCCCAAGGCGATTATTTCCCAGCCGTTATTTTTGAACGTGCGACAGAGGTTCGAACCGACAAACCCCGTGGCTCCACTCATTGCTATTAATTTTACATTTTCCATGGATTATATCCCATTTGACGTTCTACCTGGAACAGTTTTATTGATTTGCCTTTTTATTGCCTTACAGCCGAGCGACCAGAGTAACCAGCAGCGGTCACTGAACTTGCCGCGATCCGAGCTGCAAAATCAGGATTTCAAAAAAAGGAAGCAACTCTTTGTAATCAGGCTCCTGGGTGCTTGTTCAGTATGAGTGCAGATTTTTTATTTCATTTTGTATGTAAGTCGGCACCTTCGTCTGTTGTACGCGGCTCTTCAGTGTGCTCGCCTTGTACTCCTTCGCCGCCTCCTCCTACCTTTTCGGCAACGGCATGGGCAACGTTTCCGGTAGCCTCTGCGCCACGCTCAACGCCGTGTGCTGTTGCCTTGACCCCGCGTTCGACGCCACGCGCTACGGCCTTCACGGCATGCTCAATGCCCTGGGCTGCGGCTTTCGTCCCACGTTCGATTCCCTCTGCAGTGGCCTTTGCACCGTGGGTGATGGCTTCCTCCGCCTTGACGATCACACCGGGCTCAGTTGTGTCGACCGGC
>DCUN01000057.1 GCA_002327225.1 Desulfobulbaceae bacterium UBA2213
ACCCATAATGATTTCGGCATGGCCACGGCCAATGCCATAGCCGCGCTTGAGGCCGGAGCATCCTGGATCGATGCCACCGTCCTTGGCCTTGGTGAACGGGCAGGCAACTGTCGCCTGGAAGAGGCCGTCGCCTTTCTCGGCCTGCAGAGAGGGATGGAGCGCTATCAGGTCAGCGGCCTGCCGGCGCTCTGCCAAACCGTCAGCAAGGCCTCAGGGATTGCCATTGCCAGAAACCATCCTGTCATTGGAGAGGCCATCTTCACCTGCGAAACAGGCCTGCACCTGCACGGCCTGACCGTCAATCCCGGCACCTATGAGCCTTATTCTCCTGAGAAGGTCGGGGCCAGCCGTAAAATGCACTTTGGTCACAAGAGCGGTAAGCGCGCCCTCTGTAATCATCTGTGCGCGCTTGGTCATCCCATTGATGACAACAGGGCTGAAATCATGGTAAACCAGCTTCGCAGCAAGGCCACTCTTCCGCTCCATGGCCTCAGCGACCCGGAACTGCTGCACCTGGCAGGGCTATAAAAAAAGCGTCTTTTTCTTGGTAAGAAAAAGACGCTTCAATCCTTATTGATGATTCCACTGGTAAGAAAGTCCGTGGAATCATCAACCCGGGGACTGCTTTCCGTCTCAGCCGCAGCCGGTTCCCGTTCCCTGACAGTGTCCGCTGCTGCAACTCTTTTTCTCCCGCCGTTTCAATTTGGACAAGCCCTCGCCACTGTAAATCGCCTTAAGACCCATTTCAATAAATCCTGACATGGTGATCGGTTCTATCCCCTGTTTTTGCAGGATCTCGCGTGGCGTCTCGCCCATATCGCTGACCAGAATAGCACGGCAGTCGTAAAGAATACGGGTCATGGCCTGCCAGCGGCCAATACCACTGCCTGGAATGGGTGCCGGCCGCTCTTCAACGAGTCGGAAGCTCTTGTCAGGGTTCTGCTCCCAGATCATAAAGCGGCTGGTTTCACCCAGATGCTGATTGACGAGCATCCCCTCCATGCTGGCCACCGCTACATAGGGACGCATATTCCCAGGATTTGCAGGCATGGCAGCACAGGAGCTCAGGCATCCGGCCATCTCGCCTGAGCGGTCAGCGCCCAGGAGTCCCACGGCATCGGCCCGGCAACGCTTACAGTGGCGCATCTGCGGCAGATGTTTTTCACCCAGACCGCGCAACCTGGCCATCGTTTCTTTATCGGGCTCGACCACATCGGCAAAGATCGTGCCTTGACTGGGCAACAGGGCCATGCAGTTAAAGAGATCGACACCCATCCCGGCCATGAACCTGGCCGTTTCTTCCACATGATGCTCATTGACCCCGGGTACGACAATAAAGTTAACCTTGACGATCACTCCTCGTTGTTTGAGCTTTTCAATGGCCTTCAACTGCCGGGCCAGAAGCAGCTCTGCGGCCTGAACACCATGATAGGAGATCTTACCCTCCTGCACCCAGGAATAGATATTTCTGGTAATCTGGGGATCAATGCCATTGACTGTCACCGTCACATGGGAGACCCCGATATCGGCCACCTCATCAATATACGGATACAGGCCCAGACCATTGGTGGAGAGGCAGAGGATCAGCTCCGGATAGTTTTTACGCAGAAGCTGCATGGTGCCAAGGGTTTCATCCGGGTTGGCAAACGGATCACCAGGCCCGGCAATACCTGCCACACTGATGCGCGGTTCCGCTTCCAGCACCTTGCCCATATAGACCAGGGCCTGCTCCGGTGAGAGGATGGTGGAGGTCACCCCCGGGCGTGACTCATTGACGCAATCATACTTGCGATTACAGTAATTACACTTGATATTGCATTTGGGGGCCACAGGCAGGTGCACCCGGCCGAACTGGCCCTGAACATTGGGGTTGAAACAGGGATGCCGATTATAATCAATGGTCATGATACGCTCCTTCCTGCTTGTTGATCTATCGTATAAAGTGCGTGCTTCTTGCAAACATTCATCAAATGGTTTTCACATATAGCTATAGCCCACCGGCGAATCGCTCTGCTTACGGGCCAGGGTCGCATTGACCACCTGGTCAAAAAGGGCCTGGGTTCCCCGATAGCCGAGATGAAGAATCCGCTGACCGCCCATCCGGTCATGGATGGGAAAGCCCACCCGGATCAGAGGAATTTCCAGTTTTCTGGCCAGGGGATACCCTTTGGAATGGCCGATGAGCAGATCCGGGGCCAGACTCTCGGCCATTTCGCTGATATCGAAAAAGTCCATGCCCTCAAAGACCTGGGGCTGCTCTGCCAGGATATTTCCGGTTGTTTCCTTGATGGCTGCGGCCAGTCTGCCGCTCTTACCACCGGAGGCACAGAGTACGGGCACGACACCAATCTCGGCCAGAAAGGCGGTCAGGGCCACGACCAGATCCTCTTCACCATAAACGATGGCTTTTTTTCCGAAGATATACTTGTGGCAGTCAATGTAGCTATCCACCAGCCGACCCCGCTCCCTTGCATGCTTCTCGGGGAGGGATCGACCACTGAGCGTGCTTAGGGAGGCAAAAAAGAGATCACTTTCTTCAATGCCAATGGGCACGCCAAGGCTAATGCACTGCACGCCATGTTTTTGTTCAAGGAGTGCGCCTGCGGTTTTTCCATTCAGGGTTCGGCCAAATTCGATGGTCGCGCTGGCTCGACCCATAGTGGCAATGGAAGCCAGCGGGGTGCCGCCGGGCTGAATCTTGTCATACTTACTGGTGGCCGGGCCATCCATGGTATCAGAGAGATCCGGCAGGATCGTGGCATCCAGTCCGAAATCATCCAGTATCTCTGAGAGATAGCGTTTATCGGCAGGTGAGATAAATCCCGGTAACAGGTTGATCTTCCCGTCAACCGCTTCACCGCCTTCGGCCAGTTGCCCCACCACCGCTGTCACCGCGGCATGAAATCCCTCCATGTGGGTACCGTTATAGCTGGGGGTGGAGACTCGAACCATGATCGGCATGGTGCCCACGGTTTCCCGATGAAACTCATGGAGATACCTGCCCACATCATCACCGATGGTCTCAGTCAGACAGGTGGTTGCAATGCCGATGAGCTTTGGCTGATACTTCTGGGTTACATTGACCAGACCCATTTTCAGGTTTGGGCCGCCCCCATAGATGGCATTCTTCTCAGAGAGTGAGGAGGAGGCAATATCAATGGGTTCATTGTAGTGGCTGATGATATAGCGCCGCATATAGGTGGCGCAGCCCTGCGATCCGTGCAGATAGGGGACAGCGCCCTCGATCCCCTTGAAGGCCAGACAGGCCCCAAGCGGGGTGCAAAGTTTGCAGGCATTAGTGGTGGATATATAATTGGGAGGATTCTTTGACATGGCACTCTTCCTTTATCTGCTGAACTTTGGTTTTTCATTCGCTGCCACCTGACTTCTGGCCCCTGAGCGCATGGCAAAGCGCCAGACCGGACTCATCACCGAGGAATAGACCTCTTCGGCAAAGTTGAGCATTCCCTGAAAACCGGCCAGGGACTCTTTGCGCTCATGGTTATGATCACAGAAGCCGACTCCCAGTTTGTAGGCAATGGGCCGCTCCTTGACTCCGCCCACCAGGATATCCACCTCTTTTTCCTCAAGAAAGGAGGTGAGCTCCAGGGGATTGGCATCATCGACAATGATCGTGCCGGGATCGGTAATCTCGGCCAGCTCCCGATACTCCTGTTCGGTGCCGGTCTGGGATCCAACCATTACCACCTGCATATCGAGAAGACGAAAGGCCTTGACCAGGGAGAAGGCTTTGAATGAGCCACCGACATAAATGGCCGCTTTTTTACCGGCCAGGGCCTCTCTGTACTTCTGCAACTGCGGTACAACCCGGGCCAGTTCTTCCTTGACCAGTTTTCGGGTCTTCTCCAGCATCTCAGGGTCACCGAAATGGTCGGCCACGTCATAGAGAGACTGGGCCATATCCTCAATGCCGAAATAGGAGACACGGATGGAGGGGATTTCGTAGCGTTCTTCCATTATCTTGGCCAGATCCATGGTGGAGCCGGAACACTGCACCACGTTCAGTGCCGCCCCGTGCGCCCGCGCAAGGTCTCCAATCCTGCCGTCGCCGGTGATATTGGCAACCACCTGCACCCCCATACGTTCAAAGTATTCACGGATCATCCAGATCTCGCCCGCCAGATTAAAATCGCCGAGGATATTGATGGAATAAGGGGAGATGCCGGCGGTGTCACCCGTGCCGATGATCCGGGCCATGGCATTACAGGCAGCCGTATACCCGGCCCGCTTGTTGCCCTTGAATCCTTCGGACTGCACCGGAATCACCGGGATTCCTTTCTCAGCCTCCACCCGCCTGCACACCGCTTCCAGATCGTCGCCGATGATGCCAACAATACAAGTCGAATAGACAAAGGCGCCTTGTGGGCTGTGACGATCAATGAGCTCAATCAGGGCCCGGTACAGTTTTTCCTCGCCGCCGAAGATCACGTCGCGCTCCTGGAGGTCGGTGGAAAAGGAGAGTCGATGCAGCTCCGGGCCGGAGGAAAGGGCGCCGCGGATATCCCAGGTATAGACCGCACATCCTATGGGCCCATGCACCAGATGCAGGGCGTCGGCGATGGGGTAGAGCACCACCCGTGACCCGCAGAAGACACAGGCTCGCTGGCTCACTGCCCCGGCCAGGCTGTCTTTATTACACACCAGAGTAAAGGGTTGTTCGCCGGTGCGGTGAATCTGTTCCTGTCGATCTGCAAGTAATGCTTCCATGCCTCTTCTCCTTCCTGATACTACGGTCTGTTAGGGACTTTCTTTAAGCAGAGAAGAGCAAGAAGGATGCCAGCAGGGAAATATTACAAATTAATATTTGATAACGTGAAGTTACGTATCATGGTGGGCCGACAAGAACACGAGGGAGGGAAGTACTGAAAATGGAGGAAAGTTTACAAAATGGAAGGAACAGTTCTTTATTGTCGGAGGCAATGGGAAAACAGAGCAGCCGGACATTTCTTGCACCAGGTTGTGGGCTTCAAAATAGCGCTGCGGTGCGGAAAGGAAAGACTCTGGTCGATGCCGATCAGGGTCGGCACGTCATCAAATAAGTTATTCTAATTCTTGTCCTCTATTTTTAACGGCTGCAAAGCTGCCCGTCCCGAAGTTCGACCACCCTGTCGGCAATCCTTTTTACCTGATCAAGATAATGGGATACCACCAGTATGGTGCAGTTCTGTTTGAGCTGAAGGAGAAGCTGCTCAATGGCTTCAGCACCTGTATGATCAAGAGAGGATGTTGGTTCGTCCAGCAGCAGGATCTCGGGCTGCAAAATCATTGCCCGGGCTATGCACATCCTCTGCTGCTGCCCTCCGGACAGGGATAAGGCGGATTCAGAGAGCCTGTCCTTGACTTCATCCCACAGCCGCACCTTTTGCAGCGCCTCTTCCACCCTGGCACGAATAAAATCTTTCTCCTTTTCGCCCGCCAGCTCAAGGGGAAAGGCAACATTCTTGAAAATACTCATCGGCAGAGGATTTGGTGTCTGGAAAACCATGCCGACTTGTCGGCGCAATTTTTCAACCGCAAACTCCCGTTCATAGATATTGGAGAATACACCGTTGAAACGTATTTCTACCGTCCCCTGCAGCGAGCAGTTCGGCAGTTCTTCCCACAGCCGGTTCAGTGTCATGAGAAATGTGGATTTACCGGTTCCTGATGGTCCGACAATGGCGGTGATACTATTTGTTGAAAAACTGACAGACGTATGACGCAGAACCTTTCTGCCGTTATAGCAAAAGGAAAGAGAGTTGATTCGGATTTTTACTGGTGGCTCCATTGTGTCCCTATGGCCGGTAGAGCGTGCGATAACGCGCGCCTTTTTTGATGAGAAATGCCAGGCTGAACAGGAAAAGACAGATGATCAGCAGGAGAATCGCGGCGCTGTATCCTCTGGCAAGCTCCTGCTGGTCACCATATTGCGAGGAGATATAATAGATATAAAACGGCAGGGCCTCATAAGGGGATAAAAGTGACCTCGGCACTCCCGCGGAGGCGACAACGCCAGTGAGCATGATCACAATCGTGTCTTCGGCGCAACGACCGATTGCCAGGATTACGCCGCTTGAAATCCCCGGAAAGGCCTGCGGCAGCAGGACATGAACAATATTCTGCAATCTCGATGCCCCCAGCGCCCGGGCCGTCATCCTGCTCTGCACAGGCAGGCTTTCGAAAGCAAGCTGGGTTGTGCGGATGATATACGGCAAAACCAGAAAGGCCAGGGCGATGCTTGATATCAGCAGGCAGGGCCGCAGAGCTTCTGACACATGCCTGTTGAGAAAAAGAGTCAGACTGAAGCCGAACAGGCCAATGATAACAGAAGGCAGACCTGCCAGGATATCAAAAAGGAGATTGAAGATCATTTTTGTCCTGCCCCGGGCATATTCGGCCAGATAGATACCCGCAGCAATGCCGATGGGAATGGCCCAGCCGACCGACATGAGGACAAGCGACAGTGTGCCGACCATGGCCGGAAACAGACCGTCAAAAACCTGCTGCCGCAGCATGAGGGCGGCCACAGGGTCAGTTGTCCCGAACAGCAGCCCAAGATTAACGCCCCGCAGCCCCTTGAACAGCAGATAGCCTGTTACGGAACTTATCGCTGCCACCAGGACAGCACCGCACAGCCAGGAAAAAAGAGGGAGTACTTTCTCAAGAAAACGCATCATTGTTGCCGCCTTTTGCTTCCTGCCCTCCGGGCCAGCAGGGAGAGGATGGCTGTCAGCAGATAGAGCGACATGCCGCAGACAAATATGGCCCTGAACTCGAGGCTGTCATGGTCTGCGGCAAAAACAAGGGCAATATGGGCAGTGAGGGTCCTAACGGAGTCAAAAAGAGAAGCCGGCACCTGCACACCATTGCCGGCAAGCATTAAGGCGATCAGGGTATCCCCTATTGCCCGGCCGAGAGAAAGAGTAAAGGCAATGATAATACCCTGTCCGGCACAGGGCAGAGTGACATGGAGAAATCGCTGAATCTTTGTGGCTCCTGCGGCAAGCGCCGCATGGCCATACGATGGCGGCACCCGCTCAAAGCTGTCGCAAAACAACAATATCATGGTGGGAGAGACGAGCACGGCCAGCACAAGGGCAGCGGACAGGACACACATACCGGAACCGCTGCCGAAAATCCCTCGCACCAAGGGAATAAGGAGGAAAATGCCGACAAAACCGTAAATAACCGTCGGCATACCGGTCATGATTTCCACGGTCCTACGCAACAGCCGGCTGAGCCTGCCTTGACCGGTCACGCTTATCAGAACGGCACATCCCATACTGAGCGGAAAGGCAAAGACCATGGCGAGCAGGGAGACGGCAAATGTCCCGGCTATCATCGGATAGATACCGAACACACCGAGATGCGGGGCCCAGGGCCTGGTCATGATCTCAGGAAAACGGCCTCCCGAGAAAAGAGGGAGGCCGAAGACGAACATGAACCCGAAAATGGAAATGGTGATCAGCGCACTGATGAAAGCTGCTCCGAAAAAGAGCCTCTCCACCGCCCTTTCACACCCTCTGATCATTGAACGGGAATAAAGCCCTGTTCTGCTACGATCTGCTGTCCCTCAACAGTAAAAAGATATTCCAGGAACTTTTTGGTCAGACCGACGGGCTCTCCTTTCGTATTGCTGTAAAGCCCTCTGGTAATGGCATATTTGCCCTCTTTAACCGTCTGCTGGGATGGCATCACCCCGTCAAAGGCAACTGCAGCCACACTCTCGTCAATAAATCCTGCCGAGATATACCCTATGCCGAAAGGATCCTGAGAAACCGTTGCCTTCATGGCGCCTTGGGAGGCAATAATATTGACATTGGCGACAATCTCTCTCTCCTGTAAGGCTGTTTTCCAGAAGACTTCTCTCGTGCTGCTGGCTTCATCCCTGCTATAGAGATTGATCTGTTTGTCAACACCGCCCACTTTCTTCCAGTTGCTTATCCTGCCGGCAAAGATGTCTTTGACCTGTTCCTGGCTCAGGGCGCGGACCTTGTTGCCGGGATTGACAATGATGGCCACTCCGTCAATGGCCCACTTAAAAAGATGGAGGCCATACTTGGCAATCTCCTCATCACTGGGTTTTCTGCCACTGTTGCCGATATCAACCAGGCCTTCACCCGCCTGCTTGACACCTGCTCCGGAGCCGCCACCGGCTATGCTGATCCGGATTTCGGGGTTGGCAGTCATGATGCGGCGCGCTGCCTCCTTCATCACCGGGATATGGGCCGTGCCGCCGGCAATCGCAAGCTCCCCCTTGTCACCTTTAAAACTGTCCAGATCACCGGCCATGGCGCTGGTACAGAAAATCAGGGAAAAAATTACAGCGCCCAGCAAGGGGTTCATTATTGATTGCATACTCTCTCCTCTTTTTTATTCCTTCACGGCAGCATTGTCCGGTTTAAAAATTGCATCCGGTAAAAATATTGTTTCCGTGTACAGCAAATCCCCCTCGATCCCCCTTTTTCAAAGGGGGATCGAGGGGGATTTGATCGTTCTGAAGGCTATTGTAATTTTCAAACCGGACACTCCTGGGTAGCATCCACTTTCTTCATTTTTTTACAACTGTCGGCTGTTGCCCATCAATTGGCGGCTATTTCGACCGGCAGGCCCTGGTCTTTCCAATCCTGGAAAATCGCCTGGGTATTTTTTTTATAGCCGAGCTTCATGAGCTTGCGGTAGGCGTTATAGCTCCGGCCTCCGGAGTTGCAGGTGACAACAATGGTCTTTTCCTTGTCGAGCTGGTGGGACTGGGCGGCAAAGTCTGCCACCGGAATATTGATGGCTCCGGGAATATGTCCTTCCCGGTATTCGTCAATATCGCGCACATCGACAACGGTTACCTCGTCTGCCTTGCTCACCATCAGGGTTTGCAGCGCCTTGGGGGTAATCTTGGTCGTTTCTATCTTCTTCTCATAATCGGGACCGGCGTAAATAGGCAGTCCCTTTTCCTCCCAGACCGGCATACCTTCAGCGTAGATCTGAATATTGGTGTAGCCCAGGTCATTGGCTTTCTGGGCGGCCTTTTTGCTTTTGCCGCACTTGATGCCATTGCAGTAGAAAACGATCTGCTGCGTCTTATCCGTTGGTAACAGCCCGGTGTTCTCGGCGAATTTTTTCTCCGGAATATTGATGGCGTTTCTGATATGCACTTCCTGATATTCTTCGGGATTACGGGCGTCTACTACCATAATTTTGCTGCCCTGATCTAGGAGCTGTTTGAGCTCCGCCGTGGTGAGCACTGCAAAAGTATTGTCGGCCTGGGCTGCACTAGTGACCAGCAGCAGGGCGAGGAGAGAAATAAACATCAGTATATGTCGTTTTACTTTCATGGTCTTGTTTCCTTTTTTTAATTTATTTTTTCTGTCCGGACAGGATTTGTTCGTGGCTGATCTTGCCGGCCTTTTGCAGTCTTCGTTTCAATTTGATACGGTTGAGATAGGTCATGGGTGCTCGCGCTACCGGGGCCTTCCCGACCAGGGCCTGTTCGGGATTGACCAGCAGATCTCCCAGATGGATGGTTTGCAGGCCGGTCCTGGTTAGAAAAGAGGTGCAGCCGGCGCAGTAGCTGATAACCAGATCATTACCGGCCTCCATTTTGCGCATCGCCCCCCACTGCCCGGCCAGCTCCGGATTCAGCACAGCGACCGAGCCCCCTTCACCGCAGCAGATGGTCTGCGATCGCGAATGTTCCATTTCCCGTATCTTCAAGCCCAGGCGGAGAAGGATCGTCCGCACAGCCTGCTGTATATGCTGATGATCACGCAAGGGGCACGGGTCATGGATGGTAATTTGGCCAGTGGCTATCAGCGGTAAAGGTAGCTCAGATGCTGTCTCAGCTATGATTTCCCAAGCCGTCCGGACGGTGAGCCCGCGGCTGTACTCATGAAAGATTTTATAACAGTTGGGACAGGCGACAATAATATGGCGGACGCCATGTCTGAGCAGCAGGTCATGCATCTTGGCAAACCAGCTCAGGAAATCATTCTGGCGGCCCAGGTCATGTGATGGTTTATGGCAGCAATCCAGGATCATGCCCAGTTGGGGAATATCTGTCTTGAGCTGCTGATAGAGCGACCAGGCAGTCTCGGGTCGGGTGCCGGGCAGGGTGCAGCCGGGGAAAAAAACAGTATCGCAGTCGGTCGGCAGGCTGGAGCAGGAAAAAATCCGGGAGCTGCCGCGTTGTTCGTATTTGAGAATGGAGGAGTAAGCCTGGAGTGAAGGTTGGTCGCGGTTGATGATCTGGCGGCGTTTATCCAGGAAGAAGGCGCCGGGGTCAAGAGAAACCGGACAGACCGCTGCACACAGATTGCACAGGCTGCATGCAAAGGGATCGATTTCCGCTTTTCCTGTTAACAGGGAGGCGGCAATGTCACCGGGGGTGCCGTTTTTCTGCAGAAAAGCACAGTGGCTGACACAGGCCTGGCAGCGGGTACAGTCTTCGTCCAAGGCCTTGGCCTGTTGATTAATACTATCTTTCATCCTGATACCCAGTAGTCACTATGTTTTTATTGGTTTTTTATTTGCGGCTCAGCAGCATTTCCTGATGGGGCCATTTGTCAACGCCGCCCTCAAGGATGAAGATTTTTTCCTCAGCAATGCCCTGGGCCTTGAGATAGGTATATTGTTTACCACTTTGTTATCCACTAGCGATGATGGCGTGGGCGACGCAGTCTCTGTCCCTCCAGCACCGCGCCACTTCTCCATGCTTACTCGCTCAGGGTCTCTATCGGCCGGTTTCCCTTGATGCGCCGGTAAACGACCGGAATAAGCGATACCAGCACGATCAGAGCTATTCCCAAGAGCGCCGTACCGGAGACCTTACCTGTTACCAGCTCCAGGATGGAGCTTGAGAAAACGATGAAGGCGATGCAGGCCGGGAGCATACAGAAGAAGGTGGCCAGGAGGTAGTGAGTGAATGGGATCTTGGTCAGCCCGAAGGCGTAGTTCAAGAGGTTGAATGGGAAGGCCGGGATGAGACGGGTGAAGGCTACCACCTTCCAGCCGTGTTGCGCGACCTCGGTGTCGAGCTTTGCCCAACGCGGTCCCGACAGCTTCGCCGCCACCCAGTCACGGGCCAGGTAGCGTGCCACCAGGAACGCCAGCGCCGCCCCGATGGTTGCCCCGGTGATGGTGTAAATCACCCCCCAGAAGGGACCGAAGATGATCCCGCCCGCGATGGTGATCGGCAGGCCGGGGAGAAAGAGCACCGGGGCCAGCGCGTAGATTGATATGTAGATGGCCGGACCCCAGGCTCCGAACCCGGCGATCAGTTCGCGCAGGCGATCCTGCTGCAGGTATTGGGATGCCCCCGACAGGTGCACCCCCGCTACCAGCGCGGCCAGCAGCGCCAGAAGAATTACAGATTTCCAGTTACGCTTTTTCAGTACTTCCTGCTGAGGACGATAGGTACGTTCTCGATTCACGGCATATCCCTCCCTGCGTTTTGAATTCCCTCTTAATTTGCAATCGGTTTACATAGGTGAGAGGGGCGCGTACCCCTTCTTCTTTCCGGCCGTGGTCCGCACCGCCTTGTGCACCTGCCCGGAATTGCGGAGGACACACGGATCATGGACAGTCGCTCAGGGTTTTTTGCATCAGTTCCCGCAGCGCGTGCCGGGCCGGATTTGTTACTCATCTGCTCATCCTTCTCCTGGCGCGCCGTATCAGCTCTGTGTTTTTACGCGGTACACGAGAACCACAGGCTTGCCTTCACCTGGGAGGTTTGCAGGGTTACCCTTGAACTTGGAGTTGGGGTTTATGAAGCGCTTGATGGACCCGGTTTGGGGGTAGGATGCATTGCTGGAGACCGCAATCCAGCAGCTTTCCAGGCAGGTGATGCAGCCGGTCTTCTGCGCCTCCGCAGCCGGACGGTTACCGCCGAACTTGATCTTGAAGTCCTTGCCGGCCAGATCGACGAAGATCTCTCCTAGCTTGAGTTCCTTGCCACTTCCCGGCACCAGAGCGGTTACCTCCAGTTCATCGCCCTCGACGTGCTTTCCGATGGTCTCTTTGGTCAGGTTGTTGCCCGGTTTGCCGCCGATTTTTGTGATGCCGTCGTGGAAGGCAAGGTGGTTCGCCCAGGATTTAAGGATGGCTCGGTCCTGGAACTTTCCCTCCATGAAGACGACTCCCCAATGAACGTTCGGCTGGTGGACGTTCATCTCGTTCACCTCGGTGTACACCAGAACCCTTTTGCCCACCGTGTCCACCAGAATCGGGTTTTCACGGGTAGGAAGCTCTTCAGCGGCGCTGCTGCGCTCTACGGCGATCCCACCCAGAAATACCAAAGCCGAAACGGCAAGCAGCACCCCAAACATCCTCTTTCCTTTTTTCATGATTTTTCCTCTTGTTGATGTGATTGTTTACCACTTTGATAACAAGCAGCTTCATCTTTATTGACGCTATTTAATAAGACGAGGCCAATATGTAAAATAGGAAATTTCGATAAAGCTTGCTTGTGATATTGGTAAAGGGCGGGTCATACTAAAAAGGTCGGCTGATGGGCAGAGAGCATGACAACCTCAGACTTCTTGATCCGGTCGCACTTGGTATTGGCACTTTTTATGGCATCAGACCAGTGTGTAAATAAATCGCCACCCTGTTTCAGGGTGGCAGAAGTTTAATGGATTGAGTTCCTCCAGCAGCGCTGCCAATCCTTTTTACCTGATCAAGATAATCAAGATTGAAACTGGAGATTCAGTAGTAAGCTAATCTTTACGACCACTGTCAAATTGGTTAAGGTTCGTTCTGGCAAGCTTAATTTTGTGAGTCCAGACTTCCAACGCATACCTGAAAGAGGCATTTTTTTTGGACACGAGAGAACACATGAGGAGGAAGAATTATAAAAAACTCCAATAAAAAGACCGAATTCAGCGATCTTTCGCGGTTTCCTGCGTCCAGTTTTCACGCAAATACAGCAAGGTCAATATGTTATATTATGGCTATCGCCTATGTTTTACGAGGTCTGTACTCAGATAAACAATCTGGTAGATATAGGGAGGCATTGATTCTTTTACGCAGCCCTGACATGGATGCTGTCTAACCCCAATGAACGGGATAAGTGCCTTTCGCAGCTCATTTTCTTGTGAAAAAAACAAGAAAATGAGCTGTAAGGCACTAAAGAACCTCTCTAATAAACAATCCAGAGTGCAAAGGGGTTTCAATGACCATACATACTGATCTGAGTGACCAATTAAAGGATAATCCGAGAATCTGGCTTATTACAGGGGTAGCCGGTTTTATCGGTTCCAATCTTCTCGAAAAACTGCTTCTTCTGGGTCAGAGTGTAGTGGGACTTGACAACTTTTCCACCGGCAGACAAGAAAACCTGGATGCCGTACAACAGTCTGTAAGCCCCGATTCCTGGAGCAGATTCCGGCTTGCCCGAGCCGACACCAGAGAATTATCCGATTGCCGTGCAGCTTGTGCCGGTGTTGATTATGTTCTGCATCACGCAGCCCTATGCAGTGTGCCCGGCTCCATCGAAGACCCCATCCTCACCAACCAGTCCAATATCGATGGCTATGTCAACATGCTGGTGGCCGCCAGGGATGCCAAGGTCAAACGATTTGTCTATGCCGCCTCATCATCAACCTATGGCGATCATCCCGGCCTGCCCAAAGTGGAAGATCAAATCGGGCACCTGCTCTCTCCCTATGCTGTAACCAAATATGTAAACGAACTCTACGCCGATGTCTTTGCCCGTTGTTATGATATGAAATCAATCGGGCTCCGTTATTTTAACGTCTTCGGCAAACGTCAAGACCCACAAGGGGCCTATGCCGCAGTTATCCCCAGGTGGATCAACCAACTGCTCCAAAAGGAAGCCCCCATTATTAACGGCGATGGCGAGACCAGCCGGGACTTCTGCTACATCGATAACGTTGTACAGGCCAATATTCTGAGCGCCACCAGCCAGGAGACGGGGGCCGCCAACAAGGTGTACAATATCGCCTTTGGTGATCGTACCACACTGAATGAACTTTTCCGCAGTATCCAGGCAGGAGTGAGCGCATTTGTTCCCGGAGCCCAAACCATCAAACCGCAATACGGGCCGGAGAGAGCCGGAGATATCCGTCACTCTCTTGCCGACATCAGTCTGGCCAGGAAATATCTCCACTACGATCCCCAGGTGGGCGTGGCCGAAGGCATGAAACAGACTGTTAAATGGTACGTTGGAGAATGTGGGAGTAAAGACATCAGATAGCAATTAATCTCATTGAGGCCTAACCCCAATGAACGGGATAAGTGCCTTTCGCAGCTCATTTTCTTGTGAAAAAAACAAGAAAATGAGCTGTAAGGCACTAAACTGCAACAGCAACTCAAAAAAGAGCACCCCCTTCTTGAGCGGCCGAGCGCTGATAACAGATGTGAACCGACTATGAAAATCCTCCATCTCCTCAGTCAACGTCCTGAATGTACAGGCAGTGGCGTCTATCTGCAGAATGTTATCGACCTGGCAAGACGTGCCGGTCACCAAAATATGTTGCTGGCCGGCATTCCTGCCGGTCCTTCTCCCTGCCTGCCCTGCCTTGATGGGCAAGAGTCCTGCTACCTTACTTTTTCCGGGGGAGAGCTGCCTTTTCCCGTTGCCGGGATGAGTGATGTCATGCCCTATGAGAGCAGTCGTTTTATCGATCTGGATGCGGAGGCGATCGAAGAGTATCAGAATGCCTTTGCCGGTAAAATTGCGGAGGCAGTCTCTTTTTTCCGGCCTGATATTATTCACAGCCACCATCTCTGGTTGATGACCGGTACCGCGAGGCTGCTGCTGCCGGATATCCCCATGGTCACCACCTGTCATTCCACGGATCTGCGCCAGTATATCAACTGCCCCCATCTGCGGGAAAAGGTGACCGGGCCTTGCCGGAAAATAGATCGAGTCATGGCACTCAGCAATGATCAAGTCGGAAGGATCGAGGCGTTGTATGGGATTGATCCCGAGCGTATCCGGGTGGTGGGGGGCGGTTTCAACGGGACACTGTTTGTGGAGGGGGAAAAACAACCAGTACCGCCCTGCGAGGTGGTCTATGCCGGTAAGCTGTCCCGGTCCAAGGGAGTACCCTGGCTGTTGCGCACCATAAAGAGGCTGGACAATCTGCCCCTGCGTCTCCATCTGCTCGGCAGCGGCAGTGGTGAGGAGGAAGAGGAATGCCAGGCCCTTGCCGCCGAACTGGGTGGGCGGGTAATCCTCCACGGCAGGGTGAGCCAGCAAGAGTTGGCCGGACTCCTGGGGAAGAGTCATCTTTTTATTCTCCCCTCTTTTTACGAGGGATTGCCCCTTGTCCTTTTAGAGGCCCTTGCCTGCGGCTGCCGCATCGTCACTACTGATCTCCCGGGATGTCGGGCAATCTTCGGCAACTCAAAAAGTGATTTGGTGGAGCTGGTTGCCCTGCCCCCTCTGGAGGAAGTGGACAAACCCTTTGATAAGGATTGGCCCCAACTGGAAATTATGCTCGCCGAGGCAATTTCCAGACAGGTTCACCGCATCATGAAAGGTTCCTGGCCAACCCCGGAGGAGATTGCCGAGCTCACATCCTCTTATACATGGGAAGAGGTCTTTTCCAGAATAGAGATGGTCTATACCGAAGCCTCAGAGCTCCGTGGCGTCAAATAGAGCGGACGGTTCCGGGAAAAAATCTCAACACAGGTCAGGGTTACAGACCCCTGGTGCTCGGAAGAAACTATTTTCCCGTTACTAATCTGCCATGAGCGGTTCCGCTCATCCCTGATTTTGAGAAAGAAGCGGGGGGATATGCCGCTGAGGTTCGGTACCCGACTGACGTCGATCTCCACCCCCGCACCCAGCGGCCTGATTCCTGCCAGGCTGTGGTAGGCAAACTGGCTCCAGCAGGTGGTCGTGTCCGGGGCCGCCATCCGGTTGAAGTCGCGGCAACAGGCAGAAAGGAATTCTCCCCAGGGGGCAATTACCTCCTCGTTTCTGTGGGGATTGTGGTGCAGCAAATTTTTCCAGTGCAGGCTGACGACAGGCCCCGCATGTGACAGGGTTGGCGTCGCAGCCTGGATATGCCAAGACACCGGTGCCTGATGGCGCTCAATGAGCAACACGTCGCTTTCCCAGGTGATTTTCTCATGAACCGGAGGAGCGTACTGGCGAGCTCGGGAAAAAATGGTGGTGACACAGGTAACTCCGTAATCGCGCAGAATGGCCTGAAATGATTGGGCACCGTTACCGAAACTATGCTGCAGGGCCGGCGGCACAAAGGCTTGAGGAAATGGGCCCAGACTGTTTTCCGCCATGATGGCGCCAAAGGCGTCCAGGTGCTGACGGATAAGATCCGGAGGACGCATGATGTTGTCTGGATCATGAAACTCGGAGCGTTCCATCTTTTTATTCTTCCAGAATTCGTGGCCGACACCGTGAAGTCCGATTTCCAGATGATCGCTGTTGGTCCGGAGAAAATCGGCGGCCTCTTCCAGAGTATCTTCCCGCCGGTGGGGATTGCGCCACTCTTCGGCCATCCAGGTGGCAGTGGGAACATGGCGCAACAGGTTGCTGCGATCCCACTCGCAGAGGACCATGGAGAGCTGAATCCGCATCTGCAGGCGCTTGGCCAGAAGAAGAAGGGCCTGGTAATCCTCGAGGCAGTGATATCGGTCCATACCGCTTCGAAACGGCTCATTAATGGAAGAACCATCCTGGCCCTGCCACCAGCCTACATCTTCCACCACCACCAGGAGCGGCAGGGGAACGGTAACAACAAATCCATTGTGCTGCATAGGCTGCATGGCTGCTCTCCCGTTACAGGCTGATCCAGCGCCGCAGTTCAGGACCAGTCTCACGGGAAAGCTGAAGATCCAGCTGTTTCCAGGGTTCGATAACGAGACTCTCCCGATCATGGTTCCAAGTGTTTGGTTTCTTAGAAAAAATGTGCCAAGCCAGGGGCCGGACCTCGGCACCCCACTGTTCTTTGAATCGATGGGTTGGGGCTCCGGGAGAAGATCTGCCAAAATCGAAAAAACGAAGGCCCTGCTCACAACCATAGGTCAACATCCGCCAGTAGAGAAGCATGTTCGGACAGAGGGAACGGAAGGCCCGTAAAGATGAGGCCCAGGGATTATACAAGGTTTCGTGCATGCGGAGAACCAGGGCACCGGCAAGAGGTTCATGTTCCCCGTCGACAAGGATGATAGCAGCCTGCTCCCCAAACTCTTGAAAGATTTCGGCAAAAAAAGAAAGAGCATGGACCGGGGAACCCAGATCCCGCATATTATGTGAAAATACAGAATAGAAGGGGGCAAGCAGTTCCGGACCGCCAACCCTGGCGCGACACTTGCAACGGCGGGCCTTCCGTACCTGATTGCGAACTTTGGCTCCCATGGACTGCCAGAGATCTTCGCTGGAACCTGGAAGGGGCCGGCGGAGACCAACCTTGAAGGTATGGATCTGGTGACTGTATGACCATGGCAGCTCAAAGCTTTTATCATGAAGAAAAGCAAGGGGGTGATCCTGGCGCAGTTCCAGGTGAACGGCCCCAATGCTTTCGGCAAGGGCCAGCGCCTCATGGAAGAGGAACTGTTCAATAGCTGAATTGTCGGCAAAAAGGCCACTGCAATCGAGAAAGGGCAGGGAAACAAGCCTGCTATCATTCCATGTGCAGAAAAAATGAACAAGAGGCAGAACGCCGACAATCCTTTTTTTACCTCGGGACTCCCTGTGGGCACACAGGAAATAGGTTGGATGCCTGTAGCTTTTCTCAATAATGGCGCGCCAACCATAGAGATGGAAGGGCGTACCCCCAGGAGCAGACACTACATAGGAATCCCAGAGAGATGGCGAGTTGCAGGAACAGGTGATGGCCCTAACCGGATCATGGGCTGTGGAGATACAGGTCATGCCTCATGAAACCGCAAGGCTATTGCCGCAATATCATCATGGATTTTAAAGCGGGGATAGGTCAGACAACGGGGGTCGTCTTTCTGGAGTTCCCGCACCCGCCTGTGAATCAATTTCAGACCTCCCTGACGATAGAGACGCACAAAGGCTTCCACATCTTCAGGCTGATCCGGATCCGTTCGTGGCATAAAAAGGCCGTCGGTGTAGAGAATAATATCCGTAACACCGGCAAGCGACTCTCTTCCATGCCGGACGAAATCAAGAGCCTGCGGTTCTCCGTTCAGGACGCCGTAATGGATATTCATACCCTCACGCACCTTGAGAATCTGATCGGCAAGACTATCCCCGATGGTGCCGGTTGCGCTCGGTCCCCTTTCTTTCCATAAACGCAGGGTCTCCCGGTCATGATCGATCGGATCGGCAAGCAGGCGATGGGAACCGTCTTCATAGAGGACCAGCGCCAAGCTGTCACCGATCTGAAACCACTCTAATCCGTCCTTGTCTATTCGTACCACCATGCAACTGGTGGACCAGAGGTTCCGACGGCAATTGAGATCGACCCCGCTGACCTCCATCTGTTCGCGGATATCATGATTTGCCAGTGTGGCAAGCTGGCAGAGGGTGCCTCCGTTGCGGGAAAAGACCTGGGCAGCGGATTCGGCAGCCAGAAGTCCACCGGTCTTGCCCGAGGTGTCTCCACTTTTCTCCAGACTGGTGGCCCCGTCAAAGACCCCGTAGAGGTTGTCAGCCTGGAGCAGGATGTCCTCGTTTATATTCCCGCTACCCTGTTCGAGGATGGTCTCTACAGCATTGATTCTGGTCTGTCGCTCAATCGTGCAGACAGTATGGTCAGGGGGGAAAAGATACATATTCACTCCAGTCGCGACATGAAACTTTAACGGCAAAGGCCATCCCGGGGTCTGAATAGCATGAAAAGGCTCGTTTTTTTCTGATTACCTCGCCTGTAGGTGAAGTGTCCGTGTTTTTTAGAATACTCACAGCAAATCTTAATACGCTCTGGAAAGAAGGGATGACTATGGCTGCAATTTTCAGCTTGGATGACGAAATGACTCTGTTCAACAGTTGATGCTCAGTCATTATTCTACCTGACAAGGCCGCGAAAGACATGGCCCAGTATCTTTTCATCTAATCTGGCGAGAAGCTCTTCTTCATACTGATCAGGCTCCGAAGAGACTTGCAAAATTTCTGCACATTCAGGAGGCTCATGCACTTGCGGAACAGTGAGAGTTATGAATGATTCCACAAAAATCGCGGCATCAAGGGAAATACCTCTGTGTGTTTCCAACCATAGATGACATTCATCATGAGTGCCGGCATAAACAAAAATTAAATGATTCTCGTTACGCAGGCTAAGCAAACGGTAGCCGCCACCCAGATCATATTTTCTACAGTTTTTCAGACGTAGCTCACCGTGTTTTGTCCGTTTAGAGCGAAGCTCCTCTGTCTCCGCACCTGAGTATCGCAGCAGTATCTTGATTATCTGTTCCGCTCGACGGGCGGCCATGACACCCTGCTTGCCTGATGTTCGCAGCCTGTCCAACTGCCTGTCAAGGTTTTTTGTCTGATAAAAATTCTGTATCACATGCTTCATTCCGGTTGAAGGAATCCCGTAACCGTACACTGTGGTTCATGAATTACTGCTCTCTGAGTAGTTTTGGTTCGTACCCGGCTATGATGAGAGAGCAGATAGAAAACCTCACGGGCGGGAATGCCTGCGGCCCGGCAGAGGGAAACGAAGACAGAATGGATATCTGTACATTTTCCACCTGGTTTTTTTCAAAAGTAGACACACCTTACCAGGCCCACAGCCACGGGTGTCGGGATCGCGATACATATTCTCGCATGTCCAGTCATAAATCACCTTGGCTTTTTCCAGGACAGTTGTTTTACCCTTGGTGATCTTGCCAGCCTCCTTGGCGGGAAAATTCCGGCGCATCACCTCTCACCTATCTGCTCCAGTAATGCCTCAATTCTCGTCTGGAGTTGGCCGATATCTTCGCTTGAATAGTCTGTTTCTATAGCCAGGAAGGGGATGTCATCTTTTTCGCAGGCCTTTTTTATTTTTATAGCCTCTATGTTGTAGGTATGGCAGAACTGAAGGCTGTAATTGATGAGGCCTTGCGCCTTGGATTCATTGTATTCCTTGATGACCTGCTCAATCCTGTCGTCATTCGGCGTAAAGCAGGAACATTTGATTTGCATATAGCGGTCAGTTATCGCGGACAGCTGGTCCTCAAGGCTGTTCGCTTCAGCAATGTTATCACTGAAATATCTGGTGCCGATACAACTCTCTTCATTAACAACAACACCCCCTGCTGATTCGATTAAAGTATGAATCTTCCAGTTAGGTAAAGCCATGGGGGAGCCTGATATCATGATCCGTGGTGCAGAGGGAGGGGTTGCATAAACTCCTTTTTGTATTCTTTTATCAAGCTCATCACAAAGAATATTCACTTTTTCAGTAAATCTGAGAGGGTCATCATAAAAGGCTATCTGCTCTACTAAAAGCGCATCTCTTCCACTTATGGGGGAAGGATTGTGATGCCTTAAATGGTTAAGCCTTTGAAGGGAACTGCGTTTGTTGTTCATTATCCTTATTGCTGTAGTAAGAGACTCAAACGTGATTTTTTTCTTGCTCTCATGCTCGACCTTTGCCCTGAATTCCTTCATTGAATCAAGCCAGAGAGATTTGTCGGAGTTCTTTTTCTTCTGAGGAATTTCCATGACATGAGTGGGTATTTCTCTATTCATTAATTCCCATGTCTTCTTCTTTGCATCGCATGTTGTCTCCCCGCAAACAAAATCAACGGCCTGAAAATATGGATTAGACTTTGTCAGGGCATACCCATAAGCAGACTTTACAAGCGGACAAATATTTCTGGGAAGAACCTTCTCTGCATCCGGAATCACTCCCTGTGATCCTGCACAGAGCCCGATTGAAATGCCATTTACCGCCAGGATCAATTCCTCTGGTACAAATATGCAAAAGTTGCCAACGACAAGCTGCCCCTGTTTTTTTGCGTTTACAATTTCCCTGATGCGGCTTCCATAAATGTCAGAGACCATGCCGTCAAAATATTTCATATTTTTAGGCCGGTTGCTCTGAGATTCAAAGGTCTTTGAGTACAAATCACCACTCACGCACTGCTGAGAGCCAAATTTTTCAATATCTAACCCGATTTCCTGGTAGATATCTGCATTGGCTTGAGTCTTAAGCGCGCAGGCACTGCCACAGGGAGAAAGGCTTTTTCTTTTAAGCCATAAATAGCCACAAGTAATAAAAACTATGGTCATCACCGCACTTGCTAATGGAGGCAGGGCGGTTGAGCCTACTCCGACCCCAACCACTCCAAGAACTATTGCAATTATTGGAGCTCCGCAAGCACTGGTAAACCAGACCAACAAAGCAATCACAGCGCTCCCTGCGACTGCGCTCTTGCTTTTAGGCATGTTTCGCATCATGGTAATCGCATAGGCGCCGAAGCCGAAAGACAAACCCAAGGAGAAACCGATGAAATAGGTTTGCGTAACTACATAAAGTTTCCACCAGATCGGGCTGGAGTTTTGAGAAAAGATTTTATAATAGAGCAAATGGCCGATGAATACTGCAACGAACACAATTAAAGGAATGATTAGCTTCTTCAGGTTTTTCATTTACGGCATCCTTGATGCAGCGAGTGGAATTTAGGCACCTACCATGAACTCTTAACGGCGAAGAGCCTCATTTGTTAACTTTTATTTGATACGTAGTGGAATCTTTATCCTTGTTTTTTGAACTTTCTGTAACGGTATGGCCTTCCTGTTGTATGGCATCGTTTGCTTGTGGCTCATTGGGAGTATCAATAATAAGTTTTATTGTATCGCCCGACTGCATCTTTTTTACCTCGCTATTCATCAAGGCTTTAAAGTCATCAATTTTGAGGCAGGCCCCTCTTGTATTCAACTCAACTGTCTTGCCTGTTTCCGCTTGTGTTTCTTTCGAAAAAGGCAGCATAGCCACTGACAAAACGAAGAGAATAACTATGGTGAATCTTAATGTTTTTAAGAGAGACATTTTTAACCTCCAAGAGCGTGCTATTTTGCACAGGTATCATTTTTATGCCAGGGGACTGTTTGACAAATTGTAAACAGTCCCCTGGCCAACATATTTTTTTACAGCCAGACAACTTGAGCGTCCTGAATATTGGTCACAATCCAGTCGGCGCCTTGATCTTTTACCCATTCGATTCTGTTGTCTCCTGTTGCGCTAACCCAATCTGCGCAGGGTGGGCAGACTCCGAATTGGCCGCCGTTTTTATGTATTCGTTCCATCATATCAAAGGCATTTCCGTATTTTGCAAATGCCGGACTAACTATCTTTTCGGGGTGTCCTTTTCGGCAAAGCTCAGCTCCCTCAAGGGTAAGCCATATATTGATATCCCCGAGTTCCTTTTTTTGAACGACATCGGCCATAATGAGAGCCACTAACACACGATTAGGATTGCCGCCGCCGCTGGTTATGACGAACACGAATTTCTTTTTTTTATCTTCTTTACCTTCCGCTGCAGATGCAGGTGAACTCATAAGCGAGCCTAACCCGGCAATTCCTAGTCCTGCCGCACCCATCATCTTAAGAAAATCGGCTCTGCTTAAATCCCCGGATTCCTTGATTACTTCTGTTTTCTTTTCTTCCATTTTTGTTCCTCCCCTGTTGTTTGAATCAGCTGTCCTGACTGCTGAAGTTTGGAGTTTCAGCCCCTGCAGGGCTGAAAGCATCCAGTGATTAGTTTTTTACGACCCGCCCGACGTTGGAACCAAAATAAATAGAGGACCGGAACAAGGAGTCCGATATCCCTGATGAGCGCGCTCCACAGGCCATGGGCAGGACAAGAAATCCGGGTTGAGAATCATGCCTTGACATCCTGCCTGGCGGCTTCAATGGAGGCCCCCAGGGCACCGATGATGCTGGGATTGTCCGGGACGATCACCTGCACATTGTCCAACCTCCGCCGTACCATCTCGACGATACAGGGGTTGTTGGCCACGCCGCCGGAGAAGGCGATAGTATCGCCATAACCGACCCGGTTGAGCATGGACAGAATACGGTCGGCCACCGAGGCATGCACTGCCCTGGCAATATGCTGCCGGGGCACACCTCGATTTTTCAGAGAGATGACCTCTGATTCGGCAAAGACGGTACACATGGAGTTGATCTGTACTTCCCTGTCAGAGGCCAGGGCCGCCGGACCGAACTCCCTCAGGGAATAAGCCAGGGAGGTGGCCATGATCTCCAGAAAACGACCGGTGCCGGCAGCACACTTATCGTTCATCTGGAAATTTACTACCTGCCCCCTGTCACCCAGTGAGATTACCTTGGAATCCTGACCGCCGATATCAACAACGGTGGTCGCCTCGGGCAGCAAGGCGTGAACCCCAAGACTATGGGCCTTGATTTCGGTAATCACCTCATAGGAAAAATACTCTTTCACCAGATGACGGCCATAGCCGGTTGCCACCACCGAACAGGGCTCATACTCCTGAATCATCTCCTGCACCTGCCGGTGCGGTTCAAAACCACTTTCCTTTATCTTGAAATCAACCAGCTTGCCCCCTTGCCAGGCGGCAAGCTTGATGGCCCGTGAGCCCAGATCCACTCCAACAAACATCTTCTTCTCTGCTTGGGTTTTAATCACGGATCTGCTCAAGAAAGGCCTCGACGCGGGTTTGGATCTGCCCTATATCCTCGGGGGAGTAGTCCGATTCGATAAACATATAAGGAATCCCCTCCCTGGCACAGGCCTCCCGGATGCGGATCTCCTCAATGTTATAGGTATGGCAGAACTGCAGAGAATAATGAATGATGCCATCGGCTTGAGACTCCCGGAATTCCTTGAGAACCTGATCGATTCGTTCATCATTGGGGGTAAAACAGGAACAATCGATATTCATATATCTTGTGGTCAGATCGGTGAGAATGGTCTCCATATCCTGGCCATCCTCGGCCATCAGATCCTTATAATAGCGGGTGCCGATACAGCTCTCCTCATTGACAATCACCGCCCCGGCGCTCTCCACCAGATGGTGGAGTTTCCAGTTGGGCAGGGCCATGGGTACCCCGGCCACCATGATCCTGACCGCGTCTTTGCTCGGCACCGCCTCACCTGCTGCAATCCGAGTCTCCAGCTCGTCACACAGTTCGTTGACCTCGGCGGCAAAACGCACCGGTTCGTCATAAAAAGCAATCTGCTCGATCAGCAGTACATCCTTGCCGGAAATCGGAGTCGGTTTGGCATGGCGCAGGGTGTTGAGACGCTGCAGGGCCCTCCGTTTATCATTCATCACCTTGACGGCCTTGGTCAGTTCGTCGACTGTGACCTCCTTACCCGACAGCTCTTCAATTTTGGCCTTGAATTCCTTAACCTCGTGCAGCCACATCTTCCGGTCAGACTCTTTTTTCATCTGCGGGATCTCCATGACATAGGTAGGAACCATAGTGTCCAGGATTTCCCAGGTCTTTTTCTTGGCATCACAGGTGGTCTCCCCATAGACAAAATCCACCACCTGAATATAGGGGCAGACCCGACCTACCTTGAAGCCAAAGGCTGACTTCACCATGGGACAGATGTTGCGGGGCAGGATCTTCTCCGCATCCGGGATCGACCCTTGGGAACCGCCGCACAGCCCGACACATATGCCACCGGCCGCGATAACCACCTCTTCCGGGATATAGACACAAAAGGTGCCGATGACCGGGCGGCCTTCCGCCTTGGCCGCCAGCAGCTCCTTGACCCGCCCGCCATGAAGCTCGGCGATCATCCCGTCAAAGTAGACCATCCTGTCCGGCCGGTTTTTCTGGGTCAGATAGGTCTTGCCATAGATCTCACCCAGCATCAGCCGCATCTTGTCAAAGCGCTCCACATCCATCCCCAGATCTTTCCACATCTCAGGATAGGCCTTGATTTCAAAAGACTCTGCATCCATTGCTTGCACCTCTTCTTTCGTTGAGTTAAAAAAAAAATCGACCCTCTGATATCTATAAGATGCCGAACAAATCAGATCTAAAGATGAGACATATTTGCTCAAATGTGTCTATTAGTCAAATAGGAAATTTCGATATGTGCTGACGCAGTTATCGGTATTTTGGAAGATACGGAAGGAGGGGAGACAAAAGAGAAAGGCCGGATAACCCGCAATCAGTGCGGGCTATCCGGCCTTATCGAGGAGAAGATACTACAAACTGTTCAGGTATTCTGCGTAGCCTTGTTCTTCCATTTTTGCCTGCGGAATAAAGCGCATGGCGGCTGAATTCATACAGTAACGCAGGCCCGTTGGTGGTGGCCCATCGTCAAAGACGTGCCCCAGATGCGAGTCGCCATGGACACTGCGCACCTCGGTCCGGACCGTAAAAAAACTGCGATCTTTTTTTTCTACCACATTTTTATCCTCAAGAGGCCGGGTAAAACTTGGCCAGCCGGTCCCGGAATCAAACTTATCCCGGGAACTGAAAAGTGGCTCACCGGAGACCACGTCCACATAGATCCCCTGTTCTTTCGTATCCCAGTACTCATTGTCAAAGGCTGGCTCCGTCCCCTCTTTCTGGGTCACCTTATACTGCAAAGGAGTCAGGCGCCGGCGCAGCTCATCATCAGTGGGCTTCACATAGCGTTTCTGCCCTTCATTTTGCGGCCACATCTTCTCGAGAAAGGCCTTTCTGCCGGAGCCTTCCTTGTAGGCAGCATACTGGCTGTAATTCTTGCGGTAATAATCCTGATGAGCCTCCTCAGCCACATAAAAGGGGACAGCCTTCAAGATACTGGTGGCAATAGGCCCTGAAAAGATACCTGAGGCCGCAAGATCCACCTTCGATTTTTCGGCCAGTTTTTTCTGTTCTTCATCCTGATAAAAGATGGCCGTCTTATACTGAGAACCGCGATCGGCAAACTGGCCGCCGCCATCAGTCGGATCGATCTGGCGCCAGAAAACCGCCAGTAATTGCGCATAGGAGACCTTCGCAGGATCATAGACCACCTGGATCGCCT
>DCUN01000005.1:0-934 GCA_002327225.1 Desulfobulbaceae bacterium UBA2213
GCGCTGCAGGCCAAGAGGCGGGGTATGGAGACAAAGGAATGAAGCGCATCCTTGTCATTCCGGCGGCCTTGCTCTTTGTCCTGATCCTGATCCCGGCCCTGATTGATCTGGCGCCATCGGCCCTTGACCTGCGTCCCCTGGTGGCGGCCAATCTGGTGAGCAGCGGCGTTGCTCATCCCGTCACGGCGGTCCTGCTGAATTACCGGGCCTACGACACCCTGCTTGAGATTGGTGTGCTGCTGCTCGCCCTCGTCGCTATCCTGGCGGTCAGGGGTTCAGTTCCTGGCACTGCGAGTACCCCGGCCACTTCGCCTGATCCCCTGTTGCCCATGCTGGGAAGGATTGCAGCGCCGGTGATGGTGGTTGTGGCGGTCTACCTGCTCTGGGCCGGCACCTCCCGTCCCGGCGGGGCCTTTCAGGCCGGGGCCGTTCTGGCCGCCTCGGCCGTGCTGCTTCATCTGACCGGTTTGCGGCCCGGATGGCAGCAGCCTGGTGCAGGCCTGCGCTGGGGCCTGGCCGGAGGGTTCCTCCTCTTTCTAGGTGTCGGGGCGATACTCCTGCTGGTTGAGGGTGATCTGCTGCGCTATCCGCCAGACCATGCAGGTGTGCTGATTCTTCTGATCGAATCGGGGCTGACGCTCTCTCTGGGGCTGATTCTGGCCGGGCTCTTTCTTTTTCTGTCCCACGACAAAGGGGGTGAGCAATGACCAGCGGCCTGCTCTTTGCCTGTGTCGGCGCCGGTCTGTACGTCATGGGCGTCTCCGGGGTGCTGCTGCTCAAGCATCTGCTGCGCCGGATTCTTGCCTTCAACCTGATGGGCAGCGGCGCCTTTCTGGTCCTGGTCGGCATGGCCCAGCGCAATGGCGTAGCCGATCCGGTGCCCCAGGCGATGGTGCTGACCGGCATTGTGGTCGCGGTCGCCGCCACCGCCCTG
>DCUN01000005.1:1006-14358 GCA_002327225.1 Desulfobulbaceae bacterium UBA2213
CTTGGCCGGGCTGTCGGCGGCTGGGGCGCACCGCTGGGAATCGATCTGGCAGCCGACGGCCTTTCCGTGGCCATGCTGCTGCTGACCCAGATCATTGCCTTGCCGCTGGCGATTTACGCCCGCTCCTACTTCTTAGTGACAGCGCCGGAGGGCCGCTATTTCTGGCCGCTTTGCGGTTTTCTGCTCGCCGGCCTCAACGGGCTCTATCTCTCCGCTGATCTCTTTAACCTCTACGTCACTCTTGAACTGGTAGGTCTTGCTGCCGTGGGGCTGGTGGCCGCCGATGGCGGCAGCCGGCAGATTGCTGCCGCCCTGCGGTACCTGTTCGCCACCCTGCTCGGCTCCGGCGCCTATCTGCTGGCCGTGGCGCTGATCTACGCGGCCTATGGCACAGTCTCCATGGCGACCCTGGCCCCCTTGATCACGGCCGAGGCACCGGTCGTGATCTGGCTGGCCGGAGGCTTGATGCTGGTGGGGCTGATGCTCAAGACGGCATTATTCCCCTTTCATTTCTGGCTGCCGCCGGCTCACGGAGGTGCCTCGGCGCCGGTTTCGGCCCTGCTTTCCGCCCTTGTGGTCAAGGCCTCGTTCTATCTGCTCCTGCGCTTGTGGCTCGGGCCATTCACCGGGTTGACGGCGGATGCCGGATTGATTGCCTGGCTTCCCGCCACCCTGGGAGCCCTGGCGATATTCTGGGGCTCCTGCCAGGCGATCCGGGCCCAGAGGATCAAGATGCTGATTGCCTACTCGACCGTGGCCCAGCTCGGCTATCTGTTTCTGATCTTTCCCCTCTTGACCGGCGAGGCTGCCCTGCGCGCCGGCATCATGCAGGCCTTTGCCCACGGGCTGGCCAAAGCCGCAATGTTCATGGCGGCAGGGGTGCTCATCAAGGCGACCGGTCAGGACAGGGTTGACAGTCTGGCCGGCGCGGCGCAGCAGCTACCCTTGACCATGTTTGCCTTTGGTCTCGCCGGTGTCACCCTGACCGGGCTGCCGCCCTCAGCCGGTTTCCTGGCCAAGTGGCAGTTGATTGAGGCGGCCATAGCGCAGGGGGCCTGGAGCATTGCGGTGGTGGTGCTGGTGGGTGGATTGCTGGCGGCCGGCTATGTGTTTCGGGTGTTGCGCCAGGGTTTCCTGCTGGTGCCGACGGTCTCATCGGAGGCGCTGGCCTTTCATCCGGTGCCGCGCATGCTGGAGTGGATGGCCTTGCTGCTGGCCGCGGCCAGTGCACTGCTTGGTCTGCGCGGGGTCGAGTTGATGGCGCTTGTTGCTCTCGGAGGTGCGGCGTGACCCTCAGCGAATCCATGCCGCTGGCAGTCCTGGCCTCATCCCTGTTGCCGGGGATGGTCATTTTCCTCCTGCCGGATGCCTGGATCGGTAAGCGCACGGCCCTCAATCTACTGGGCGCTTTTACCAAGCTGGCGCTTATCGGTGTCTTGCTGGCCGGTGTCCATGGCGGTGCCGAGTATGGTTTTCATTATGCGGTGCTGCCGGGACTTGATCTGCTCTTCAAGGTCGACGCCCTGGGGCTGTTGTTCATGTCTCTGTCGGCCATCCTCTGGTTATGCACAACCCTCTACGCGATAGGCTATCTGGAAGGCGCTCCTCAACGCAGCCGCTTTTTCGGCTTTTTCAGCCTGTGCGTTACGGCCACTATGGGCATCGCCATGGCCGGCAACCTCTTTACCTTTTTTATCTTTTATGAGCTGCTGACCCTCTCCACCTTCCCCCTGGTGGTGCATCGCGGTACCGACAAGGCCATGAATGGCGGGACTGTCTACCTGGCCTATACCCTGGCCGGCGGCGCCCTGCTGCTTATCGGCGTGATCTGGCTGCATCAGCTGCTGGGGCACAGTGATTTTTCTCATGCCGGTATCGTGGCCGACCTGGAGGCCACGGGCGCCATCTCCGGGGGGCAACTCAAGGTTCTCTTTCTGCTGCTGATCGCCGGTGTCGGTGTCAAGGCTGCCATCGTGCCCCTGCATGGCTGGCTGCCCCAGGCCATGGTGGCCCCGGCGCCGGTCTCCGCCCTCCTGCATGCGGTCGCCGTGGTCAAGGCCGGTGCCTTCGGCATTATCCGCATCGTCTATGAGGTCTTCGGCATCGAATACGCCCAGTCCCTTGAACTATTGCTGCCACTGGCGGTGGCTGCTACCGTTACCATTGTCTGGGGCAGTCTCAGGGCCTTGTTTCAGGATGATCTCAAGAAGCGACTGGCCTTCTCCACCATCAGTCAGGTATCGTATATCGTTCTCGGTGTCGCCCTTTTCGGGCCGATTGGTACCATCGGCGGCCTGGTCCATCTGGTGCATCAGGGGGTCATGAAGATCACCCTCTTTTTTTGCGCCGGGAACTATGCCGAAACGCTGGGTGTCCACAAGGTGAGTGAAATGAATGGGGTGGGACGTCGCATGCCGTTGACCACTCTGGCCTTTGGCATTGCCGCCCTGGGGATGATGGGCGCGCCCCTGACCGCCGGGGCCATAAGCAAGGCCTGGCTGATCGAGGGGGCCCGGGCCGCGGATATGGACTGGGCAATCTGGGTGCTCTGGACCTCCAGCCTGCTCAATGGTGCCTATTTTCTGCCGATTCTGTGGCGGGCGGTTTTTGTCAGGGCGCCCCTGGCCTGGCCGGCTGAGCATCTGGCAAGACGCGGCTGGCGCGAGACGGCCTGGCTCCTGCTGCTGCCGCCACTGGTAACCGCAGCCGTGACGCTTATGGCCGGCATCTTTGTCACGAGTGCATTCAGTCCTCTGGCCTGGGCGCAGTTCATTGCTCAACAGGAATATTGGCCGGTGGTACCATGAATGGTGTCCCTTCTTTCTCAGTGGGGCGGTCTGATCATCCTAACGCGGGCTAACGCCCGCAACCCAGATTTTTAAAATTTCATGAATGATCTGATCTGCTGTAAAGTCTTTGCTGGTCTATGTTAACCCCTTTATACTTATACTTTAAGCGCCTCGTCGACAACAGATCTCCACATCAAAGGCATTGAGAATCCGCAGTTCCCGTTCCCGCTTCTTGCCTTCCATCCTCTCGCGAAAGACCAGGGTGGGAAGAAGCTCGCGGGCCTGCCGGCAATCAGGGATGGCCTCCATGCCGGTGGCCAGTACCTGTCCGGTGGCGGTGTCAAGAAGCTCCGCATCCCGGCCGTTGGTGACCACGGCCAGCGGGATCTGGTACTGCTCTTCCAAGACCCTGGCCGCGGCAATGGCCGAACGTTCGCGGGTGACCAGGGAACCGGGGGCGTAGCGGATAATCATGAAGCGCCTGCCCTCAAGGCTGACCACAAGCTCAATGGTGGAGCGCACAAACTCGCTAGAAAAAAGGGTCTCGATAAAGCGGCGAGGCTCAAGATCTCCCTTGGCATAGCCTTTTTCCTCAACCATCATCCGGGCCAAATCTTGCCTGTTCCGCTCGTCATCTGTGTCCGTCAGTTCTTCACCGGTGAGATAATCCCGGAGCGAACCGTAGACGAGATGATGTGATGAGACCCGCAACATCGTTTTCATCCTCCTGAAACGATGATGCCCCTTGGCATAAAGCGAAGGGGCATCATCAAACAAAAAATCGAATCAATCAACTTTTACAGTTCAAGCCAGGACTCGGAGAAGACCGACTGACCGGACAGGGCCTTGTAGGTCTTGTAGTGCTGGAGGGCCACGTCTTGCAGGGTTGACGGATCTGGATCATCCCCGTCCATCATGGCATGAACCATATCGACATGATTCTGACGCTCGCCCTTGCAGATGGCCATCAACTCGGTATCGTAGGCATTGACGATGGCGGTGGTGATGCCGTATTTCATCAGCATGATCAGATAGGTGCGGTCCAGATACTTGCGCAGATGCTCGGCCACGCCGTTGGAGACGTTGGACAGACCGACGGTGGAGCCGGCGCCGGGGGCGATATCGCCCAGCATCATCATGAATTCCAGACCGGAGGCAATCTGATCAGCGCCCAGGGTGATGGGGGTGCCAATGGGATCAAAGAGCATCTTTTCATTGGGAATCCCGGCCTCACTCAGGGCCATCATCAGGTCAACGGCCATGGAGGCGCGCTCGTTGGAATCCCGCGGCATACCGTCCGGTCCCCAGAGCAGGGCAATAACATTGCATCCCGCCTCAGCAGCCACGGGGATCAGGTTCTTCATCCGCTCGGGCTGGGCGGAGATGGAGTTCATGATAGCCAGCTCTCTATTCTTCACCACCTTGAAACCGGAGGTCATGGCATCCATATTGGTGGTATCGAGACAGAGCGGGACATCAGAAACGGCCTCAACGGTCTGTACAACCCAGGGCATCAGCTCAGTCCCGTCTTTGCGTGCAGGTCCGATATTCAAATCAAGATAGGAGGCACCGGCTGCCGCTTCTTCTTTTGCCATCTCCTGAATGGGGCCCTGAACCCGCTCTTTCATGGCGTTTCCGCTGCGTTTTCCCATGATGTTGATGCTTTCGGCAATTGCCATTACTTTCTGTGACATGCTGTTCTCCTTGTCTCGATGAGTTATCTCTTAAGTATCTCTTACATAGAGGGATTGATATCAATAAAACACTTTCTTTTACCCATTATTCACTCTTCTGTCAATGACAGGGCCAGTTTCAGGCCAGGTCGCAGGACACTACTTTTTTAACTTCACCGACGGGAACAAACTCATGTCGGTATGGGGCAGAAAAAGGGCTGCCATATAATGATTCATGAAATCAGGATTCTCTGACAACTCGATATTGGTCATCAGCTTGCGAACATCCACCCGGTCGCGGAAACGGCGATGATCAAGCAGACTGATCTGACAACCCAACTGCGAGGCATTACCGATATAATAATACCGCTCCCGCTCAATATCCGGCAGCAGTCCGATGCAGATGGCCCGTTCCAGATCGATATAGGCCCCGAAGTTGCCGGCCAGGATAATCCGGTCCAGATCACCAAAGCCGAGGCCCACGGACTCCAGCAGGGTCTGGTAGCCGGCATACATGGCGCCTTTGGCCCGCATCAGGTTGTCAAGATCCACCTCGGTGATGACAATATCCTCGCCGGTCATGGAGTTCTGCCCCCAGGCCAGCACATACTCCCATCTATCCTCACCTTCACGGATACGGGGATTATTCAGCTCCCGGTTGAATTTTCCCTGAGGATCAATAACACCAGCCGCAAGCAGTTCGGAGACAATAGAGATCAGGCCGGAGCCGCAGATACCACGGGGTTTTGTCTGGCCGATGGTGACGATCATCGGATCCAGGGTCTCCGGCTCGATATGGAAATTTTCAATGGCCCCCTGACTGGCGCGCATCCCATGCTTGATCCCGCCGCCCTCAAAGGCAGGCCCGGCTGAGCAGGCGGCACAGACCATCCATTCATTATTCCCGACCACGATCTCGCCATTGGTGCCGATATCAATAAACAGAGAGATCTGCTCGCTCTTGTGCATCTGACAGGCATGGACACCGGCCACGATATCGCCGCCCACATAGGAGGAGATGCAGGGATAGAGGAAAAGCCGGACCGAAGGGTGGGCCATGATGCCGAGCTCGGCGGCCCTGGTCAGGGGAAACTGACTGACGCTGGGCACATACGGGGCCTCGCGGATATAGCGGGGATTGATGCCCAGCAGCAGATGGGACATGACCGTATTGCCGGCGGTCATGATATAACTGATATCACTGGGGCTGATGACCACCTTGCGGCACATCTCTTCAATAATGGTGTTGATGGTCCCGACCACCTTTTCCTGCAGGGTCTTCAGCCCGCCGGGACGGGCGGCATAGATCATTCGGGAGATGACATCCTCACCATAGCCAATCTGACCATTATAGCCTGAACCCTCGGCGATGACCTCACCGCTGCCCAGATCAATGAGGATCCCATTGACCGTCGTGGTGCCGATATCAATGGCCAGACCATAGAGACGATCGGTGGTGTCCCCAGCTTCCACGGCTATAATCCGGTCAGGCTCAGTCGATCCCTTACCGTGCAGCAGGATGACCGTCACCTCCCAGTCCGCCTCGCGCAGGATACCGGAGAGCTCCCGGATCAACTGGGGGTGGTCATAGTTGGGTTCGGGATTATCCGGAAGTGCATTTTTAATGGCGCGCATCAAGCGCTGCATATCAGAGACATTGTCATCCATGCTCGGCGGCGGCAGCTTGAGAAAGAGCTTGCCCACCGGCGGATCAATCTGCCAGGTGCCGACCAGGGTCTCCAGGGAGCGCGCCGAGATGGCGCGAGTGGTCTTGGGTTCCCGCTTCAGGGCCTTGCCATCCGCCTTGATCGTCTCGGGAATGCGTATAGTAATATCAGAGATGACCCGGGTCTTACAGGCCAGCCGGACTCCCTGCTCGTAGTCGGCTTTTTTCAAGGTGGCCGCATGGTCAGTTTCCACCTCTCCCTGCTCCAGATGCACCTTGCACTTGCCGCAGACCCCGTCCCCGCCGCAATAGGCATGAATATAGACCCCGGCGGCAGCGGCGGCGGTCAGTAAATTCTCTCCGGGCGCAACTTTGACACGGATATCATCGGGTAAAAAGTGTATGGTATGTTCCATAGCATCTGCCTTTTTGTATTTGAACAACAGCCTAGTAAACAATCTACTTATTAAAGCATAAGTTGGGGGGAAAATAACAGCTGGCAGTCCCTTGTCAAGAAATATCCTTGATAGATTTTATAAAAATATTTGATCAAAGCAGGCGACAGCCTTGGAATGGCTGCTTTCAGCTCAATACCAGGAGAACCTACAAATGACTTTAGAACAAGAGCAAGGCCGCCAATGGCTCAAAATTTCAATAACCACCGACCCGGCTCTCACCGACGCCATTGAAGATTTCATGGTAGGGATAACCGGCGCGGGAGTAGAGTTGAGCGTCGATCAACCTGAAAATAAGGCCCTGATCAATGCCTGGTTTGACAAGGGCCAGACGGATCAGGCAGAAATCGATCTCATTCTGAGCCAGCTCAGCAACTATCTTCAAGAGCTGGCGGAGATCTTTGAGCTTGCCGTGCCCACCATTGAGATCAGCTTTATCGAAGACGAGGACTGGTCGGCAACCTGGAAGGCACATTTCAAGCCCTTTGCCATTATTCCAGATCTCATCATTGCCCCCAGCTGGGAGCCGTATGAGCCTCTAGAAAACGAGAAGGTCATTGTCATGGATCCGGGGATGGCCTTTGGCACCGGACATCATGCCACCACCTGCCTCTCCTTACAGCTTTTGCAGGAGGCATTGGCGGGCAAAGCAAACAGCAATGTCCTTGATGTAGGCACCGGTACCGGCATATTGGGAATGGCCGCCGCCCTCTTTGGCGCCTCCAGGGTCATGGCCATTGACAACGACCCCCTGGCGGTGACTGCAACCGAAGAGAACATTGCCCGTAACCAGCTGCAAGAGGTCATGGAGACAGCAATCACCCCCCTCGCCTCTTTACCCACACCCTTTTCGCTGGTGATCGCCAATATTGTCCATGACGTACTGCTGGAGCTAGCCCCTGATCTTGACCGCTTAACCGAGCAAGATGGCCAGCTGCTCCTCTCCGGCATCCTACAGGGGCAGCAGGTGAGCACTATCATCTCATGTTTTGCCCAATTGGGTTTTTCGCTGAAGCGACAGGAAGAGAAAAAGGAGTGGGCCGCCCTGCTTTTTTTCAAGGGATAACAGAAATGTGCAGCATAAGATACCCATCTTTCATCTGCATCTCTGAGCCTGTTGATTGAAAAGGATTTTTGTTCGAGATCGGTGGCTTGTTTAAACGCTAGGCGGTGTCACTATCAGATCTGCCGATAGGGGAGATCTGATAGTTCTGGTCAAAGATGACGGCGGCACCTTCTTTTTCCGCCCGGATAACCACCCCGGTGGCAGTAACCCAGGCCCGTTCACCCTCCCACAGCTTCAGGCTCTCCCTGGCCAGGACAAAACGAAGTTGGGAAAGCTCCTCAAGGGAGAGAAAAAACTCCAAACGGACCCTGCTGGCAATGGGCAGGGGGCGGTTGGTAGCAATAAAGGCGCCGCCGGCACTGATGTCGGCGGTGACAAACTCAAACACCGGCGTTGATCCGCTACGGGATTCCACCGTGACCTTGGTCTGCAAGCAGAGAGAAAAACGTTTCTGGTCTCTTCTATCGTCCTTGTCCATTCCGCTTATCCCTTTTTTTGTTTTTTTTCTGCGGCCTTCCCCCACAGGGGATCACGGCCAAAACGGTCCATCCACCAGTCTTCCGGTTCCAGGCCCTCTCCTTCTCCCGGCACCAGAGGGATGCGAAACTGATCACAGTAACGCATGAGCAGATCATAGCCCCTGGTAAGCTCCCGGATGATAGCAGCATCGGCTACCGATTCGTTGCCGACGGCATCAGGATGATGCCGCTTGCACATCTTGCGATAGGCCCGTTTGATCTCACTCAGGGTCGCCCGGTCAGCCAGGTTCAATAATCGTCTGGCCTCATCAATGGCCTGCCATTCTTCCCTGGTCATGGTTCACCCCTTCTTCCACCCTTTTTCCTCGCCACGCAGCAGTCTGCCGATATTGGACCGATGCTGGAACCAGATGAGAAGGACAATGGCAAACGCCACCACCAGGAGTTCGGGAGATTCACCGAGGATCCAGAGCCAGAGGGGAATCAGGGCCGTAGCCCCAAGTGATCCCACAGAGACATAGCCGGAAGCGGCCACCGCAGCGACAAAAACAAGCAGACTGATAAGGATGCTTCCTGGAGAGAAAAAAAGAAAAACACCCAGGGCAGTGGCTACTCCTTTCCCCCCTTGAAATTTGAGATAGAGCGGAAACATGTGACCAAGAACCGTGGCCAGTCCACACACGAGCACGACAAGCTCTCTGGCCACTGCTGTTTCACCAAGCAGAAAAGTAACCCCCCAGACAGGGAGGAAGCCCTTGGCCACGTCACAGAGCAGGGTCAGGATACCCAATTTTTTCCCCAGCACCCGACCCACATTGGTGGCACCGATATTACCACTTCCTTCCAGGCGTACGTCTGCGCCGACAAGACGGCCTATGAGCAAGCCAAAAGGAATGGCACCAATCAGATAACTGGCCAGCACAAAAAATATTTCCATAATCATTCCAGAACCTTGATCTATTAAAAATTCCGACACACCTGGCATACTATATTTTTGAGTAATTATTTGACTCTACTCCACTTTTAGCGAGTTGGCAAACAGTGCGGACCTGGCAGAATCAGACAGGAAATCAATCCCTGACATTCTTTCTCGCACATGTAACTCATGCATTTACAATTTGAATACGCACTTTAAAATAAAGATTAGCTCAATACGACCGATTAATATAATATAGATGAATAAAAAGACTCCAGGCTACCTTGAAAAATGGTCTTTTTGCCCAAGCGCTGCGTTGTTCTGAAAATTTTATCCTTGGAATATCATCTATATGCCTGCGGTAAAATTTTCTTCACGCCTTGATCTTGAACAAAAACCCTGATTTTTCAAGGTACCCTCTAGAGAAACAAGTATACTGAAATCCAGGGAACCAGGAGGCGACTTGACATGAGCAATATCGTTGTTCCGAGAAACACCATCCCGTTAACGAACCAGGAAAGAAACACACCTGCAGCAAACACCGCCCGGAACCAGACTGCTCACAAATTTGACGATGCACTGTCAGAGGCAAGAAAGCTGCAAAACAACAAGACGATACGCACGACACAGGACCACATATCACCAGGCAGAAACTACACGATCAATCAAGGAGACACCTTGTCCGAGATTATTGCAACTGAATCAAAAAAACTCGGCATCAATCATTCAAGGCGTGATCTCTATACTATGGTCAAACAGATCGCAGACAGCAACGATCTGAGCAATCCGGACAGCATCTTCCCGGGACGGGAACTCAATCTTGCCTGTCTCACTCAACCCGCCTCTGAGCCAATATCATGTTCCGGCCCTGCGCCCATAAACGCGACACGGAAGGCACCATTTCAACAGATGGAAACCAGACTCCAATCTCCTGTGAGCGGGAAGATAACGTCCGTCTTCGGGATGCGCAACCATCCAGTTCTTGGAAAAGAGCTGCACCATGACGGTATTGATATCAGCCAGCCAACCGGTACTCCGGTTAAATCAATGACCTCCGGGGTCGTTACTTTTTCCGGGGAGAATGGTGGCTATGGCCATATGGTGGAGATTGATCACGGCAATGGCCTCACTTCCCGCTATGCCCATCTCTCCAAACTCTCTGTTCGCCAAGGAGAACATATCGATCCTGAACAAACCATCGGCCAGGTTGGCCAGACAGGCCAGACAACCGGCCCCCATCTCCATCTGGAAATCCGTCGCCACAACATCCCCATCGACCCACTCACCGTCCTTCATCGCCAACAGATTGAAAACAACCTGATCTTCGCCGAGGCCCGGACTTCACATCGATTGTAAAAACCACCAATCCTTCAGTTTTATGAAATTCGACCTGACCAGCAAGACCAGGTGAAGAGCTACAGCAAAAGATCCATAGTTCTGATGCTCATTGAGAGTGTGCTGAAATCTTGCATCCGGCAGCTGAAGTCGCTATAATCAAATAGTTCTAGACAAGAACAGAGCTTTCTTATTATAGACATCCTCTGCATTCAAGGTGCCCCCCATGCTGGACCTTAATACAACCCTGGCCTTTGAGGTCAAGAAAGAGATTGCAGATCGTTATTTTGGCTTTCGCAAGATCATCGAAGAAGACTCCGATGCCTATCAAAAAGATATCATTGCCGGTGCCTTGGAGCTGGAAGAAAAAATCGGCTTTGATCTTGTCCGTCTCTATGTTCTGCTGAGAGATAACGCCCTGATTGATGATTTTTTCAGGATCACCGGTCTGGGGGAGGTTCTTTTTTACGACCAATATGTAAGCAAATCTCCCACCATCAGAAAACGAGTGCTGTCAGATATCCCCGTCCATGGCCTTAGCCGGAAATGGCGTTTTCAAAATATGTTTTTTGACATTTACGACTCTCTGGAAAAACATGTTGCCGAGTATCGGCAGAATATTCTTACGCTAGCCGAAGACCAGGAGACGATCAAGGAAGAGATCAATCTCTTTTACCAAAAAAATGATATCAGCGGCATCATGCTTTTTCTCCGCGGTATGGACGGGGTACCCCCTGGCAGTTCCGGCCCTATGGCAGGCACAATCAACGCTGACAGTGCTATCACCATGGAACAGAAAATGCGCCTGCAGCCGCCCCAACCCATTGAGAAATTCCTGCCGATCCTCTCTTTGATCCCTCCGTCGAAGGAAATTAAAAACGAACTGCAAGAGCTCATCAACACAGCCTTTGCCAGTCAACCCGAGTTTGATCCTAAAAAGCTATGATATCCCGCCAACAGACAATCAATTCCCACCAGACCGACCGCAATGACTGTTAAGATCCTACTGGCCGAATCTCACGGCCAAGACACCTCTGTCCTGGCTGAAACAGTAGAGACGCTGAAGGCTGAACTCTCTGCTGAAATATTTCTAGCCGCCGATGCAGACGAGATGCTGCGCCTTTCTCAACAGCATGATTTTGCCCTGCTCATACTTGATGAAACCATCCCGTCAGAAGGAGAGCGTTTTCACATTCCTCCACTCTCTCCGGCCACAACCCTGCTGTCCATTATCCCCTCAGGGCAGGAGCCTTTACAATCCACCACGGGACTGCAGGGAGAATATATCGATTCCATTGCCCTGCCGCTTACCCCTTCTCTGCTGCTGGCCAAGATTCACACCCTGTTCCATATCCACCACTTAAAGCAGGAACTGCTCTCCTGCCAGGACGCGTTACAGGACCAGAAAAACAAAAACCACCAATGCCAACTAGCTCTGGAACAGCAGAACCATTACCTGAATATGCTGTCAGTACGAGACGGGCTGACCGGACTTTTTAATCGCAGACATCTGAGCCAGACGCTCGAACAAGAAATACAGAAGGCCAGGACCCAAGATACTGACCTGACCATGCTCCTCATCGACATTGATTACTTCAATGAAACCAACAGGGTATCCGGACAGCTCTTTGGCGATTCCATCCTTAATGAATTTTCAGCACGACTCACCCAGAACACTCGTGACAACGATATCTGCTTTCGTTTCGGAGGGAGTGATTTTATTATACTTCTTCCTGAAACAGGCCTGACAAAGGGAAGGGAGTATGCGGAGAAACTACGCCTGGCATGTTCGGACAAACCATTCATCAGTGGTCGCCACAGCCGTTCTGTATCCGTGTCTATTGGCATGGTCACCTTACTGGAACATCATCCTGAAAACCAGGATGAGTTTATCAACATGGCTGACCAGGCGAGATATCAAGCCAAATCCGAAGGACGTAACCGTGTCATCGCCTATGACCAGAACCATGTTATAAAAGACGGCAGAATCGACACAGTTACCTTGTTGCAGGAGACACTGCAGCGGATCCTTGCAAAAACCAAAAACAGCTCCCTTGCCTCGATCCAGATACTGACCCAGAATGTCACCGGCAAGCATCAGGACGAACATACACAGAAGGCCACACAGCACATCGATCTTCTCTGTGAGCGCCTGGGGCTTCCCAAGACCATTCTCGAGACATTTGCCAATGCCCTCACTCTGTACAGTTGCTTCCGCTTACTGCTCCACCGGGAACTGCTCTCAAAAAAGGAGAAATTCAGCTATGATGACAGGAAGGTTATCAATGATTTGCCTTATAAGCTTGCGGAGCTTACGCAACACTTTGACTACTTCGCCAATGAACGGAACGTGCTGCTCTGTCAGGGGGAACATTATGACGGCAGCGGCTATCCAGAAGGACTAGCGGGGGAAGAAATCCCCCTTGCCGCCAGAATATTCAGTCTGGCCGATGGTCTTGCAGCCATGAGTTCTGACCGACCGCACCGGAAACGTCTGAACCCGCCAGAGATCCTGAGGGAACTCGAAAAAGGGGCCGGAACCCAATGGGATCCGACACTGGTATTACTGACGCTTGATATTCTGCGTGAACACCATTTTTTCCCCCTAGATGAAGCACTTCTCTCACAAACAAGGTTGCTGGTCTCAAAAAAAATCGCTCACTCATCCGGCCACACGCAGTGACCTCTCTCTCAAAAAAGGCCCTGATCATAGTATGCCTCATTCAAATATCGCACCAGTTCTCAAGCAGATAGACTCTTTCCCCCCACTTCCAGGCACGGTCATCCGGGTCTTAGAGATTATCGGCAACCCGAAAAGTTCGGCCCATGAACTTATGCGGGCCATCCTGCCTGATCAATCCATGTGTATCGCCATTCTCAAGCTAACCAACTCCGCCTTCTTCGGCCGACCACGGAAAGTATGCTCCATCGAAGAAGCTGTTGTCGTGCTCGGCTTCCAGGAGATCCGCAACA
>DCUN01000039.1 GCA_002327225.1 Desulfobulbaceae bacterium UBA2213
ATCCGGGCAATATGAGCGTGACCGCTTCCTGACGACCCAGTTGCGCTATGAGGACAGCTTCGCTGGCGATACCCTGAACCTGTCAGCCCGGGTGTTCATGGGACGGGCACGCTACACCGGGCTGTTCAGTTATGGCACCCCCTATTTGGCTACCGGATCCAGCGACTGGCAGGGCGTTGACCTGAGTCTGCTCTCCACTTCCTGGTCCAGCCACAAGCTGATGGTGGGAATGGAGCTTCAGGACAACAGTCGTCGTGACCAGACGAACGAGGATCTCGTCGATTCCGCCAACGACCTCGTGATCCCTGGTTCGGGCTGGCGGGCGGGCGTATATGCTCAGGACGAATGGGCCCTCAGTGAAATCGTGACCGCGACCCTGGGAGTGCGCTGCGACCGTAATGACACGAGCGACACCAACTTGAGCCCACGCGCCGCGCTGATCTGGCAGGCGGCTCCCGACACCACTCTGAAGACAATGTACGGCCGCGCCCATCGTGAGCCCAATGCTTTCGAGCGCGACTATGAAGATGTGGGGACATCCGACACCCAGATCGCCAACCCCGCCCTCGATGGCGAAGCCATCGACACCATGGAGGTGGTGATGGATCACCGCCTGCGACAGAATCTGAACCTGCGCGCTTCAGTCTATCAGTGGTCCATGCAGGGGCTGGTGACCTTGGGGACGGATACGTTCAGCGGTCTTTCGCAATATCAGTCGGGCGAAGACGTGAAGGCCAAGGGTGTAGAGCTTTCTGCCGACAAGATGTGGGACTGGACTGGCCGCCTGCGGGGCAGCGTGTCCTACCAGGATGTGTCATATGAAAGCGGCGCCGGCCTCGACAATTCCCCCCAGCTGCTGGGCAAGCTCAATTTCTCAGGCCCGCTGCCCGTGACCGGCCTCTCCTTTGGCTCCGAGCTACACTATTCCAGCAAGCGCCAGGCCATCGACGGCACCGACCTGGACGGCTACTGGTTGTCAAATCTGAATCTGGTGGCTGACAAGTGGGCAAAAGGAGTGGAGGTGTCCCTGGGTCTCTACAACCTGTTTGATGTGCGTTACGATCACCCTGGATCCGACATCAACTGGCAGAACGCCCTGGAGCAGGATGGCAGGAGCCTGCGTCTGAAAGTAGTCTATCGCTTCTGAACGTTCATTCCAGCCATAATGAAAAGATTTGATCTTCGGAAGAGTAACTCTCTGCTGTTATCCTGAGGGATTTCTCTCCGATCCGTCAAGGGGGCTCAACCCTTCATCGTTGCTTATCTGTCCGAATTTATGCTCAAGCAAACCATAAAGAACAGCAGTTTTTTGGTAATTTTTATCTGCCTCTGGCTCGTGGGGACAAATCTGTTGTGGCCCGATACGATATATGCCAGAGAGGAAGAGGAGTATGTTGTGAAGGCTGCGTTTATCCTCAATTTTGCTAAGCTCACCAAATGGCCGGAGGCAGCCTTTGAGGACTCTCCAGGAACCATTGATACCTGTCTTGTCGGTGAGGATGCAGTGCTTGCCATGGCTTTTAGCTCCATTGACGGCAAGCAGGTGGGTGACAGAACCGTGCGAGTTCGTTTTGTACCCACGGCAGGCGACTGCCTGGGGTGTGAAATTCTCTTTGTCAGTAATGCGATTGATCGTTCCACCCTGCTCAGGTTTTTGACGGCCGTCAATGACCGACCGGTGTTGATCATCGGTGAAACACCAGACTTTGTCAGAATCGGAGGGATCATTAATTTTATCACTCACCATGGCAAGCTGCATTTTGAGATCAATCCCCAGGAGGTAGAGCGGCATGGGCTGAAAATAAGCTCCAGTCTCATGTCTCTGGCAACCATCGTGGAGAATGACTGAAATGGGCAGATTTTTACAAGGTCATGAGTTCTCCATCAGAACCAAACTTCTTCTGATGATGAGTCTGACTACCGTTCTGGCGCTGGTCCTTGTCGCCACGGCTCTTGTTTTTAATGAGAAAAAAAATGCCCGTAAATATATTGCCGAAGAGCTGTTTTCTATGGCGGAAGTGATTGCCTCAAACAGCGGTGCCGCCCTGGCCTTTCATGATCAGGAGGCTGCCCGGGAAATGCTGCGCAGCCTTCAGGTAAAGCCTGAAATCATCTATGCCGATTTGCATGATGCGCAACAGGCCATATTTGCAGAATATGCCCGTGACGACCGGAATGGTGCGAAGATCAGTGATGAGGGGCACCAGCATCTTGACGGCAAAAGAATGCTGGATACTGACAAATTTCAGGCGAGTACCAAAAGTTTTATGGCAGACGGCCATCTGCATGTCACCCAGGATGTCAAATTTTCCGGGAGCACGGTGGGTACTGTTCATCTGGTCAATGATATGAGCCAGCTTCACGCTCGGCTCTATTCTTTCTATATCGTCATCTCCATTATCGTTGCCGTTACTCTGCTTGTCGTTTTCATTGTTGCCGCCAGGATGCAGAAAGTCTTTACCGGCCCACTTTTAGCTTTGATGCAGTCGATGGGGGAAGTGACACGGGGAAAAGATTATTCAGTCAGGGTGAAAAAAAAGAGTAATGATGAATTCGGTATCCTGATTGATCGTTTTAATGACATGGTCGCCGAGATTCAGTCCAGAGACAATGAGCTGTTGAACTACAGCACTGGCCTGGAGGAGATGGTTGCTTCTCGAACAAGTGAGCTTTCGCTTGCCAAGGGAGAATTGGAAGAAACGGTGCGGGATCTGGAGACAGCCCTTGTCGCTGCCGAGGCCGCCAGTAAGGCGAAAAGTGAATTTCTATCCACTATGAGCCATGAAATACGTACACCGATGAACGGGATCCTGGGGATGACTGAGCTGCTACTGAATACGGGCCTCAAAGAGAGGCAGCGTCATTTTGCCGACACAATCCTGCGTTCTGCTGATTCCCTTCTCTCTATTATTAACGATATCCTTGATTTTTCTAAAATAGAGGCAGGGAAGCTCGAACTGGAAGAGCATATTTTTGATCTGCGCGAACTGATTGAAGATGCCTCCGAGATGATGGCAGAGCGGGCCCAGGCGAAGGGCCTGGAGTTAATCCCTGTTTTCGTAGGTCCTCTGCCCATTGCCGTCAAGGGAGATTCAACCCGCTTGCGTCAGGTGCTGGTGAATCTGGTCGCTAATGCCATTAAATTTACCAATTCGGGTGAAGTGGTGGTGCGCGTTGAGGAGATGGCGGCAGCTGGAGAAAAGAGAACGTTTCGCTTTGCTGTCGAAGACACGGGCATAGGTGTTAGCCCAGACCAGAAAGAGCATATTTTTGATCTGTTTTCCCAGGCGGACAACTCAACTACCCGAAAATATGGCGGTACCGGTCTTGGACTCTCCATCTCTCGTCAACTCGTTGAGCTCATGGGGGGTGAAATAGGTGTTGACAGTGAGCCGGGCCGAGGTTCCGTCTTCTGGTTCACCTTGACATTTACCTGTCGGCCCGATTCCGGGGAGAGGTATATTGATACAAAGAGGGACAATCTTCTCGGTATGCGGCTTCTCATTGTTGATGATAATGCCACCAATCGTGATATCCTGACAAGCCAGGTGCGATCCTGGGGGGTCACCAGTGTTGCGGTGGAAAGCGGGGCCCAGGCCCTGGATTTGCTGAGAAAGTCCGCAGCTGAGGGTGTACCCTATGATGTCGTCCTTCTCGATTGGCACATGCCGGAAATGGATGGCATTGAGTTGGCGCGGCAGATACGGACCGATCCATCCATCTGTGATATCGGTCTTGTCATGTTAAGCTCTGCCTCTTTTGATGACCAGTCATCTCTGGCAGCCCGGGCTGGTGTCGAGTTGTATCTTTCCAAACCGGTTCGCCAGAACCTGCTCTTTGATACTCTTCTCTCCCGGATGGGAAAAAAAGAAGATGAAGGAGTGGCGCCCCCGGAGGACTCACTTTCATCTCTTGTTGTTTTTGATGCCCATATCCTTCTGGTTGAAGATAACCTGATCAATCAGGATGTCTGCCACTATATGCTCCGCATAATGCAGTGCCGGATTGATATGGCGGAAAACGGCAGAGAGGCGGTGGCTGCAGCCTCCGGTACGAAATACGATCTCATCCTGATGGATTGCCATATGCCGGAAATGGATGGCTTTACCGCCACAAAGGAAATACGGAGAAACGAGGCTGAGTGTGGAAAAGAGCGGGTGCCCATTATTGCCCTGACCGGAGACGTGCAGATGGGCATCAAGGAGCAATGCCAGGCTGCCGGTATGGATGACTATTTAAGTAAGCCTTTTTATATGGAGGCATTGCAGAAGGCTATGGGGAAGTTCTTGAAATCAAGAACCATAGCGCGCCAGAAGATCGAAGGGGCTCTTGAGCCGGAAGGTCGGTCTCAGGGGAAATCACTGCTCGACCAGGCAAGACTGGATATGATTCGTTCCCTGCAGCGTCCGGACAGACCCAATGTCTTGAAAAAAATTATAGAGCTGTATCAGCAGAACTCCCCGGCCCTCCTGCGATCCATTCGTGATGCTGTCAGCAGTGGAGATAATGTTCTCCTGCAGCAATCGGCCCACAGCCTGAAGTCGGCAAGTGCTAATCTCGGGGCTGTTAAACTTGCTGCACTCTGCAAAGAGCTGGAAGATTTTGGGTATCGTCAAAAATCCGAGGCGGCAAAGGACCTGCTAGCGGGCCTGGAGGAGTCGTTCCAAGAGGTTCTTGATGCCTTTCTGGTAGAACTGGAGAATATACCTGATGCATAATAACAGCAAAGGTGTCAGCCGGCAGCCGGTTGTGCTCGTCGTCGACGATGACATGGCCTTACGGCTGCTTATTGTCGAGACCCTTCTTGAGGATAATCTGGCAGTGGAAGAGGCGGCGGACGGTGTCGAGGCATTGGAGCTTTTTCAGCGCATTTCCCCCGATCTCGTTCTCATGGACGTCAAGATGCCGCGCATGGATGGCTTTACTGCCTGCGCCGAGATGAGAAAACTGCCCAATGGTATTGACACGGCCATTGTTCTGGTGACCGGTCTGGAGGATATTAGCTCGATCCTGCTGGCCTTTGACGCTGGCGCCACCGATTTTATAACCAAACCGGTTAACTGGCCGCTCTTGAGCCATCGGGTGCGTTATCTGCTGCGTGCCGGAGAGGCCTTTCGCAACCTGCGCCAGAGCGAACAACGGTTGTCTATTGCCCAGAAGATAGCCAAGCTTGGTAACTGGGACTGGGCTTTTGACAAAGATACAGTCTATTGTTCAGATCAGATGTCTACCCTGTGCGGGCATGATCCTGGCGAAGGCCGTTTGAGTCATGCAATGTTTCTGCAACGTGTGCATCCAGACGAAAAAGAAGTGGTCCTGGCTACCGTCAAAAATGCCCTGGAGGAGAAAAAACCATACCGTCTGGAATATAGAATAAAAATGGCGGATGGATCGATCCGCATTATTCTCGAGCAGGCTGATGTGGAATATGATGGCAACGGGATGGCCATCAGTATGCACGGTACAGTACAGGATATCAGTGCGCGAAAGCAGTCGGAAGAAAAGATCCGTTTTCTGGCCTATTATGANNAACAGCCAGGTGGCCCTGCTCTATATCGGTGTTGACCGTTTTAAGCGCATTAACGATACGCTTGGCCATGGTGCAGGCGATGAACTCTTAAAAAAGATTGCAGTCCGTCTCTCAGACTCTATTCGGAGTTCTGATGCGTTTGGGAAATTAGTTGTATCCAGCGAACCCAACCTGCCCCTGTCACGCCTGACAGGCGATGAATTCAGCATCCTTCTCACTGGACTTTCCGAAGAGGATTCCATCGCTCGCGCCGCCAGTCGGATACTGGAGATACTGCGAAAGCCGATTTTCGTCTATGGTCAGGAGATAAATGTCTCCTGCAGTATCGGCATTTCTGCTTTTCCGGGGGATTCCGAAGATGTAGAGACCTTGCTCAAAAATGCCGACGTGGCTATGTCGTATGCCAAGCAGAGTGGCGGTAATACCTTTACATTTTTTGCTCAGGATATGAATGACAGGGCTATTGAAAGGCTGAATCTTGAAATTGACCTGAAAAAAGCCTTGGAACGAGATGAGTTTATTCTTTTTTACCAGCCGCAGATTGATCTGCACAGTGGGAAAATTGCCGGGGTTGAAGCGCTGATCCGGTGGCAGCATCCTGAGCGAGGCCTGATTCCTCCGTTGAAATTTATCTCCATTGCCGAAGAATCGGGTCTTATTATCCCCATGGGAGCATGGGTGCTGAACGAGGCCTGTCGTCAGGCTTGTGAATGGCAGCAGGCAGGGATGGTACCGATTCGTATAGCAGTGAATATCTCCAGTCACCAGTTCCGCCATGGTGGGCTGGTACGTATGGTCAAACAGGCTCTGGATGACAGCGGACTTTCGCCATCCATGCTGGAACTGGAAGTGACGGAGAGTTCCATCATGCAGGATATTGATACAACTATTACCACCCTCAACCAATTGAAAGAGCTGGGGGTGAGTCTGTCGGTGGATGATTTCGGAACGGGATATTCCTCTATGAATTACCTGAAACGCTTCCCGC
>DCUN01000188.1:0-21816 GCA_002327225.1 Desulfobulbaceae bacterium UBA2213
TTTCCCAATTCCGAATATTGGGTGAAATCACCTGTCCGGATCAGGAAATCTGAGATGAGTCGAAAAAACAGACACAATCCGCCTCTTAAAAAAACTCTCTACCCGGTTTAAGAAACCTGAGTCAATCGAAAAACGCATCGACTCATGAGAGGATTCTGCAACAAAAAAACAGCGGTGCATATTTTTTATGGCACGCTTAAAACTCGTTCTTGCTTTAATCTCTCTTTACTCCCAGGCAATACCTTAAAATATTATTGCAGAATCAGCATGATAACAAAAAAAGCTGTTGTCATGCCAAATTGGCGCCATTATTGCTTAACGAAGATAACGCCATATCAGGTGCGAACGTTTTTATCAATCAACCGTCTGTGCCTGTCAGATAGTGAAGATCCATAAGGGAGGTTAAATGGTACAGCCAGGAGAAATTCAATCGACAGCGTCTTCTTTTCAAGACTTTCTCATTTCAGACAGGAGGTGGATGATATGAACATCGGATTTCGAGTATTGCCGGCCCTCGCCTTGGCGATGACCCTACTTTTCGCGGTGCAGGCACGGGCCGAGCAACCATCTGCAGCCGCCTCTACCGCGCCGGTCGCAGCCATTGTCGCCTTGGATGGTCCAACCATTGCCATCGACCAGACCTCCTTGAACAACGGCGGGGATATTCTTGTCACCGGAAAGGCCCCGGCAGGCTCCCAGGTCTATGTCGAGATCTTTTCTGCAGACAAAAAAGTACGGGCCAACCGCTTTGATGGGGCCAAGGATCCCAAAACAGGCAAGATCCCCTACAAGTTTTATATTACCAAGGATATGCCTGCATTCTATAAAATTCTTGTCCCCACGGAGATGGCCGAAGAACTTGACAAGGCTAAGGCTGACGGCAACAAATGGAAGTACTCTGAAGTCCTGAAAAAGATCGGCGCCGATGCTGCCTACAGCGCCCCGGCCAAGATCAAGATTGATAACTATCAGGCCACAATCATGGCCAGTATTCTTGGTTCTCGAGGCGATTTGCTGCCGGAAATGGATGAAAAGGCCACCAAAAGTGAATCGATGAAGCTGGCAAAGGGACGTTTCCGCAGTGTTGGCAAACTGCTGTCTGCTAATGTCGAGGTTCAACCTGACGGTTCCTACACGGCCAAACTGAATATGCCGGCAGGCCAGGCTCCCGGCAAATATAACGTAACCGTGACCGCAGTCACCGAACGGATCAAAGAAGGGGATAAGGAAACTGTCAAAAAGGTCAAGAGTGAGGTGGTATCCTTTGATAACAAGATTTCCTTCCCCACTGTTTATTTGAAGACTGCGGGTACCAGCATCAACCTGATCTGGCCCTTCCTTCTCTCTCTGGTTATCTCTATCTTCGGTATCCTTATGGGCGCAGGCGGCGGATTTATCCTCAACCCGATTCTGGTCTCTCTCTTCCCTCTGCCGCACACCATCGTCGCCGGAACGGTCATGCCCACCGTGCTCTTTGCCCAGGGTAGTGGCATTTACAACTACAACAAGATTAAATTCATCAACTGGAAACTCGGCGTCGGTATCGGTTGTGCCATGCTGGTGGGTGCCTTTATCGGCCCCAAGCTTACCGAGATGATCACCCTCGATCAGTTCAAGTTTGTCTTCGGCTGGATCCTCCTGATCCTGGCAGCCCTGATGTTCTGGCAGACGACTCCAGGCTATCTTGCCAACAACAAAAAAGAACAGGCCATCTTGAAAGAGTTCAAGAAACGGGCGGAAGAAACTGCCAAGGCAAAAGGCTAAACCGTAACTTATCTGGAGGAATCCGTTATGAAGGTAGATTTTTGGGGTCAGGAATTTGAAGTCAACATGTGGGTCGGCTGCATCGGTGGTTTTATTATATCCATCATTTCATCAATGTTCGGCTTTGGCGGCGGGCCCTTCATGGTGCCGCTGATGACCGTCGCCCTCCGGCTGCCCATGTATATAGTCGTCGGCAGCTCACTGCTGGCCATCTTCTTCAGTACTGCCATGGGCAGTGTCCGCCATATGCAGTTTGGAAACTTTGACCTGGTTCTCTTTCTGGTCATGTTTCCGGCAGCCATCATCGGCGGCTATATCGGGCCGCAGATTGCCAAGAAGGTAAGCCCGACCATGGTTAAACGCGTTGCCTGCGCCGGTTTGATCCTGCTTGGACTGAACCTGCTGGGAGTATATTAACATGTAAAATAAACCCGTTACGAAATAATCAGCAAAGGACTCGACTCTTTCTCGTAACAGCCTCTTGTATGATCTCCGGCAGATGTAATTTGTGACGGTTTCCCTCCAGTTCCGGTTTTTACAGCGTTCTCCTTGTTGTGAGGACTGGATCTGGTTTTTCCCCTGAATCTGTCTTGCCTCTGAAAAAGGGAGTTTCCTCTCTCATTCCAGACCCTGCAGCGCCCCCCGCTGCAGGGTCTGGAATGAGTTTTTTTATCAACGAAGCGATGCGTGAAAAATAAAATTTCTGACTCTTGCATATGCTGCTGATACCCATGGCCGCTTTTTCGACGATCCAAAGCATCTCTCCGCCCCCAGGAGAAAACACCGTACCAAAAAAGAGTTGACTTGCAGATCAAATCTGGCCGATAATAAGGTCTGATTGACTTGTGCTTATGCCCACTGCATGACATGATCGCAAACCACAAGCGCTGCTTTCTTCCTGAGGACGCCATAATGGCATGGTCGTCAACAATGCACCTTAATGCCCTGTTTAAATATTGGACGTACCGTCTTTTTGCTCCCGGTGTGGTCCTGCGTGCTACCTATGATGCCTTTCGGGAAATCCTGGTCTTTGACAGCCGCAGTCACGAGCTCATGGCCGAGCTGGAAGAGCTCTATTATCAGGGGAAGAAAGAAGATTTCTGCCGGATTGCAGCCAGATATGATGCCCTCTCGGCCAGTGTGGGCAACATGGTGGAGAGCCTGGAGCGCATGGCCCCCGGTTCTTTTGTGACCCTGCCTGAATATTTCCGTAAATTTGATTTTTACAGCAGATTCCTGCTGGCGCCCCCCGCTCTTCGCTTTGGCCCGCCCTTTGTCCTGGGCCTGACCGACCCCACAGTGAACCCAGATCTTGCCGGAGCCAAAGGCGCCACCCTGGCCGATCTGGCCGACATCCTGCACCTGCCTGTGCCCCCCGGTTTTGTCATTACGGTGAACAGCTTTCACTATCTGCTGGAGTACAATGACCTGCGGAAGACGATCAACACCTTACTGACCCGGATAGATCTTACCCTCCCTGACACCCTGGCGCAGATCTCCAGGGATCTGACCACCCTGATCATAAACGCCGAGATTCCACCTGACATTCACGAGGCGATCATGGCCGCCCAGGCAACCGTGTCCGCAGGCCAGCAAGACGATATGCGGATGGCAGTGCGCAGCAGTGGTGTGGGTGAAGATGGCGAATGCTCCTTTGCCGGACAGTACACCACTCTCCTTGATGTTCAGAAAGAGAGGCTCCTTGCTGCCTATCTCACCGTCCTTGCCGGCAAATATAGCCCGGAGGCCCTGGCCTACCGGATTCACTGCGGATTCAGTGATGAAGAGACACCCATGGCAGTCCTGGTGTTGACAATGATTGATGCCGTAGCCAGCGGGGTCGTTTATACGATTGACCCAACAACCGGCGATACAAACAATCTGTTTATCCATGCGGTGCAGGGACAGGGAGAAGCGCTGGTCAGCGGCAAGATCATCCCGCAGGTCCTGGCCGTGGACCGGGAGGAGACCAGCCACCACAGATCAGTCCCGCACGATCAGGCGATGGCGATGTCTCCCCGGATCTGGGTGCTGACCGATGAAGAGGCTACAGATCTTGCCGCCGCAGCCCTGAAGATTGAGGCCCACTTCGGCCGCCCCCAGGATATAGAATGGGCCCTGACAAAGTCCGGGAAGATTCTTTTTCTCCAGAGTCGCCCGTTACAATCACATCCCACAGATACTCAGGAACAGTCCCCAGAAATCCCCGAGATCAAGGAGATGCCGCTGCTGCAGGGAGGGACCATGGCAGCCCTGGGACAGGCATGTGGCCCGGCCTACCGGGTTGATATCGACCATCCGGTGGAACAGGTACCGGCCGGCGCAGTTCTGGTTATCAGAGAGACGCTGCCCTCCCATGTCCAGGTACTTGAGCGGGTCAGCGGTGTGCTGGCCGAGCTGGGCAGTGTTGCCGGTCATTTTTCCACCGTCTGCCGGGAATTCGGCATCCCCCTGCTCTGCGGCCTGGGCGAGGGAGTCCAGCTCATTCCCCATGGCCAGGTCATAACCATGCACGCCGGAAAAAGAGTGGTTTACCGGGGTGATCTTTTACCCCATCTGGCCTCTGTTCCTCTCCATGAAGCACAGAAGCAGCTCCCCTTTTACCGGAAACTGCGCAAACTCCTCGACACCATCACCCCCCTGCACCTGGTTGATCCCAAGGCCAAGGGCTTTGCTCCCGAATCATGCCGATCGCTGCATGACATTATCCGCTTTGCCCACGAACAGGCGGTCAGAACCATGTTTTCCCTGGGGGATCGCCTGGGTAATCGCTCCCGTCAGCGGAAAAAATTGCTTTCCCCGCTGCCCTTTGCTATCTTTGTTGTGGATGTGGGCGGCGGCCTTCTGCCCACAGCCGCACGGGAAGAGGAAATCAGACTGGAGCAGATCAGCTCCACCCCTTTTCTGGCCCTGTGGGCAGGACTGACCCACCCGTCCGTACAATGGGAGGAGCGGGCCCATTTTGACTGGAAACACTTTGGCGAGATGGCCATGGCCGACGGGATAGCCAGTACGGATTCTCCCGACTTTGCCAGCTATGCCGTGCTTGGGGCCGATTATGTTAATCTGATCATGCGTTTTGGCTACCATTTTACCCTGGTCGATGCCCTCTGCGGAAAAGACAGCGCCAACAACTCCTGTCAGTTCCGTTTTGCCGGCGGCGGGGCCGATTTTTCAGGCCGACTGCTGCGCCTTGATTTTATCTCAACCCTGCTCAAGCAGGCAGGTTTCCAGGTGGAGACCCGGGGTGACCTGCTCGACGCCAGGATTTCGGCGCTTTCAATCCCGGAGATGAAGGATCAGCTAGTCACACTCGGCCGACTGCTCGGCGCCACCAAGCTGATGGATATGGTCCTCCATGACACGCGGGAGGTGCAACAGTACGTGCAGGACTTTGTCGCTGAAACAAGGGAATAATATTTTTCAACTTTGAACCATCACTGCATCCCATGCCCTATACCGTAACCTGGATCACCAGCCAGCTGGCAGCCGGCTCCGCCCCCATGTCCTATGATGATCTGGAGGCCATCAGAGGAGAGGGGATTGACGCCATTGTCAATCTGTGCGGCGAGTTCTGCGACCTGCACCAGATTGAGGAACAGTCAGGCTTTGAGGTCTACTATCTGCCGATACCTGACGAATGCGCCCCGGACATGGAGCTGATGGAAGCAGCGCTGCAATGGCTGGATGAGGCCCTCTATCTGAAGAAAAAAATCCTCATTCACTGCCGGCATGGCCTGGGCCGCACCGGCACCTTTGTCTCCGCCTATCTGCTCAGGCGCGGACTCGGACTGAGACTCACCGAGAAAAGGCTGAAGAGCGCCAGGGTCACTCCCGGCAGTTACAGCCAATGGCAGCTGCTGCGCAAGTATGGTAAACAGCAGGGGCAATTGAGTGCACGGCCGCCAAGTATTGACGAGAAGGAAACCGTTGACCTGCTGCCCTTTCTGCGCGAATATGGTGCTCTTCTGCAGGAGGCGGGAGAGCTGGCCCTTGCCGCTGGCATCGACCCCCTCGCTCTCGATACGGACAGCTGCTGTCATGCCTATTTTGACATGGAACTGATAGAGGCCGTGCATATAAGTCATACCCTGAATCGGCAATTAAACCGCGACCAACGTCTTGCGGCCATGGAACGGGCCGGTGAGACCTCCTGCCTGCTCAAGAAGACGCGGCAGGCTGAAGGCACCAGTCTGGAGGTCGCGGCCCGGCACATGAGTGCCAGCCGGACACTTTCCTGCCCGCTTCTTGTGAATCGGAGCTGTATCCTTCACGCCAATCGACCACTGAGATGCCGTTCCGGCCTGGACAGTCAGACGCGAGACAGGATGAAAGAAGCGACAGTAAACAGTTCCCGTACTCTTTTTCTCGCCCTGACCGGCGAATTTCCTCCGACCGGCACCCTTCGATTCTCCATCTTTGACAGCGTCTCCGGTCGCTTTGTCCAGCAATACTTTCAGGCCATGATCAAGGATTCTTAAGGATAAAAAACAACAATGCAACAGCAACAAGAAGCAAAACGTCTACTGATTGTCGATGATGAACAGGATCTGCTTGATCTCTTAAAAAAAGTCCTGTCGAAAAAGTGCGGCTGCGATGTCACCTTGACCACATCAAGCCTCGAGGCCGTAGAGCTTGTTAAAAGCTGGGCGCCGGATGTCGTTCTCACCGACATCATCATGCCTGACATGGACGGCCTGCAGCTCCTGGAGGCTATCAACACCATTGATCCCACTATCAGCACCATTATCATGACGGGCTATGCGACCATTGAACGAGCCGTTCAGGCCCTGAAAGACAGCGCCTATGATTTTTTCGAAAAACCTTTTGACAATGACAAGATCAGCCGGGTGGTCAGACGCGCCCTTGAACGGACCTACCTGCTGCGGGAAAATCAACACCTCCAGCAGCGCTTGACAAACGAGAACGAACTGAGCGGATTTGTGGGTCATTCACCGCCGTTACGACGGACCCTTGACCTCCTCTCACGCTTGGGACAAAGTGATGCCACAGTGCTCATCCGCGGAGAATCTGGTACCGGCAAGGAGGTGGCCGCCCGCACCATCCATGCCATGAGCAAGCGTGCTAAAAAAAAGATGATCACGGTCAACTGCCCGGCCCTTCCCGAAAACATCCTGGAAAGTGAGCTCTTTGGCTATTGCAAGGGGGCCTTCACCGGCGCCGATCGTGACAAAACAGGCCTCTTTCTGGAAGCGAATGGCTCCACCATCTTCCTTGATGAAATTGCGGATCTCCCTTTGGCATTACAGACGAAACTCCTGCGGGTATTGCAGGAAAAAGAGATCCAGCCCCTGGGACAGACAAAAACCATCAAGGTTGATGTCAGAGTGCTGGCCGCCACCAATCAGGATCTTGAGGCCAAGATGGCCAGGGGCGAATTTCGGGAAGATCTTTTCTACCGTCTGAACGTGATGACCGTCACCCTGCCCACCCTGATGGAGATCAAAGAGGACATTCCCCTGCTGGCCCAGCATTTTCTGGTCAAATATTCGCAGGAATATGATCGTGAAGGCATGGAATTCACCCCTGAGGCCTTGCAATGTCTGATGCACAGGCAATGGAAGGGAAATGTCAGGCAACTGCAGAATATCATCAACCGGGCGGTCCTTCTCTCTGACAACCGCAAGATCACTCCGCATGAGCTGACCAGTTCTGAGGATAACGGCAAAGCCGTTACAACGCACGACCATCTTGCCGCCTGTGTCTACAATCTTCCCTATCGACAGGCCAAGGAGGAGGTCATTGGCCCTTTCACCAGCGCCTACCTGCGTCACTGCCTGACGGGCTCTAAAGGCAATGTCACTGCCGCTGCCAAGGCCAGCGACATGGAGCGACAGGCCTTTCAACGACTGATGCGCCGCTATGACATCGATGCCGACGCCTTCAGAACACTCTGATGGCCTTATCCATACACACCTTACTCTGAGCGGGTTGCAGGAGCAGAGGAGTGACACCGGAATGTTTCACTGTCTCTTTTTTGTTGCAGTCCCTGGAGGCGGATGTGTGGACAACCACCGCATTGGCCCATGACTTCCTCCGCCTTAAGTATCACCTAACAGCCTTAGATCAAAGAATATCTTCTATTTTCCCCCCTTCGTCTCCTTTCTGGCGCTTAATGTGCATACTACAGTCACAGCAAGCAGATTGATCTTCACAAACTTCGCCACGACAGCACACAAACGTTCCAGGGTACTATGACACTATTCAATAAATTCACACCCATCGTCCTGCTTCTGCCAATAGCATTGCTGCTTCTGCCGGATCAGGCCTGGGCGCTCCAATCACACGGGCCGCCGGAGGGCATTTACGTCCACCAACTGGCCCATCTCTTTTTTGCGGCCGCGCTTGGCTACCTTTTCTGGGACATTGGCCGAAACGCCTTTCCCGGTAAGGGATGGCGCTATCTCCAGATCTTCTGCATCCTGATGATTCTCTGGAATCTTCTGGCCTTTTCCGGCCACTGGCTCGGTTTTCACATTGCCGACTCCGACATCCTGCGTCCATCGGGATACTTTTCATCACAGATCATAGGACCGATATCCAGCATCAAACTGATCTATTTCTCCGCCACTCTCGACCACCTGCTCAGCCTGCCGGCCCTTTTTTTCCTCTTCATGAGTCTGCGTTCCCTCTATCACAGCTCTGACGACAAGGAGGAAAAAAAATGAACGCCCTCCCCTTGTCTCTCTCCATTGTCACCGACATGACAGGCTCACTGCTTATCATCGTTTTTTCATTTCTTTCCCTGCGCTATGCCTGGCTGCTCACCAGAAGAGAACCGGAAAATTTCCTCTGGGGCTTCCTTTTTTACTTTTGTCTCACCCTTGCCGCCTTTGCCATCTCCCGGGCTATCGGCCACATCCTCAAACATATCCTGATCTTTGCCGGCAATCAGGAGCTTTGGCAGACCCTCGCCCCCTTCTCCGGTGGCACCAACACCCTGCTCATGATCTCACTGGCTGCAGTCACCCTCTATTACCATAAAGGCATTGAGGGCTACCAGGCGATCAACAAAAAAGCCAAGAGTCTGAAAGAGGCCTACGATCAACTGGAAACAGCGGCAGACCAGCTGCAGGAGATGAATCTGCATCTGGAAGAGATGGTTGCGGCAAGAACCCTTGAACTCTCAGCCTCAGAGAAAAAATTCCGCAACCTCTTTAACAACTCCAAGGATATGGTCTATTTCAGTGATGCCGGCAACCAGCTTCTGACCTTGAACAGTGCCGGTTTTGAGATGCTTGGCTATCCGGTTCAGGGGGCCCCGGCTCTACACCTCCTGGATATCTTCAAAAACGAAACCGATCTGGACACCTATTATGAGACTCTGCTCGCTCAGGGCTTCGTCGAAGACCTGGAGGTGGAATTTGCCAAGGCGGACGGAACCGGCATTTCAGTTCTTTTATCGGCTACTGCCGTTTACGATGAAAACCACCAGCTGAGCGGCTGTGACGGTATTGTCAAGGACCTGACCCGGATCAAGACCATGATGGAACAACTGGCAGCCAGTGAAAAAATGGCCTCAGTAGGCCAGATGGCAGCCGGAGTGGCCCATGAGATCAATACCCCGCTGGGGGTCATCCTTGGCTACGCGCAGTTGATGATGGATGATTTCTCAGTGGAGAGTGAAGAGGGGGAGAATCTGGCCATCATTGAACGGCAAACCAAGGCCTGCCGCAAAATCGTCGCCGACCTGCTCAAGTTTTCCCGGCAATCGGAAAGCGCCAGGGAAGATATCTCCATCAACGAGATTCTGCTGGATGTGATTGCCGTGACCCAGCACTCACTGAACATGGATCATATTACCGTGCATCAGGATTTTTCCCGGGAGCTGCCACCTGTTGTCGGTGATACCGAACGATTACGGCAGGTCTTTGTCAACCTGATCAACAATGCCCATCATGCCATGGAGCGCCAGGGATCAGGGGATCTGACCATGATCAGCCGCTATGACCCTGACAGCCATGAAGTGGTGGCCACTGTTCAGGATAGCGGCCATGGCATCCCGGAAAAGATCCGGGCCAGGATCTTTGATCCCTTCTTTACCACAAAATCCGTGGGCAAGGGAACAGGCCTGGGACTCTCTGTTTCCTATGGGATCATTCAGGAGCATGGCGGACGAATTGAAGTAGAAAGCCCGGTGACAAACAAGGATTCCGGAGAAACAATCCCGGGAACGGCGTTTCACATCAGGCTCCCGGCCCTGCAGGTTGAGGCGGCGAGCGTACGTGAGTAAATATCTATCGATTGAAGAAGTCATCACGGAGATGGCTACCCCCGATAAACGGGCAAGAAAGCTGGAGGTGGATTATGGCTGAGATATTAGCATTGGATGATGTACAGGACGCAACCGTACTCATTGGCAAGATTTTGACCAAAAAGGGACATACAGTGCACACCTTTACCGAAGAGGACGAGGCCATTGCCTATGCCAGAAGCAACAAAATAGATCTGGCTATCCTTGACATCAAGCTGAAGAAGATGAGCGGCATCGAGGTGCTGAAGTTGCTCAAGGCAGAAATCCCGGCAATGCGGGCCATCATGCTCACCGGCTACCCGACGGTGGAAACGGCCCGCGAGGCCATCAGTCTGGGAGCAGACGAATATTGTGTCAAGCCCATTGACCGGGAAGAGCTGGAAGAGAAGGTGGAAAAGGTCCTGAAGGCCAAGGACAAGAAAAGCAGTATCAATGTTTAGAGTCCGTTTGCTCTACGAGCAACGGTTTTTTGGTTGCTTGTAGAGCTTACGGACTCTTATGCAACGTTCAGAAAACAGCAATTTGTTCCGCTGTTTTCTGGCGTGGCGTCTGGCAGCCTACATCAGCCGACGATCATACAAGGTGCCGCTTACAACTCACGACTCACGACTCACTCTTTCCCCATCATATCAGGAGGAACATCCCCCATGGATATCAAAGCAATAAACCTGGCCCGGGCCAAGATGTATCACTTTCTCTCCGCTATGTATCGAGACGAGATTCCCCTGCATCTGATAGCACAACTGCAAAACCGTGACTTTTTAGATCGGATCGATGCACTGCAGGAGATCTGCACCATCCAGGACTTCTGCTCGGGCCTGAGCAAGATGACCTCAGGCCTGCAGTCAGGCGCGCCACAAGACGTCTTCAATGAACTGCGCTATGAATACGCCGATCTTTTCCTCAATGCCGGCAACAATCCGGCCTTCCCCTATGAGTCCTGCTACACCACCCGGGAGCCGCTGGTCATGCAGGAACCGGTGATCGCCATGCGCACAGCCCTCAATGCGGCCGGAGTCCGCAAGAATCCGGATTACTTTGACCTCGATGACCATATCGCCGTCGAGCTTGAATTCATGCGCTTTCTGGCGGAACGGGCCGCGTATAACAACGAGGATCAGGCAAGTCAGTTCACCTTTCTGCGTAACCACCTCATGGGCTGGACCGTCGAATTCTGCGCGGTCCTGGCCTCTGCCACAAAAAGCGACTTCTATCGCGGCCTCTCTGAGCTGACCATGAGTTTTCTCTTCAACGAGCGCATGTTCTCCTTCTCCATGCTTTCGGAACAGGCCGCCAGCCAGGCCTATATCACCATCCTCGAACAGATGGCGGCGGCGGTTGCCACCCTCGATCTGGGAGAGGAGTACGCCACCATCACCGAAGGGGCCGAGGCGCCTGAGAAGATGCGCAGCGTCAATACCCACTGCTATATCTGCCTGGGACTCTGCGGTCAGGAGGTCAAGGTCAAGGACGAAATCATCACCGGCTGCAAGGGGCTGGCCGGAGACCCCAAGGGCGGCGGCAGGCTCTGTATCAAAGGGGCCAACGCCCACAACAACACCTACAGTGCCTATCGCCTCAAGACCCCGCTGATCAAGGAGAACGGCCGTTTCCGCAAGGCAAGCTGGGATGAGGCCATGGAGCGCACGGTTCAGAACCTGAAAAGAATCGATCCGGTCCAGGTCGGATTTCACCAGGGCAATGACTTCAACATGTGGTGCTATGAAGCGGTAATGGCGGCCTACGGCACCCCCAATAAAACCACCCATCGCCAGATGTGCGACAATCCGGCGCGCATGGCCAACGAGAAAAACTACAGCGAGAAGCGGCCCTGGATTGACTATGCCAACTCCCGCTTCATCCTCCTCTTCGGCATCAATGAGCTGGCCACCTCGGCCGGACAGCGCAAGGTCACCCTGCTCAAACAGGCGGTCAAGAACGGGGCCAAACTGGTGGTGGTTGACCCCCGCCGCTGCGAGACCGCAACCATCGCTACCGAGTGGATCGCCATCAAACCGGGCACGGACGGGGCCATGGCCATGGGTATGTGTCACACCATCGTCAAAGAGGGGCTCTACGACAAGGAGTTTGTCGAAAACTGGACCTACGGTTTTGAGGCCTTTAAAAAACGACTGCTGGGCGAAGAAGACGGCATCGAACGTACTCCCGAATGGGCGGCGGAAATCTGCGGGGTCTCGGCCGAGACCATCCGGCGGCTGGCCCATGAATTTGCCGCCGCCGCCCCGGCAGCCGGCGCCAACTCCTGGACCGGCGTGGCTCAAGGGGCCAACACCCTGCATGCCGTTCAGGCCCTGATCGCCCTCAATGGCCTGATGGGCTGCTTTGACGCCCCTGGCGGCCCGGGGCTGATCAGCAAATTCAAGCTGGCCTCGCCCTGGGGCAACGATCAACCCAAACCGCCGAACAATACAGCCAAGGTCAAACTGAACAAAAGCCACCTCTGGAGCGGCTGGATCCCCGGCTATTTTGAACAGGATGTCGATGCGGGCAAGCTCAAGGCCCTGCTCTGCTATTTCGGCAATCCGGTTATGTCCAGCGGCAATGAGCCCTCTATCAGGCGGGCTATCGAAAAACTGGAATTCTCCTGCTCGATCGACTGTTTCATGTCCAACACCACCGAACTCTGCGACGTGGTGCTGCCTGACTGCACCTATCTGGAACAGAGCCGGGTGGTCACCGACTGGATGTATGAGGCCTTTATTTCGCTCGGCCAGAAGGCCATCAACCCCATGTACCAGTCACGCTCTATCGTCTCCATCTTCTCGGAACTGGCCAGACGCCTTGGTTTTGGTGAATACTTCCCCTGGAAGAGCGACGAGGAGTATATGGAAAACCAGATGCGCAACCAGGAGATCACCCTCGAGGAACTGCGCAAGGTCGGCTACCATGTCACTCATGAACAGGAGTTTTACAAGTACAAGGGCTGGGGTTCCATGAATCCGCCGGCAGGCTACGGCTCTTCCGGCAGCTCCAAGACCGGCAAGTACAATTTCATGAATCCCCTGGCCGAAGAAAACGGCGTGGACGGCCTGCCCGACTACAAAGATCCCTGGGCCGACTGGCCGGAACTCCAACCCGATGAGGAGTTCCCCATGATCACCGGCTATTTCCGGGTACTGGAACATGAGCACACCAGTACTTTCTGGAATGTGGCCCTGATGAAACAGTGCGGCACCAATCCGGTGTGGATCAACTTTGTCGATGCCAAGAACTTAAGCATTGCCTCCGGCGATGAGGTGGTCATTACCTCGCCCTGGGGCGAGGTCAGGGCCAGTGCTGTTGTCACCTGGGATATCCGCCAGGGAGTTCTGGGGGCGGCCGGTGGTTTTGGCCATAAATACGGGCTGGAGGGAGACCCAAAATACCCGCAGTTCAAGGGATTCAACACCAACGTCCTGATGCCGCCCAACATGGCCTGCAAATGGACGGGGACACCGCCATTGAAGTACATCAAGACCAATATCAGAAAGGCCTGACAAGAGTGAGTAGTCAGTGGTGAGTGGTGAGTCGCAGAAACAGATAATAGATACTTACCACTTACCACTTTCTGCTTACCACTCTCTTACCTCTCTCTACTCAGAAAGCAAATGGAACCGATCAACGAACTCAAATATCTGAAGGTCTTCCAGAAGGTGACCAAACTGATCAGCATGGTGCTTGATCACCAGCAGGTGATGGACACCATTGTCCGGGAACTGCCTGGCCTTCTCGATATTGACGCCGCTACTATCCGCCTGCTTGACTCCTCAACCAACACCTTTGTCATGGGCGCAGCCCACGGCTTGTCCATGGAATATCTCTCGCGCACCAATATTGACACCGAAGAGACCATGGCGATGATCAATTCGGGATATCCAGTTGCCAAAACTGATGTGGACCAGAATACCAATTTCAAGGACCAGGGTCTGATCAGCCAGGAAGGCATCAAAAGTGTGCTCACCCTTCCCATCCTCTTTCAGGATTCGGTCATCGGCATCCTGCGCCTGCTCACCCGACGCAACCGGACATTCACCTCGGAAGAACTCTCTTTTTCCATGGCCCTGGCCGAGCAGGTGGGCATTGCCATCTCCTACGGCCGCTTGTTTACGGAAATGGAAAACCAGATAGACTTCATGAAAGAGGTGCAGGCGATCTCAACTCTAGTCAACTCCACCCTCGATCTGGATTCGGTCTTAAATACCATCGTCGAACGACTGCCCGGCAGTATGGGGTGCAAGGCCTGCACCATCCGCCTGTTACGACCGCAGACCAATCAACTGGAGCTGGTGGCCTCCCACGGGATTTCACAGGAATATCTGCAGCGGGGTGAGGTGGAAGGAGAAAAGAATATCACCCTTGCCCTCAGCGGAGAGCCGGTCTCCATCTATGATGTGAGTCACGACACACGAGTGCTGTACAGCGACAACATGAGGGAAGAAGGAATAAAATCGCTGCTGGCTGTTCCCCTCAAGGTCAAGGGGGAAGTGATCGGCATCATCCGCATCCTCTCAGCCAGTCACCATTGTTTCACCAGCAGCGAGATCAACTTTGCCGTCACCGTGGCCGAGATCGGCGGCACCGCCATCCAGAACGCCCGGACCTATCGGCAGATCACCCTGCTTTTTAATCAGGTGGAAGAAAGTGAACGGTTTGTGGCCAACATCCTCAACTGCATCCGCCCGCAACTGCTGGTGGTGGACCGGAATCTCCATCTGGTACTGGCCAACAAGGTTTTTCTGACGAATATGGGCAGAGAAGAAAAGGAGCTTCTGGGCGCTGACTATCACAGCCTGTGGCAGGAGCAGGATTGTCCTGTTGAAGGTTACCCGGTGGAGCAGGTGCTGGCCACGGGTCAGACCGCAAGCCGCGAACATCAACTGATCAAAGAGGACACCATCCACTGGGTGGAACGCACGGCCTCACCCATGCTTGGAGAGACAGGAGAGGTTGAATATGTGATCGAGGTCATCCGTGATATCACCGCCAAACGGCAATTGGAGCAGGAGCATCGGGAGCGGATTAAACTGCAGGGGGTGGTGGAGCTCGCCGGTACGGTCGCCCATGAAATCAATTCCCCCCTTTTTGCCGCCTTGGGCACGGCGCAACTGCTTGAAGAGGATCTGCAATCTGAGGAGCTCAGAAAAGACGCCCAGATCATTATCAGAAATCTTAAGACCATTGGCGAGCTGACCCGCAAGATGACGACCATGACTGGCTTTGAAAGCCGTGACTACGTTGGTGAAACTAAAATCGTTACCTTACGATAAGCTTAAAGCCCTGCATTTTTTAACCAGCATTTTTCCTTCACTTCTTCCCTCAAAAGAATCTCAAGAGTTCACCCCATAACGAGAACAATGTGTGGTTCTCAGGATTTTTCCCGGCCTCAAACACTTCAACCTGTCAGCCCCCTCGACATACTGACTGTCCATGGCACCCAAATCCATTCTTCAACAGTCCATACCATCCACTCACCACCATGACCTGCATTTTTTAACACGTTGATTAACAAGGTAAATATTGGGACAAATCTCAAAAACTCTCGACGATCTTACGGACCTGCCAATAAAAAACTACCAGGGGCAAGCCCCTGTAACAGATCTTAGTTTCTATAATATCGATGTGTTATAGGTAAAAAAAGTAAAAAATCTGTCCCGCATTCACCACTCATCATAATTTACTCTTGAGGAATAAAAATATCATTTTTCCTCTTGACTTTACCTGAAAGAGCGCTAAGACTAGCGAACAAATTTTTAAGAAATAAACTTACAATCAGTGTTAACCTTCCAGTTGACCAGCTTGACTAAAAAAAACTACCACGGATAAAAAATGCCAAATCGATATCAGAAACCCAGTATTATTAGGAAATTAGCCCCGTTCAGAATTGACGACCGAGCAATTTCCTATGCCGAGTTTGCCCCCAAGCTCTATAATCTCTGTATGACCCTGGGCTTTCGCAAAGGTCTGATCATGCCTTCCCGGGCCTTCTGTTCGGATGAAAATCAGGGCTGGCCCATTATCCTCCTGACCAAACACTTCGGCACTTTCCCCTTTAACCATGGTCGAGTTGGCGGCATTGTAGCCATTGACCGCCATGGACCCCATGCCCATCATGGTGAAGATTCAGTCCTTGTTCAAGCCAGTCATGTTGGCTACGATCCCCACACCGGCGTTTATGGCACATGCACCCGGCCCAAGATGATAGGAACCTGCATCTCTGCTTCCTGCGGCAAGATAACCCATGTGATTACCCCCTATCTTGAGCAATATCATTTTGCCAAAGACAGGATCTTTCTCCACCAGGACGATAAAGGCACCTATCTGATTACCGTAAAAAACTCTTTTATTGATTTTGACTCCCATCCAGTCAAGGATGGTCTGGTACTCCATCTGGAGAACATGGTCAAGACGGGTGAAAACGGCAAAATAGTGCCCGTCTCCGCTATCAGTAACAGCCAGACCTACGAGATTACTGAAGATTTTCGCAAACGCATTGATGCCACCGGCTACACATGGAAAACCGGAGAGGGAGAAAGGATCGGTCAACTACTGAGCGAAGACCTCTTTTATTTCCGGGAAGATCTCCACGAGACAGATGAAGCGATTCTCCTGGAACGCAACCTCATTGAGTTCATGCCGATTATTGTTACCTCGCGCAATCCTGCTTTGCGGGCTGCCAAGATCAATATTCAGCTTGAATTTGCCCGTACCGTTGAGTCCATCCGCCGTGGTACGGAATATGCTGGTAAGAATCTTCTCTATGTTGCCGGTCTTAATATTGATATTTCCGAATATGAGGGGTATCCGGCTACCACCTATTTCGTGCCTTGGGCCGCCCATATCCAGCTCAAGGACGGAACGCCGGAAAAATACAGCAAGCCCTTGGAGCAAGATGCGATCTACACATTTTTGATGGAACAGAACAGCATCAATCCGGAACAGGCGGATCTAAAAGAGCAAATCGGCAAAATGCTGGCAGCGCCCAGATTTGATATCAGATCTCCAAAGTAAGAGGAAAGAACAAAGAAGAGTATATGATCCTTATCTGTTCCAGTTTTTTTTCAACCTTGCATTTTCAAACAACGGTTACACTCATCCTAAGACCTGTTTAAGATATCGGAAAAAAAAGAGTATTTATACGGAAAAAAGCCGCACCTAACGGAAACGGCCACGGCAAGGAACTGCGCCTGCCGCCATGACATACAAAGACATTACATCCAAACGTCAGGTGTAATGAGAGTAGATAAAAATTTTGGAGGGAATTCAATGGACACCTTGCTTGTGTCGCTTTCTGTAATCCTGGCGGGAGGAATTATTGCACTCCTTTTTGCCCACCAGTTTACCTTAATGAAATTGGCCACTATTGCCACGACAAGCGCAGGCTGCGTTCTCGGCCTTGTGTACAGCCTCACCAATCTTCTGAGTAACACCGAAACAATCGAGCAGAGCTGGGACTGGTTCCACATTTTTACCCTTGCCTTCAAGGTGGACAGCATAGCCCTCTTCTTCCTGGTGCCGATATTCACCATAGCGCCCCTTGCTCTGTTTTACAGCTACCATTACCTGGGAGATACGGCCAAGGCAACCAGAACGGCCGTGAACTATTTCTTTTTTGCAGTTCTGGTGGCATCCATGGCCCTGGTGGTGACGGCGGCAAACATTGTCACCTTTGCCCTGGCCTGGGAGATCATGTCCCTCTCCTCCTTTTTTCTGGTGGTCTTTGACTACCAGGTGAAGGAAAATCGTCAGGCAGGTTATCTCTATTTTATCTTTGCTCAGGGCGGCGCCATGCTCCTTTTTGCCGCCTTTGCCATTCTTTACCAGCACACAGGCAGTTTTGACTTTTCCACTTTTGCAACAATTCCGGAAGGCGCAAAGCTCCTGGTTTTCATCCTGGCCTTTTTGGGATTTGGCTCAAAGGCGGGTATCTTTCCCCTCCACATCTGGCTGCCCAAGGCCCATCCGGCCGCCCCGAGTCATGTCTCGGCCATCATGTCGGGAGTAATGATCAAGATGGGCATCTACGGAATTTTCCGGATCTACCTGCTGCTTGAAGCCGCTACACCGCTTATCGGCCAGATCGTTCTGGTAACCGGTATGGTAACCGGAGTCCTGGGCGTCGTCTATGCCCTGGCCAAACAGGACATCAAGCAACTCCTTGCCTATAGTAGTGTGGAGAATATCGGCATCATCCTCATTGGTTTAGGAATCGGCATGGTTGGCATCTCGGAGCAGAATCAGGCCATGGCTTTTTTCGGCTTTGCCGGTGCCTTTCTCCATGTCTTCAACCACTCTATCTTCAAATCACTCCTCTTCATGGGGGCAGGGGCCGTACTCCACAAGGCCAAGAGTAAGAATATTGACCAGCTGGGCGGCCTTATGAAACGAATGCCCATCACCGGCCGAACCTTTCTGGCCGGTTCCGTTGCCATCTCCGGACTGCCTCCATTCAGCGGTTTTATCGGTGAATTTTTGATCTACTACGGGGCCTTCCACGGTATCAGCAATCATCGTATCCCCTTTATTCTCGCCATTCTGGCCATTGTTTCTTTGGCGGTCATCGGCGGGCTGGCTACTGCCTGTTTTACCAAGGTCGTTGGCCTGGCCTTTCTGGGAGAACCACGTACTGAAAAGGCATCCAAGGCGACGGAAACAGGATTCTCCATGACCATGATCATGATCATTCTGGCCATTGCCTGCCTTGTGATCGGCGTTGTTCCGGAGCCCTTTATCAGACTCGCCTTCGCCGGGATCAAAGATATTCCTTATACCAGTGGCTATGATATCCAGAGCTTTATGGAAATTGCCCGCCAGATTTCGCAGACGGGTGCCATTTTCATAGGTCTTTTACTGTTGATAAGCCTGTTACGGAAGATCCTGTACCTGAAAAAAGATATCGGCAGCGGCGGCACCTGGGGGTGTGGCTTTACCCAGCCCACAGTCCGCATGCAGTACACCGGCACCTCCTATGCCGCGGAGATGATCGATTTTTACCGACCCTTTGTGCCGGTAAAAAGGATCTATACCGGTATCACCAAGATCTTCCCCGGCAAGACAACATGGGAGACAGAGGTGGAGGATGTGGCGGAAATAAACTTCCAGCAACGCCTGATCCTGCCGCTCCTCAAATTCATGAATAAGTTGCGCTGGATTCAACATGGGAAGATTCAGCTCTATATTGCCTATATCGTTCTGGCCATTATCGTCCTGCTCCTTTTTTTGTAGCAGACTCTTCAGCTCATGGGCGTGAGTTGATAGTTGACATTTAAGAATTAAAAGCACCGAGGCAATACTCCGCCCGGCGCCACTTTTGAGTACCATTAAACTTCGAGGTTAGAGATGGAATCCATATTTTCATTTTGTTTTGCAATCCTGATAGCGCCCCTTCTGCCTGCGGTCATCCAGAAGGTAAAGGCCTATTTTGCCGGCAAACAGGGACCGCCACTCCTGATCAACTACTACACCATGATCAAGCTCTTAAAAAAAGGCTCAGTCTATAGCACAAGCACCACCTTTGTCTTCCGGATTGGACCGGTGGTCGGTTGTGCCACCAGCCTGATGATGCTGCTCTTCTTTCCCTTGGCTGGCGTTGCACCTGTCTTCTCCTTCCATGGCGATGTGCTGATTCTTTTTTATCTTATGGGGCTGGGCCGTTTTTTTACCATTCTGGCCGCCCTCGATACCGCCTCCCCCTTTGAGGGAATGGGGGCTGCCCGGGAGGCCTTTTTCTCCACCCTGGCCGAGGCCACCGTCTTTGGTATTCTCATCCTCTTTTTCCGTATCACCGGTTCTTTGAGCTTTGCCGAATTTTTCTCGGGCACCCAGCCTATCGCCATCACCGGTGCACATGGGGCGCAGCTGATCCTGGTCATCATTGGCCTTTATATTGTCATGCTCACCGAGAACTCCCGGGTGCCGGTGGATGACCCCGCCACCCATCTTGAGCTCACCATGATTCATGAGGTTATGATTCTCGATCACAGCGGACCGGATCTGGCCTTAATCGAGCTCGGCGCCTGGTTTAAGATTCTCTTTTACTCGGCCTTCCTCTCCATGCTTCTTAACCCCTTCCAGCTGCAAAACGTCTGGCTCAACGGTCTGCTCTTCTACGCCGTCGTCACCTTTGTTTACATGAGTATCGGCACGGTGGAGTCTATCACCGCCAGATATAGGATGAATATGGTTCCAAAATTCATCCTGACTCCCTTTATCCTGGTCTTTTTTGCCCTAATCCTCACCATGGAGCTGATCAAATGATTGCTTTTTCGAATGCCCTACTCGCCCTTACACTTTTGTCGGTGTTATTGTCGCTGGCTTCGCACCGGCTCGTGGCCCTGGTCAAGATTATGGCCTTTCAGGGCATTGTGGTGTCGCTCATTCCCCTTTTCATTGAACAGCATATGACCATGGGTTCGATTCTGATGCTGCAGGTGATGATTCTCATTAAAGGGTTTCTTATTCCTGGCTTTATCTACGTGGCAGTAAAAAAGATCAAGATACGACGCGAGATTGAACCCATTATCGGCTACCATGCCTCACTCTTTACCGGCCTGATCTTTATCCTCGTTTCCGCCTTTATTGCCGATCGGATCCATGCATCCCACTCTCTTCCCAGGGAGTATGTACTGCTGATGATAACGGCCATCACCACCCTGGCCTCCGGACTTTTTCTGCTCATGGCCCGCCATAAGGCCATAACCCAGGTCATCGGCTATCTGATGATGGAAAACGGCATCTACCTCTTCGGTACCGCCCTGGCCAAGCAGACCCATACTCAATATATCGTTGAATTCGGGGTCCTGCTCGATCTACTCGTGGGTATCATGATCATGGGGATTGTGCTTAACAATATCAACAGCACCTTTGATGATGTCGATACCGCCCTTCTGGGACAATTAAAGGATTAGCAAAGGCCCTGAGATGCTTGCGTCATGGTCAATATTTAGGAGCCGTTACAAAATAACTAGATCATTTCAAACTCATTGCGTTACGGCTCCTTACGCAGAGCAGGGATGCCCCAGTGTCGCTCGCGCCATGGATGGATGAAGAGCGACTGCCGTTCTTAACTTTCAGATGCCCATGTTATTTTTTTACATCGGCTTATTTTCATTTTAGGTAAGGATATATAAAATAATGTTAGAATTTACCTGCCTCATCCCCATATTTACCGGGGTTTTCGCCATGTTCCTGCCCGTCAGGTTTGGCCGGGGAATCCTGGTGGTGACAGCCTTACTCCATCTGCAGTTAACAATCATGGCCTGGCTGGGCAAGGTAACGCCGGGCTTGCCCGACTATTTTGCCGCCTCTCCCGACGGCCTGCTGGTGTTGCTGGTCACCTCGTTTGTTTTTCTCCTTGTCTCGATTTATGCCGTGTCCTACATGAGCGAGACCGAGATGACCAGTGAGCCCATTTATATCGGCTGTACCCTGTTCTTTCTGGCCACCATGTCCATGGTTGCCCTGGCCGATCATCTGATCGTGCTGTGGATTGCCATTGAGGCCACCACCCTGATGAGTGCCCCCTTGATCTTCCTCCATCGCTCCAAGTCAGCCCTGGAAGCGACCTGGAAGTACGTTATGATCTGCTCTGTGGGTATTGCCCTGGCCCTGCTGGGTTGTTTCTTCATTGTCCTGGCCATGGATATCGGCAATGTCCAGGTCCCTATATCCTTCAGCGCCCTAGGTGCGGTGGCGACTCAACTCGATCCGATGTGGCTCAAGGCCGGTTTTATCTTTCTGGTCATCGGCTACGGCACCAAGATGGGGCTTGCTCCCATGCA
>DCUN01000188.1:21822-41650 GCA_002327225.1 Desulfobulbaceae bacterium UBA2213
TCCTCGGCATCTATCGCAGCCATCAGCTCCTCTACAAGGCAGAACTCGGAGATTTTTCCGGAAATATTCTCATCGGCTTTGGCCTGCTGTCCATGCTCGTTGCCGCAATCTTCATCTTTAACCAGAACGGTTATAAACGGATGCTGGCTTATTCCAGTATTGAAAATATGGGTATCATCGCCTTTGGCGTGGGAATCGGTGGCCTGGCTACCTATGGCGCCATGCTCCATCTCANNACATCCTGCTGGGCTACGGCAGTAAACTGATCAGCAAAACCGGCAACATGGCTAAGCTCTTCCCCAAGACCTTCGTCGCATTTTTTGCCGGATTCGCCGGGATTTCCGGGTTTCCACCTTTTGGTATCTTTGTCAGTGAGCTGCTCATTATCCTGGGGGCCTTTCAGCGAGGCAGAACCATCAGCATCAGCATCTTTATTATTGCCCTTGTTTTGATCTTTGCCGGGGCTTCACGTCTGGTGATGAAAATGAGCTTTGGTAAATGGGATGACGAGATCCTGGTTGATGAAAATATGGCCAGAGTGCTGCCCTCATACGCCCTGCTCCTCACCTCCATAATTCTCTGTGTCTGGATGCCGGACAGCCTGTATCAAACAATTCTCTCGGCAATTGCCACGATCGGAGGAAGTGTTAATGGATAAGTTACTGCACATACAGAACAATGAAAAAGTGAACCGGGCCGATATCCCCCACCTCCCCTTTGACACCTTTCGCCAGCAACTTTTGGCGTGTGCGGCAGCAGGTGGACAGGTAGTCCAGTTTTTTGCCTATGAGGATCAGGGCGTCAGCAAGCTGCTGGCCGTCATGCGTACAGACAAGCTCTATATCGGCGGCTGTGATGCCCCTGACAGTTTTGCCTCCCTGACTGCGGAGTCGGAAAAATTCCACATGTTTGAGCGCGAGATTGGTGAACAGTATGGCCTCAAGGCCGAAGGGCACCCCTGGTTGAAGATGGTGCGTTACCATGCCAACTACAGTGGTAAAAAAGATGTCTTTGACAATGACTACAAGCAGGAGATTCCCGGCAACTACCCCTATTTCACCGTCGAGGGTGAAACCGTCCATGAGGTGGCTGTAGGTCCGGTCCATGCCGGGATTATTGAGCCCGGTCATTTTCGCTTCCAATGCTGCGGCGAGCGCGTTTTTCACCTGGAGATCCAGCTCGGGTATCAGCATCGCGGCATTGAGAAAATGTTGCAGTCCGTTCCCATGAAAAGAATGCCCATTATCGCCGAAACCATTGCCGGCGACACCACCATCGGCCATGGCCTCTGTCAGGCCCAAGCCCTCGAGTCCCTGGCAGGTCTGGTGGTGGATGAAGGCGCCAAGATAGTGCGCACCATCGCTCTCGAACTTGAGCGTATCGCCAATCATATCGGCGATCTGGGTGCCCTCAGCATTGACGTTGCCTTTGGTCCGCCCGCCGCCTATTTCGGTCGGATCCGAGGTGAGTACCTCAACCTGACCCAGATCCTGGGCGGCAACCGGTTTGGCCGCGGCCTTGTAAGAGCGGGTGGTGTAACCCTCGTTATGGGGGAGGAACAGAAGAAGCTGCTCAGCGACAAGCTGGCGGAGCTCACCCCTGAGGTGGAGCATGTCAGTGAACTGATCTTTGCTTCCCCCAGTGTTACCGGCCGTTTTGACAATACCGGCATCGTGAGCCAGGAAAATGCGGAAAAAATCGGTATGGTCGGCTACGCCGGCCGAGCCTCCGGTCTGAGCTATGATGCCAGGGTCAGCTTTCCGACGGAATGTTATGATGAACTCCCAGCCAACAGCAACGACAGAACCGATGGTGATGTCCGCTCACGGGCCACGGTGCGGCGTGAAGAGATCATGCATTCCACCCGCTTGATCCAGAGCCTGTTGGCCAAAAAGGAAGAGGCCAAAGGCTATACGCCTCAAGATCTGCAACTGGCTCCACTCTCTTTTGTGGTGAGTATTAACGAGGGTTGGCGGGGAGAGGTATCCCACTGCATTTTGACCGATGAAAAAGGGGACATCTTGCGCTACAAGGTAAAGGATCCCTCTTTTCACAACTGGACCGGCCTGGCCTTGTCTCTGCGCGATGAAGGGATCTCCGACTTTCCTCTGTGCAATAAGAGCTTCAACCTTTCCTACTGCGGATTTGACATTTAGCTACACAAGGAGACGCTCGTCTTTCAACTACTGGAGACAGCATACGGGGCCCTTTAACTTCAGGATAAACATTTAGGTTATGTCATGTTACAAGTAATTAAGAACAGAATAGAACAGGGGTACCGAACCTCTAAATACCCAAAAGAGGCAATCCATCTCTACAAGAGATTTCGCGGTTTACCCAAGGTTGATCCCAAATGCGATGCCGCCTTGGTAAAACGTTGTGCTGATGCCTGCCCTCAGGATGCCATTGACACCAAAACATGCCGGATCGATCTAGGCCGTTGCGTCTTCTGCGGCCTCTGCGAGACCCTGTCCGGTGGCAGATTCGCTACCTTCAGCCAGAACTTTGAGATGGGAGCCGCCAGCCGCGATGATCTCTTTACCCATGGAGACCTGCCCGCCCTGGCTGAACATTCCAAAAAACATTTTAAAAAACTCTTTGGCCGTTCCCTGCAGCTCCGCCAGATATCAGCTGGGGGTTGTAATGCCTGCGAGGCCGACACCAATGTTTTGAACACCCCGTTTTTTGACCTCTCCCGCTTCGGCATCCAATTTGTCGCCTCGCCGCGTCATGCTGACGGCATCCATGTCACCGGGCCCATTTCAAAGAATATGCGAGCCGCTACCATCACCACCTTTGAGGCAGTTCCCAGCCCCAAGGTCGTCATCGCCAGTGGTACCTGCGCTATTTCCGGCGGGCCATTTTACGGCAGCGAGGATATTGTCGGTGATCTGAACAGCATCATCCCGGTGGATCTCTATATCCCCGGCTGTCCGCCCCATCCACTCACCACCCTGCACGCCTTATTGAACTATTTCAAGTAATTGCTTAGCAAGGTTCAGAGGTTCAGAGGTTCAGAGGTTCAGAGAAAAAATATGGAAAACAACAAAAGGTACCACTATAAAATTCAAGCTCGAACTTTATAGTGACACCTTTTATTGAAGAAAAGACAACGCGTTATCCGCCCCGGGTAATTTGCACCTTTTCCCAGGCCAGTTCAATTTTTTCAAGCAACTCTTCAAAGTCAATGGGTTTGAGGCAATAGTCAAAAGCACCTCCCTTCATCCCCTGAATCCCCGAAGAGACCGAGGCGTGTCCGGTAAGAATGATCACCTCGGTAGTCGGCCATTGCTCTTTCACCTTGGCAAGACACTGAATACCATCAAGTCCGGGCGGCATGCTGACATCCATAATCACCACATCAAACTCACCGGCCTTGAGTTTCTCCAGCGCCATATGACACCCGTCTGCCATGTCAGTATCGATATCTCGACGCTTAAACATCTTGGCCAGGGTCTCTCTGAAGTCAACTTCATCATCTACGATTAACACTCTGCTCTTTTTCTTCATAAGGAACATCCTTGTACAACATTACGATATTACGGCTTCACGCCTTCCTGTTTCTCCAACAGAGCAGTAATCTCAGTCAGAAATTTTTCTTTATATTGACGAATTGAGTGATGATTAGCCATGACCATATCAATCTGCCGGGCATGGACAGTGAGGTAGCCAAGGATGTTAAGACGTTCCACCAGAAACTCCACCGGCCTCTTTTCAACCCTGGCCGTCAGTGAATCTCCCTTCCGCTCCACCCTGAAACCAAACTGTTCCAGGATATCGGCAAGGAGCTGGACACGGGCCACCTTTCGCTGGTCATCCGCCGCCCCTCCCTTGAAGTTGAAGCTGACATAACTCTCAGTGCGCAGCTCGCTGAGATAGGCCTCAACCATTGCAAAATGGTAGCCAAGGCGAACACTCAGGTTACAGAAATTTTTCGAGACAAGAAAGTAATTTTTTGCGGTCAAGGCCGAACGAACCGCCGGATCGATATTGGTATTTCTCGTTGACTGAAAAATAATGGCCCCAAATCCGCGCAGACTGACCGGCGGCGGACCACCCCAGGGAAAGGCCATCATCCCCTGCCAGATAGCCAGCATCGGCACGGAGGCAATGTGGTCGAGATGAACATAGCGGCTCTCCGGGTCAAAATCCGGGCGGAAGCCATTGTCCAGATCAATCACCCACCACTGAGAAGGGGCATCCACCACCAGCTGCTTGGCTGCCTTGTCATCAAAACCGTAGCGCTCACCAAAAGTAAACATCTCAACCATGGCCTTTTCATGGCAGAACCGGGTGATATCGTGCAGGGTCCGGCAGGACTGGGGATTGAAAAATGGCGAGGCCGGATCAGTCAAATTCAGGGGAGTAATGTGCTTCATGGCCTCCTGCAGAATTGTATACACCGGACTGCCGGCCATGAGGTTCGGTTTGCGAGGAGCGAGGGCAAGCAGGGGTTCAACCCGACCGTGATACACCTTACCCGCAGTGGCATCCACCGTGATCAGGCTGTCATTTTCAAGGGTGGTCAATGCCTCTTTCATCCCGAAAATGGCAGGAACCCCGAATTCACGGGCCACGGTGGCCAGGTGGGCTGCGACCTGACCCGTCTCGCTGATCACCGCCGAGGCCCGATCCATGAGGCTGGCCCAGTCAGGATAGGGGGTTTCAACAAGCAGGACGGCACCCTTGGGGAAGCGTAACAGATCAAGACTGGAGCGTACGGTAAACACCGGACCGCAGGCAACGCCGCGACTGGCGCACACCCCGCCCGCAAGAAGCGGGGCCGGCAACTCTTCCGCCTCCTGCCCCAGCTCGAGAGGTACCGATGAGTCTTCAAATGGTGGCGTCACAGAGACACCCTGGCCCAGAGGACGGCTTTGCAGGACATAGCAGAGCCCTGCCTGATCGATTGACCACTCGATATCCTGGGCTGCACCGAAATGTTCCTCCAGGCGTACACCAATATCGGCCAGCTCTGCCGCCTGGGCAACAGTCAGGGTCACCACGGCCTCGCCTCCACTTTCCTCGCTTCCAGCTGCAGCTTGCCGGTCAAGGATGACATGGGGCATGGTCCGGCTGACCAGGAGCTGCTCGGTGGCGGCACTGCCATCCACCACATTACTGGCAAGACCCGGCGCCGCCTGGATCAAGACAAAACTGCTGCGCAGGTCATCCGGGGCACGGGAATAGAGTACGCCGCTGATCACGGCATCGACCATGCACAGACAGCCGACACACATATGCACGTCCTGATGCCGAAAGCCCCGCTGCTGCCGGTAGACAATGGCCTGACTTTTATACTTGCCGGCGACGATCTCCTTATAGACCTGGCCGATACATTCACGGCCGACATTGAGCTGAGTCCTGTACTGGCCGGCAAAGGAGACATTGCTGCTGTCCTCGCCCAGGGCACTTGAACGGAGGGCGACCTGTGGCTCAGCCTCGGTTTCAGAGGCAAGCTGCTGATAATGGACAAGGATTTCCTCTTTCAGCCCTTCCGGCAGTGAGGCATTCGTAATCAGACCTTGAACACCGGCGCTGACGGTGTACAAGGCCTCCAGGTTATCGAGTTCAAGACCTTTTAAGCGGCGATCGATCTCAACCTGCAGTTCATTGACCTTGATAAATTTTCGGGAGGCAGCGGCCGTAATCACAAAGCCATCCGGGGTTCTCAGGCCGACCCTGTTTCTGATCTCACCCAGATTGGCCATTTTTTCGCCCACCTGATCCACCTTGCTGACATCCACCTCCGCCATGGAGAGGATCGGTGGCCCTTCCGTATTCACCGGACGACTGGCTATGATCTGTTCCAATTCCCTGGAAATGCGCAGGAATGGCTGCTCAAGCTCTGTGTACTTTCCATCACCCATCCTGGTCAGATGATGGGTCATCTTGTAGATATTCACCGAAAGAGCGGTACAGTTGCCGCGAACAAAGGCCATGCCGAAGGAACGGCCAACGGTGAGGGCCTCTTCCATCTCCGCCATCAGCTCCAGGGCATTGTTGTTGGCAGTCAACAGGGCCCGGAACTCTTTGTAATGACCGCGAAAAGCGGCCTGCAGTTCAGCCGGTGTCAGCCTGGGCGTACTGCGAAACAAAGAGCGAATTCGATCAAGAAAGAAGGTCATGGCATGATCACTCAGGCTGGGATGGTTGCCAGATCAGATTGCATATTTCTTCGACGGAACATCACGAGGAGTTTGTTCCGGGCAGCAGGCCACCCGGAACAAACGACCACTCATGCAGGGATACTCCTAACCCCGATGAACGGCATAAGGAGCCGTAACGAAATAGGTATAAATGGCCATGTTATTTCGTAACGGCTCCTAATGCTCAAGCTTGAGTCCCCAGCCTTCAAACATGAAGAGGATGGCAAAGCCGAACCACATGGTATAGATAACATACCCCACCAGGGAGCAGATGACCAGAACGGCCTTCTCCTTGATGGACTGTGCCTCAATCCCGTAATAATTATAAGACGGCTCAACACTCTTGGTCCGCACCTGATAGAGTATTTTTGACTCCTGGAATTTCTCCTGTTTTGTCAGACTTTTTTCCATGGATTTTAGAGCGTTATACCAATCATAGAGCACCTGTTTTTCATTGGCTCCGTACTTGGCGCTGACGGCCTGTCCGTTATTGGCATACATGGCATCCGCATCAGCCAGAATCGCGCTCAACATACCGCCCAGATCGCCGCTCACCCTGACCTCCGCGTCCCCTGCCTCGACCGTCATACCGGCCAGCTGCATCAGCATTGTCAAGCGATCAGCGGGAAGTGTGGCATCGGCTTTAATAGTCAGCTCTATGGTGGTCCCCATGTAGGCTTCGGCCTTCTTCTGGGTGGCCGGGATATAATAGGCCGATTTTTTGGAGATGGAGTTGTACATATTATCCATATAGTCAAGCATATTGACCTTCTTGCCCTGACCAGGATAGAGCGGTGAGAGAAGCGCGGCAAAAACGATCCAGAAACCGATCATCAGCACCAGACCGCCGTTAAACTCTTTTTTATTGGCAATCATTACTTTACCCCCTTGGCGGTGTGTGCGTGACCCTCACCCTTGAGGACACTGATATTGGTGAAAAAGATATAGAAGACCCAGATGGCAAAGGAGCCAAGGACAATGAAGAAAATATAGGAGCCCACGGTTTCCAGGGTCTTGCCGGTGGCAGCGGACATGGAGATATACTCCATGCTCGCCAGTTTCGAGGGCAGGGCAAAGGCGCGGTTGATAAAACCAGCCGAGGTGGCAACGGCATAGAGCCCGCAGATGGTGGGACCGCTGACCACCTTGGTGATCAGAGAACCGATCTGGATGCCAAACAGAGAGCCCAGAAGCATGCCCATAGCCAGGGTGTAAAAGATAAAACCATGCACGGCATACTGGGAGAGCCCGGCATAGCCGGCGGTGAAGATAATCTGAAAGATGTCGGTGCCAACAGTAGTGGCTGAAGAAACACCGAGGGTATAGACAAAGATCGGGAAAGTCAGGAAACCACCGCCTACACCCATGATGGCCGCAGCCATACCAACGATAAAACCGCTGATCACCAGGAACAGCCAGGATATCTTACGGCCGCCGGGAGTGACGCCCTCGTCAAATTTGATCATCGGCGGCAAATTAATAGACTGCAGCTTCTGAGCCGTCGCGGTCATACTGGCGACAGCGGCTGTGCTCCCGGATTTCTTTTGCGCAGACGCTGCTTTTTGGGAGCGAAAGAAATCCATCAGGGCATAGGTACAGAGGAAGCCCAGCATCAGAACATAGATGGTGGTGATAAAGGCGTCACTCAGTACCGGATTTTTTTCATAGAGGGTACGATTCACCCAGCCGCCGAGGGTGGCGCCACCGACGGAGCCTATGAGGAAAACCATGGCCAGACCGACACAGACATTGCCCAGCTTGCGATGGAGCACACTGCCCATGATCGCCTTGGCAAAGATATGAAAGAGGTCGGTACCAACCGCAAGGATACCTTTCACCCCGACGCTCATCAGGGCAGGGGCAATAATGAAACCGCCGCCGGCGCCAATGCAGCCTGTGATCAGGCCGGCGACAATGCCGACCCCGATGGAGGCAAAGAAAATTGTCGGGGTATAAAAGGCCGGGGCATAGGCATTCTTGCCGCCAAGCATGGCGGGCATACTGCCGACCAACTCCTCGGCAAAGGATATGCCGCCGATAAGGATCGGGACAATAAGCAGGGCCAGGATTATCAGCCGCTTACGATCATGCAGAATGGTGTTGGACATGTCCAGCTCCCACCTGGCATGGGCCCTGGCGCCCATCAGCATGAACTGGTTTAACTCACTGAAAAATTTCATTGTTACTCACTCCTCTTCCCGTGTTGAATAATAAGATACCCGGGGGTTTCCCCCGGGCGTTATAAAAACTTCCTGACTCTTTCTGCTCCAGTCGATGCGATCCACTGAGGGCCTGTCCGCAAATATTATGGACAAGATTGCGCTCAGATTTGGATGAGATACAAGACGTTCATGTTATGTGTGGCCAGGCCCTAACTCGGCCTGGCCATGTCCCGTTTAATCTGGGCCTGTTCAATCTTATCCTGCTGGATTCTTTTTCGCTCATAGGCCTCACTGAGTTTTTCCAGCAGGGACTCAAACTCCATCGGCTTCATCAGGTAATCAAAGGCCCCGAGTTTCATGCCGTCGATCCCTGATTCCACCGAGGCATGGCCGGTGAGCATGACAACTTCAATCAACGGTTTTATCTGTTTAATCTCCCGCAGCGTGGCAACTCCACCCATTCCCGGCATTTTGACATCGAGCAGGACAACATCAATATCACCGCGCTTGATGCGCTCAATCGCCATCTCGCCGTTTTCAGCACCTTCAGCAATGATGTCCCTTTTGCTCAGCCTCTTGATCGTCATGTCGCGAAATTCCTGCTCATCGTCAACAACCAGTACATTAAAAAGTGCCATCGTTATTTCTCCTTTTTTAATATATTGACTCATCGTAGCCACTTGTTCTTCTATCCCCCTGTCCTGATTCACTCAAATGCTTCAACGGCAGAGTTAAAGTAAAAATGGCGCCTCCCACCTTGTTGTTCTTCACCTCGATTTTCCCCCCTAGTTTTTTCATGATGTCATAACAAATGGACATCCCAAGACCTGTTCCCTTGCCCGGATCCTTGGTGGTAAAAAAAGGATCGAAGATCTGCTTCATGACCTCCGCTGAAATGCCGGGGCCACTGTCAGCAAATTCTATGGAAATTGAGGTATCATCCGCCTTGGTCGTGATGGTGATCCGTCCGTTCTGCTCGACGGCATCCAGGCAGTTATTGAGGAGATTCAAAAAGACCTGCTGCAGTTGCGGACCATCTGTCATCGTTGTCGGCAGATTTTTATCCAGCAGCTGCTCAATAATAATATTGTGATTCACCGCCTCGTTTTCGACAAAGGAGACCGTCTCTTCAAGAAGCTCATTGACGCTGACGGACTCCTTTTCCGCACTCATCCTGCGTGAAAATCCCAGGAGGCGATGGGTAATCGTCCCGGCCCGTCTGACGTGATATTTGATCTTGGTGACAGCATCCTGATATTCGCCAAGATTCTTTACTGCCTCCGGATCCTCATCAGGAAGGAGTTCTTCAATCCATCCTGCCTGATTGGTAATCATCTGCAGCGGGTTATTAATTTCATGAGCAATTCCGGCGGCCAACCTGCCGATACTGGCCATTTTTTCAACCTGGACCATCTGCTGGTCCATATCCGCTCTCCTGCGGTCATCCTGTTCAAGCCTGCCCACCATGTAACGGCAGAGAAGCACCGCAGCACCAAGGAAGAGCATGCTTGAAGCGGTAATGATCATGAGACTGTTATTACGTCTCTCGTTGAATGTTCCCAAGGAGTCGCTTATTTTGGATTTGACAACCAGCAACCACTGCCCATCTTTCATCCAGCTGCTTGTATAGAGGAAAGGGCCAATGGTCCTTGTAGATGTTCCTTCGTGATACTCAAGGAGATTCTTCTCCGCTGCTGCCAGCTCTATGGTACCCTGCAGGCTGGGTGTCTGAAATTCGCCATGCCGGTTGACGATATAGGCATCTCCGCTCGGACCAGTCTGGGCCCGAAGAAGAAGGGCGTTGAATTTTTCAGAATTTATGGTTGCCCGAAACACATATGTTTTCAGAGGGTCAGTTACCGCCACCACCAGATGAGGGACATTTCTATAGCCCATAAAGACGTCACTGACATGCTTCCCAGCGACCATGGCCTCCTTGAACCAGGGAGCATCCTTATAATTTTTGCCCTCAATACTGCTTCTGTATGGGCCGACATAGGCAAGCTGCTTTCCAGCAGAGTCAATGACATGAAGATCAACGACGTCTCCCCTCTCGTTGACAGACCTGAAGAGCTGGTCAAGATGTGGCTGATCGCCCATGATCTTAATCGGGTACATCCCGGCCAGGGTGGAAAGCAGAATGATCTGTTTATTCAGGTATTGGCTGACGGCATCCGTCCGATCTTCAGCCATACGAACCCCGGAATTCTCTATCCTCTGGATGGCACATTTTCGTAAATTGTAGATCGTAACCCAGGAGACAAAAAGCGTCGGCACCAGGATGAAGATAAAAAAAGCCGAGATCAATCCCCTGCGCAGACGCGAGTAATACATCTTTTTATTGTTCATGGGCCTCCTGTTCATTTTCCTTGAGCCGCTCAGCGAAAAAGGCCATTCACCTGCTCGACAAGATCGCTTATCTCAATACAGCGGGTCGCAACAGCATCAGCACCAGATGATTTTATGTTTTTTATATCCTGTGGTTCCATATCCTTATCAATGATCGACAAGATCTTATACCTGCCCACACTTCTGGAAAATGTATTGAGTCGTATTGCTTCCGGATAGGCGGATATCGTATCGGTCACCAGAAGATCAGGCATAAAGGTCATGAGTTTATATTCGGCATCCTTGCCATAGGAGACATAATCACAGATAAAATTGGCATCCTGCCTTAACTGATAAAAAAACTTGATCAAAAACTTCACATAAATGAATTCAAGCGTTTCACTCGCAAAAACAAAAAGTATCTTCTTGGCTTTTGCCGGAAGAATTGTCTCAGGTATCGGCATGTTATACTGAACAAGAAAATCAACAAGATCAGAGCTTGCAACATAGCTGCATCCATCTTCCACCCTTGCCCTCAACCCCCTCGTCCCTATCCACCTCTGCACTCGCACATCCGAAACACCGCATACGGAAGCCACCTGCTCAAGAGCAAGGGAGACACTCTCCTGATTTTTTAATATCTGCGTTGCCATATCGCTTCGTTGCCTTCTTCAATGCAGCATCTTGAGTTCACCCCTTCAAACAACCACAGCTACTCCTGTTTTTCTTAACGCAATTTAAGGGCCAGTTTATGCTGCACGATCATAATTTTATTTTATTTAATCATATCAGCTCACTACAATCATCATTCCAAAATTTTGCATCCAGGGTTTCTCGCAAAACTCACAAAATGTGCATAAAAAGTGACAACAACCAGCGACAAGCACGCAACTGATTGTATTTTCACAAAAAAATTAATGTGTAAAAATATTGACAGCCCAGGCCTTACAGAGTACATTCGTGCCGAAAAAGTGATACTTAGAGACTACCAGGGAAAAAAGGCATGCGCTTACGTTCGACAGACAATCGCTTAATCGAAATCCTTGAGAAGCAAAAACAGGATCTGGTTGTTCGTGTTCTGAAAAAGCATGAAGAAGTAGAGGCGGGAAAGGAATTTACCAATACGATTCTTGCCAGCTTATCCGACCTCTTCCTGCTCCTGACAAACACCTTTCAACTCGTCCAGGCAAATCAGGAATTTTATCGTACCCTGGGCTATTGCAGCGCCAAAAACAGCAACCTGGCGCTGAAAGATCTGGTGGGCGCAGACGAATGTAGCTCTATCCGCCTTGCCCTTGAAAATGGAGAATTTACAGACTTTGAAACGCATTTCATCGATCACAGCGGCAGACGCATCCCGGTCAATCTTAAAGGATCAACCTACACCACCGAATCCGGGCGCACCCTGCACATGCTGATTGCAACGGACAGAAGTGACTTTTATGCCATGATGCGTCGTATGCATGAGGCGCAGGAACAACTTATTCATTCTGTCAGACTGGCAAGTCTGGGAGAAATGGCGGCCGGCATCGGCCATGAACTGACCCAACCCCTGAACGCCATCCTTCTCTTCAGCAGAAATTGTCTCAAGGTCCTGCACGACCCCGTGACATACAAAGGGATGCTGGAGGAAAACCTCAACATCATTATTGACCGGGTGAATAAGGCCTCCTCCATTATCCGCAGCCTCAAGAGCTTTGGCGGTAAGACAGTCGATGAGACAACTGCCGTCAACGTCAATGCGATTCTGGCAAATATTCTCAAATTTCTCCAGTCACAACTGGCCTTGTCAGAGGTGGAGGTAGAACTGCACCTCGACACCAGTCTGCCCCATGTCCCTGGCCAGGAGGTCAAACTGGAACAGGTTTTTCTCAATCTCATCCAGAATAGCATTCAGGCCATGGGGAGAACAGATCAGCCCAGAATGACGATTAGAACTTTTCTCCAGTCACAGATGGATCCTGAAACGCTCCAGGAAAAATCCTATGTCGGCATCATGATCCAGGACAACGGCGAAGGAATCAGCCCTGATATGCAGAAAAAAATCTTTGATCCCTTCTTTACCACCCGCGAGGTAGGGACAGGAATGGGTCTGGGCCTCTCCATTGTTGACAGGATCATTCGAGGATTATCAGGATTTATAAAGGTCGAAAGCCCGGCCGGGGAAGGCGCCTCCTTCCTCGTCTTCTTACCCCCATGCCCCAACCCTCCAGGAAGTGCATGATGGAACACCCTGAAAACAATAACACCACCACGCTTCTGGTCGTGGATGATGATCTCTATCTACTGGCCGCTATCAAGCAGACATTAACCTTGAACGGTTATCTCGCTGACACCTTTAATGAACCTGGCAAGGCCCTGGCCGCCATCCACGAAAACAGCTATGCAGCGGTTATCACCGATATCAAAATGCCGCAGATGGACGGTATCGAGCTCTTCAAACGTATTCAGGAGATCGACACTGAACTTCCGGTTATCCTGATAACAGGTCACGGTGATGTCGAAATGGCGGTAAGTGCCATTAAAAAAGGGGCGTATGACTTTTTACAGAAACCGGTCGACGAAGACATACTGATCGCCTCCATTGAAAGGGCGGTGGAAAAACGTCGGCTTATCATGGAAAACCGCTGCCTGATCAACCGTCTGAAAAAGCAACGGAAAAGCTATCACTTCCATGGACTTTTTGGCGGTCATCCTGTAATGCAGGACCTGTACGAAACAATTGAAGCGGTGGCCGAGGAAGACGATCCGGTCATGCTCTATGGAGAAACCGGGACAGGAAAAGAGCTTGTGGCCCGCGCCATTCATGAGGCCGGGAAACGACACGCGAGGCCCTTTGTCCCGGTCAACATGGGGGCAATGCCTGTCGACATGATCGAATCCGAACTTTTCGGTCATGTCAAGGGAGCATTTACCGGAGCACTCCAACAGAAACAGGGCAAGTTTGAATATGCTGAAGATGGGACAATCTTTCTCGATGAAATCTGCAGCATGCCCGCAAGCACCCAAGGCAAACTCCTCCGGGTTCTTGAGGAGAAGACAGTAACTCCGCTTGGCAGCAATGTCTCCATACCCATCAGGGCAAGGATTATCGCCGCCACCAACAAAGACCTGGAACAAGAGATTGATAAGGGTACATTTCGTCACGACCTCTACTTCCGCTTAAATGTCCTTCCGGTCAAGACCCCGGCCCTCAGAGAAAGAAAAGAAGACATCCCCTTGCTGGTTGAGCATTTTCGGCTGGGATACTGCCATGACAGGCAGTTGAACGTGGAGCCTTTTTCAACGGAAATCATTGAACAGATCAAACGAAACAACTGGCCTGGCAACATCAGGGAATTAAAAAATCACGTCCGCCGGCTTTGCGTTTTCGGCACCCACGCCAAAGCGACAAAAGGTCCGGCCAAAAAAAATACCATTATAGAAAAGAGTCTTGCTCAACAGACCCCTCTCAAACCTTATCTTGAGCAGATCGAAAAAGAATATCTTATAGAGGTGTTGCGTCAAAACAAAGGGCTCGTCCCCCTGACACATCACCAACTTGGTATTTCGAGAAAAAGCCTGTATGACAAGGTTAACAAATACGAGATAGATCTGGCGACATTGAGAAGTGACACCTAAGCCCTGACGCCGTGAGCGGATCAGATACAATAAGAGGATATGGAAATCCTTCCCTATCCCCATTTACCATACTTAGCAAAATCAGGAGGAAGCATATGGCTACTGACAACCCGGTTGTACGAGATTTATTCATACCACTGGAAAGATTTCCGCACCTGCTGGAGACAAAAACGATCCATGACGCGGTAGCAACCCTGACCCATTTTGCCTGTGGCGAAAATGAGCGTCTCCGCTATTCGACCCTTTTTGTCATCAACCAGCAGAACCAGCTGGTGGGAAAACTCAACCTGCAAGACCTGCTCACCGCCCTTGACAAACGTCTTGTCGACATTCCCAAGGTCGCAGGCTTTGAGGGACAAGGGGCAGAATATCCCAATCTTGCCTTCCTCTGGGAAGATTCCTTTTTTGTGGAATGCGCCAAGCAAAAGGATGTCCTGCTCAAGGATATCATGCGGCCGGTCAACCGTATCGCCAAGGCCGATGACCCGCTGGTCAAGGCCCTGTCACTGATACTCAACAGCAGAGATCAGGTCATTCCGGTCCTTGACGGGGACGAGATCGTCGGCATTTTACGGCTGGAAGAGATCTTCACGGCCGTCTGCACTTCCTGTAAATTATAATCCGACAGAAATATACGGAAAAAGATTAAAAAGAATAAGGAGATAAGGTTCATTCGTCATGGAAAATTCAAAAACAAAAGTAGGGTTACCGATCGAAAAAACACCTATTGACTGGAAAAGATTGTTTTTCCTGTTCCTGGGTATTGGCCTGTTTGCAGTTGTTTATTATTCACCCCTGTGGCCGGACGCAGTTGATCCGCAAGGGAAGAATTTCCTGCTGACCAAAGAAGGAAAAGGGGCCATAGCGGTATTTCTGCTGGCCGCCACCTGGTGGATCTTTGAGGTACTGCCCATCGGCGTTACCAGTCTGGCTATCGGTATTCTACAGGCCCTCTTCTTTATCCGTCCGGCCAAGGTGGCATTCAAGGACTTCATGGACCCATCAGTGCTCTTTATCGTTGGCTCCATCGTCATCGGCATGGTCTTCACCAAAACCGGTCTGACTAAACGCATCGCCTACAAGATGCTCTCCATTGTTGGTGAAAAAACGAGCAGAATTTACCTGGGCTGCTTTGTTCTTACCGCCGCCCTCACCCATATCATGGCCCATACCGCGGTTGCCGCCACCATGTTCCCGCTGCTCATGGCAATTTATGCCCTCTACACCGATGAGACCAAACCAACCAAATTCGGCAAGGGCCTCTTTATGGGCATGGCCTATGTAGCCGGCGCCGGCAGTATCGTCACCCTGCTTGGAGCGGCCCGCGGCGCCGTGGCCCTGGGCTTTTATAAGGATATGACCGGCATTGACATCAGCTTTTTCCAACTGACTTACTATATGGCCCCGGTCGGCTGGGGCATGACCTTCCTGCTCTGGTTCTATTTCATGTTTGTCTGCAAACCGGAGCAAGACTCCATTCCCGGACTCAAGGAGAAGGCTTCAAGAATGTACAAAGAACTGGGCGCCTGGAACTCGAAAGAGATCATGGCCTCAGTTATTGTTGGCAGCACCATCCTGATTATTGCCCTGAAATCCTTTGTTCCCGCTTTGGACTCGCTTGATAAAACCGGTATTCTTCTTGTCTCCACCGTTCTCTTTTTCATCGTCAATATCCTGGACGTTAACGACCTGGAAGAGATCCCCTGGAATATCGTCCTGCTCTTTGCAGGCGCCATGTCCATCGGCTTCTGCCTGTGGGAGACCGGCGCCGCCAAATGGATGGCCGTCAACTGGCTTACCCTGTTCCAAAGCGCCCCGGCCATTGTCTTCATCCTTGGCATGGCCTTCTTTGTTCTCATCATGACCAACTTCATCATGAACGTGGCAGCCATTGCCATCTCCATGCCGGTGGCCCTGGTTATCGCTCCCTATCTCGGCGTTGCCGGCGAGGTCATCCTTTTCACCGCCCTCGTTACAGCCGGTATGCCCTTCCTGCTGCTGGTCGGCGCGGCCCCCAATGCCATCGCCTATAACTCCAAGCAGTTCACCACTGGTGAATTCTTCCTCTACGGCATTCCTGCCAGTGCCATACTTATGGGAGTACTCTTTCTCGCCATCCAGTTTATCTGGCCGATGATGGGCATGACCGTGTATCTGCCGAAAGCTCTCTAGGAGAGCTTCCATACAAGCAGGTTCATTGACCGAGCATAACGCAAAAATATTCGATTCGTTTTTTATATTTTACGCCCCTCTCCCCACTCAGGGAGAGGGGACTTCATTCATCTGACTGCAGCCTGCAACAGGCGTTAAGAGAAGAGGAGAAAACCACTGTGAATATAGTACTGTCCATCATGACATTTGCGGTCGCACTGCTTCTGGGGATACCAGAAACAGTGCTCGCCGCCACCGGGGGATCTGAGTCCCTCAACCTGACCGCCCACTGGGTGGGCTATGCGGCCCTGATTATCTTTGTTGTGGCGTATTTGTTTGTCATGGGTGAAGAATATACCCATCTTCGTAAATCAAAACCGGTGCTGCTGGCAGCCGGTCTTATCTGGGGATTGATAGCCTGGGTCTATGCCAGTCACGGCCTGAATCATGCCGCAGAGATTGCTGTCCGCCATAACCTTTTGGAATACGGTGAGCTTTTTCTCTTTTTGCTCGTTGCCATGACCTATATCAATGCCATGGAAGAACGGCAGGTATTCGAGGCCCTGCGTGCCCGCTTAGTCTCTGCCGGTTTTTCCTATCGTAAACTCTTCTGGATTACCGGGCTGCTGGCTTTTTTTATCTCCCCGGTCGCCGACAACCTCACCACTGCCCTGCTGATGTGTGCTGTGGTCATGGCAATCGGCAAGGATAATGCCAAATTTGTCATGCTCTCCTGTATCAATATCGTGGTTGGCGCCAATGCCGGGGGCGCCTTCAGTCCCTTTGGCGACATCACTACCCTCATGGTCTGGCAGAAGGGAATCCTGCCATTCTGGACTTTTTTTGCCCTTTTCATACCTGCAGTAGTGAACTGGTTTGTCCCGGCCCTGATCATGAGTTTTGCCGTTCCTAACATCCAGCCGACTGCCTGCACGGTCGATATCAAGATGAAACGGGGAGGATTTGTAGTTATTGGACTCTTTCTGTTGACCATCTGCACTGCAGTCTCTTTTCACAATTTTTTACACATGCCACCGGTTATTGGTATGATGACCGGTCTCTCTTTTCTGAAAATTTTTGGGTACTACCTGAAGAAGAGCCATAAAAATGGTCATGGGTCTTCTGGATATGATCCGACCAAGGCAGATGAGGAAGTGGGTGATACCGTGGCCTTTGATGTATTCAAGAATATTGCCCGAGCCGAATGGGATACCCTGATGTTCTTCTATGGAGTCATCCTCTGCGTGGGTGGCCTTGGTTTTATCGGCTACCTGGCCATGGCCTCCCATACCATGTACATTGGCTGGGGCGCCACCAATGCCAATATTATGGTGGGCGTACTCTCGGCAATCGTGGATAATATTCCGGTGATGTTTGCCGTCCTCACCATGAAGCCTGATATGAGTACAGGTCAATGGCTGCTGGTAACACTCACAGCGGGAGTCGGCGGCAGCATGCTCTCCATCGGCTCGGCTGCAGGCGTTGCCCTCATGGGACAGGCCCGCGGCATGTACACCTTTTTCGGCCATCTCAAATGGACGCCGGTTATCGCCCTCGGCTATGCGGCCAGTATCTATGTTCATTTTCTGGTCAATGCCAGACTCTTTTAAAGCCTTACCGTTACCAGTCCGACTGAAGAGATCTTTTACACGACAAACGGGGATTGCTGGATTCGTACCGGCAATCCCCGTTTTTTTTATAAGAGCTCACAATCACGGCCACGAGAAAAATAAGCGACACTTTTTTGATCTTTTCCCTCTTGTTTTTTCTGCATTTCCCTCATACATGAGTGTCAAATATAATATGTCGTAAAGTTATCCAACCTATGCTATACTTGTGCCCTTCATTCTATTATTTATTTTTATCATTCCAGGGAAAAACACATGTTTAAAACAAATGAGTATTTTGACGGCAAGGTGAAATCCATCGCCTTTACCAGCCCTGAAGGACCTGCCACCATTGGAGCCATGGCACCAGGGAACTATGAGTTCGGCACCGCCTCTGTGGAGATCATGTCTGTGATTTCCGGGACCATGGACGTCAAACTGCCAGGGACCGAAGACTGGAAGACCATACAGACAGGCGAGAGTTTTCAAGTGGCCGCCAACGTAAAATTTGGTGTACGGACAGAAGGTGAAACCGCCTATCTCTGTCTTTACAAATAGCCAGAGTCGGGAATCTATTGTTCTAAATTCAGCCAGTTATGAATTCAAGTCTGCGCAGAAATGACAGTTTTTGGACGTAATTGGTCATTTTGCAAGAGACTCACCAGATCAGAAAACATTTTTTCACTCTCTTGCAGCACCCATGGCGCACACCCCGAATAAAGCACCCGAGGCGCTTTTCCCTGTTTCTTGTTTTTACCTCTTAGATATTGTATTCTGTCATGTAAGATACTCATCCAGAGATGAGGAGCTGAGCACCATGTTCACTCTCTCTTTTTTTAATATTTTCCGCTGAGAGTATCACGCAGACCTTGTCTTTATTTTTTCTCGATTCAACTATCTGCAACCTACCTGTATATTCGGGTACCCCCCTCTTTCTCACAAGGATCCATCATGTCTTTTGACGACCAGCCCCAGACCACATTTTCCGACTTCGCATTCAGCCCGGCCATCCTCAAGGCCATTGACGAACTGGGCTACGAGTCCCCCACTCCGATTCAGTCCACCATCATCCCCCATGTCCTGGCAGGAGTGGATGTGGTGGGTCAGGCCCAGACCGGTACCGGTAAGACCGCCGCCTTTGCCCTGCCGCTTCTCTCGCGCCTTGACCTGAAAAAAAGAAAGCCGCAGGTCCTCGTTCTGGCCCCCACCCGGGAACTGGCCATCCAGGTTGCTGAGGCCTTCCATAGTTTCGCCACCCATATGAGCGGCTTTCAGGTGGTCCCCATCTATGGCGGCCAGGATTACAAGATCCAGCTCCGGCAGCTTGAGCGCGGCGTTCATGTCGTGGTCGGCACACCGGGCCGGGTCATGGATCATATCCGCCGTAAGACCCTGAATCTCGATGAACTTGACTGCCTGGTGCTCGATGAGGCCGACGAGATGCTGCGCATGGGTTTTATTGATGATGTCGAATGGATCCTGGAACAGACCCCTGAGAGCCGCCAGATCGCTCTCTTTTCGGCCACCATGCCCGTCAGTATCCGACGCATCGCCCAGAAATATCTGAACAACCCCCAGGAAATTACCATCAAGGGCAAGACCAGCACCGCCCAGAATATCCGCCAACGTTTTCTGGTCACCAGTGCTTTTCATAAGCTCGATTCCCTGACCAGGGTGCTCGAGGCAGAGTCCTTTGAGGGAATGCTGATCTTCGTCCGCACCAAGAATCAGACCGTCGAGCTGGCAGAAAAACTGGCGGCACGTGGCTATTCCGTGGCCCCGCTTAACGGTGACATCCCGCAGAATCTGC
>DCUN01000144.1 GCA_002327225.1 Desulfobulbaceae bacterium UBA2213
AGGGATCCATGTGGATGACATAATCAGCTGCGGTCAGGTTCAGACCAAGACCACCGGCCTTGAGACTGATGAGAAAGAGGTCGCCATCGCCGGATTGAAATTCGTCAACCTGCTGTTTTCGTTTGGCGGTGCTGGTGGAACCGTCCAGATATTTGTATGAAATTCCCTTTCCATCCAGATATTCACGCAGGATCTGCAGATGGCCGATAAACTGGCTGAAGACCAGGGCCTTATGGCGACCGCCAAGCAGCTCCTCAATGACTGCTGAGAAGACCTCCAGTTTAGCACTGGAAATATTGGTGTCCGGGGCAATCAGGCGGGGATGGCAGCAGGCCTGACGCAGTTTCATGATCTCTGTCAGGATCTGCAGATGCCGTCCTTTTTTCTCCTGATTGTGTTCAAGTGTCTCCAGAGCATTCTGTCTCAGGGCCTCATAAAAATGGATTTCTTCTTTGCTCATGGCCACATGGAGGGTGATCTCTGTCCGTGATGGCAGCTCTTCCAGCACTTCAGATTTGAGACGTCGCAGGATAAAGGGGCGAATGAGTTTTTTCAGTTTCAGCCGGGCCTCGCGGTCGTGGTAACGCTCGATTGGAATGGCAAAGCGTTCATTGAAGCGCCCCAGTGATCCCAGCAGGCCGGGATTGATAAAATGAAAGAGATTCCATAGTTCTCCCAAATGGTTTTCAATGGGGGTGCCGGTGGTGATGAGTCTGAATCTGGCCTGGAGGGCCATGGCGGCCTTGGAGCGTTTGGTCGCCGCATTTTTTATGGCCTGGGCTTCATCGAGAATAACTGCCTGCCATTTGATCTGGGAAAGGAGTTCGTTTTCTTGTTGGAGCAAGGTATAGGTGGTAATAAGGATATCAAATTTCCCCAATTTCTGAATGGTTTTTTTGCGCTCTTTCCCAGTCAGAGATTTGATGTTGAGGGTGGGGGCAAAGCGATTCACCTCTGTTTCCCAGTTGGTGGAGACCGAGGTCGGGGCGATGACCAGAGATGGACCATCCGAGGACAGTTCCAGGAGGATGGCCAGGGATTGGATGGTCTTGCCCAGCCCCATGTCATCAGCCAGACAGCCGCCAACACCCCAGTGCACCAGGCGGGCCAGCCAGTTATAGCCTTCGAGCTGATAATCCCGTAATTCTGCCTGGAGAGTGGATGGGAGCTGGGGCGTATAGGAGTGGAGATCTTTGAGTCTGCTCTGCTGCATCTCCCAGCCGGCATCAACATTTGTTTTTGCCTGTTCGATCAGTTGCTCCAGCGGCAGGGCAGCCAGGGGGTGAATGAGAATCTCCTCTCCTTCCTCTGTGTCCAGTCCTTCAGAGTAGGTATTCAATTCTTCCAGACGTTTTTTAAACTCCTGGGTCAGGGCCAGGAACTGTCCTTCGCCAATCTGGATAAAACGGCCCGAGGCACCTTTGACCTTGCTGAGGAGTTCACGCAGGTCGATCAGGGTTTCCTGGTCAAGTTCCAGATGTCCTGAGAGAGAAAACCAGTTCTGCCGGTTGGTGCGTATCTTCAGATTCAGGTTTTTCAGGGAAGCCTGATGGGTGACCGTCAGTTTTTCACCTTCAGGCCATTCAATGATGACCCGATCATGGATGGCCTGCAACTCCATCAGGGCCTGGAGGCAGTCATCCGGATCCTGCAGGTGCCATTCCCGATCATTCTCCTGTTCGATGTCAATAGCCAGGTCAAGGATGGGGCAGGATTCCTCAATTTCTCTGGCGTTCTCCTCTTCGAGCGCCAGGTTGCGGCGGGTCTGCAGCCGTCTACCCCGGACCTCGGCCATAATGTTTTCAACACCCTGCCCGGGTTTCAGATAATGACCACCTTCGGCAAAGGGTTTGACAAACATCTCCAGGCGGAAGCCGGTGCCAAAAGGGAGCAGATGGATATAAATGGATGGGTCTGCCTCAACGAATTCAATATGACTGTTTCTATTGCTTGAGACGTCGGCGGCAATGGCCGAATGGACTGTCATATAGGAAGAGATATTGCCGATCGCGGTGAGTACCTGTTCACTGGCCTCAAGGGGGACACTGAGGCCATCGATACCGGTAATCTGGGCAATGCGGCGATGGTTGTCATTAATCTCAATGATTTTGAAGCGCGTCGGGGTCTCTTGAAAGACAGTAATAGAGTCTTTTGTCACCGCCTGGGCAAAACGGATGTGAAGTTTTCCGCCCCGTTCCTCGACCAGAAGTTCGGGTTCGCCTGCCACAAATTCCACTGCTGAACCAGGTGAACTGGTCAGGAAAAGCAGAGGGTGGCCGATCATGGCGACCAGGGCCTTATCCATGTCAAACTGATAACTGATTCCGTGAGTTTCAGGGTGCTGGATTTTGTTGATGGCCGCGCTGATCCTGCGATCCTGGATGGTCAGATAGGGGAGCATGTCACCTGAGTAGAGTCGGGCAAGCGCTATGGGACGGCCTTTACTCCATTGTCCTCCCCCGGAAATTTTCTGCTCTTTGGGGCTGATGGTAAGTGTGTCAGCTTTATAGTCGATGAACCAGGCCATTCTGATGGTCTGGTCCTTGCTGCTCTTCTGGGTGGTTGTGGCATGGATCAGCGCCTGCAGGCTCCGTTTCCAGGGTTCTTCGGGTTCGAGGATGCAGACCAGGGAGGCTTGTCCGGTCGTTTCCTGGATGGACTGCATCTCAGCCAGGTATTCACTGTTGTCTGCCGAGGTCTTGGCCAGGATGTCAGCCAGATTGAGGGCGAAAAAGTGAAAATGATGCTCCCTGGCCTGTTGATAGAGGGCCTGTATTTTCTTCTCGGTCTCTGGTGTCAGGACGCTGTTCAGCCAGTAGCCGCAGAGTCCTGCAAAAAGAATGGTAAGGCTGTTTTCTTTTTTGTCTTGGCCGAGCGAGAATTCTTCTTCTGAGATCCTGCTCTGGTTCTGGGCCTTGATCAGGGCGTCTAGGAAATGGTATGCCTTCTCTTCTGGTGTTCCGCTAAAGAGTGACAAGGTGATGCCGATACGGTGAGCCACGCTCTGGTTCTGGTCGGAGATGTCTTTCTGGAGGCAGGCAAGAAGATGAAAGAGGCCTGGCGGGCCAAAAAAGGCAACCTTGTCATTGCCGCTCAATTGCTGGAGGGCCGCGAGGTCGTCTGTAAAAGATTGTCGTGCCCGCGGGTAATCGCCTCGAAGAAAAGAGAGAGAGCCGATGGCCCCGGTGCCGATGAAGCTTTCCGGCTGTTCCGTGATCAGTTGTTGTGCGCTGTCAAGTTCTCCCTGAAGGAGGAGCTGGTTGAAAAGCAGGCGCTGAAAAGGGAGTCTCTCGTCGCTGTCAAGGCGCTGGAAATTATCTTTATCTTGCAGAAATTGCAGAACTTCCGGGAAGGACAATACTTCGGACTGGGCAAAACGAAGAGTTTGATTCAATAAGAAAAACTGGAACGAAGGGGGAAGAGTGCGTAACCATACAGGATCAAAGGGAGTGGTAATGATCTGGACAGTGGGTGGCAGTGCAGAGAAGAGTTCTTTGCACTGGCTGTCTAAAAAATCCAGGGCATCGTTGATAAGATCAAAATCCTGGGTATAAATACCAATGCGCAGCTCGCGCATGGCCCGCCAGCAGCGAGTTGTCCATTTTCCGTAATAATAGGAGACGGGGGCCTCTTTGCGGATCGCTTGCGCAAAGGTGGAGAAAGTTCCTTCGGCAACCGCGATTCGGCTTAATATCTCGGTTATCTCAGGCGCGCACTGCCGTTCTTTGGTAACGAGGCCGAGTTTCTGCAGTTTGCTGAAATAATGGGTGAGATTGGCTGCCGTGGGACAGGTGCCACGAGGACTGCGCATATCGAGCTTGGTAAGGCAGTTAACCAGCAAGGTGATATGGGGCGGCTCATAAATAATGGACAGAAACTGAAGAAAGGTCTGTTCAAAGGCGTTGAGTTTGTTATAGGCCTGAAAAAGAGGGTGTTGAGGTGTCATAATAAATGCGTCCTGGTCCTGGTCGGAAGGATCGTTGGTTCTGCAATGAAAATGCGGATCGATGTGAAAACAAAGAACATGCAATGATTCCCTGGGGTAGTCGCCATGAGATATCAGCGGATGCAGGGCAGAAATTGAAAGAGCAACGAAGGATGGGGCAGAAAATCCATCCTTCGTTGCTCTTTGTTGAATTCTTCAGAACACCCTTCAGTTCAAAAGGTTCTTGCTGGTAGATATCTTGGCCTTTTTTTCCTGCTGTTTCAGCCAGGAGCTAAGGAGTCGATCTTGTTTTTGTTTGAGCAGGGTGGCGGAGTACTCTTTTCTGGTGCTTTCATTGATACTGGTTGTTTCCGGCAATTGTCGTTTCAGAAATTGCACGATGTACAAATCGTCACCTACAGCGAGGGCCTCTTTTGGAAATGGGTTTTTGGCGCCCAGTTGCAAGGCCTGATCAACGAGAGAGAGCGGAAGAACAGGGTCAGCGGTCGTATTGTTTCTACGGAGAGGCCCTGTGGTTTTAGTCTGTAATTTTTCTTCACTGGCAGTTGCTTCAAAATCAGCCCCTCCCTTGACCTTGGTCAGAAAGGCCGTCGCAGTCTCCTGGACCATTTTTTTGGCCTGGGCAAGTGTGTAGTCTTTGCTTGCCTGATCCTTGACCTCATCAAGTCCCGGAGGGATCGGTTCCTGGATTGCTTCAGCAAAAAGGATGAAGTAGCCGGACGGAGTCTCAATAAGCGAGCTGAGCTCGCCCTGTTTCAGGGAAAAGAGGGTATCCATGAAACCTGGATCACGATCCAGACCAGCGGGTGGGGCAGTACGGCTGAAAAACTCGGTCGAACTGACTGTTTTTTCAGGATTTTTTCCAGCATAGGCCTGCAGGCTGCCAGCGGCAATAATGCCTTCATAGGCCTCGTTAGCCATCTGGAAGGTTGCGGGTCTGGCCTGCTCGCTCTGGAGTTTTTCAGCAATGGAGGCGCGGACTTCTTTCAGGGGTTGGGTGACAGCGGGCAGGATCTTTTCGAGTTTGATGATATGATAGCCAAATTGTGTTGTGACGACATCGCTGATGGTGTTGGGCTGCATGGAAAAGACAGCATCGTCAAATTCCTTGACCATGCGTCCCCTGGCAAATGTTCCCAGATCACCACCTTGAGCCTTGGATGGATCTTCAGAATAGGTTGTGGCAAGCGTGGAAAAATCTTCGCCGGCGCGGGCTCTGAAGAGAATTTCTTCCGCTTTTTTCAGTTGTGCCGCCTGGATTTCGGAGGAACTGTTCTCGTCTGTGTTGAACAGGATATGTCTGGCGTGTCGTTGTTCCGGGATCTGGTAAGCCGCTTTATCTTTTTCGTACTGAGCCAGGATCTGTTCGTCACTGATAGTTATTTGGTCAATCTGGGTCTTGTAGGGAAAAGTCAGATATTTGAGTTTGATTTTCTGCTCTGTCTTGTAGCTGTTCTTCTCTGTTTCAAACCAGGCGGCCAACTCTTGAGGGACTATCTTGATTGTATCACTGAAGAGATCAGGTGAAATCTTGACAACCTTCACCGTAACTGTTTCCTGGTCGCGCTGATACATCTCGTTGATCTCAGCGTCACTTGCTGTTGTGGCAAAATTATTGATAAAGGTGATTCCTTTTTCACTCAAGAGATCACGACCGATTGAGGCCTCGAATTTATGAGGAGTCAGGCGGTTGGCACCGAGGATGGCTTTGTAGTTGTCCAGGTAGAACGCACCCTCTTGTTGAAACTGGGGCATCTTTTGAATGGCGGACTGGATTTCGGCAGGAGTTGCCATGATTCCCATGGAATTTGCGCCTTGACGCAGAAGTGCGGCCTGGGCCAGTTGGTTGATAACCTGCTGTTTGATCCCGAGAGCTTTAAGCAGGTCATCGGAGATGGCCTCACCAAATTGCTGGCGGTAGCCGGCTATCGCCTGGTCGTAGCTCCGTTGAAATTCCTGGAAGGAGATTTCTTCATTGTTGACGGTGATGGCGGCATCCCGATCGTTCATCATGTTGGTGCCCACACCCCAGAAGATAAAAACCAGGGCGATAATCAGGACAAGGGCCTGGACAAGGGCGGATTGCGCTTTGTTACGGAGGAGTTGTAGCATGGGGATACTCTGGAAAAAGGTTATTCCTGCCTGGTTGTCGGGAAGGAAGGTTTATTTGGCTTGCTAACATAACGGAATGTTATAGATTTACTCTTTCTCCTTCTTCTCTGCAAGGAAAAAGGCGGAAGGTCCGGTTTCTGGTGTGATAAATCAGATGAAATGAAGTTTTTTTCCTGGAAAAACTTTGTCGGAAGTTGCTTTTTTTTACGCTTATTTTCAGCGTTGAAGAGAAAAAGAGCTGTGGAAGATTACGGGGGCTTTCCTGACCAGAGGTTTCATGATAAGGTTAATCCGTTGTTCTGAAAAATAAGTATGGTGCAGGACATGGATGTCTTCATGTCTTGCCGCTCATGGTATGGAGTTTTGTGTCTTGGAACCGGGGATGTCCGGGGAAGAGCCAGAGAAAGGGAAGGGAAAAGAGAATGGGATCGAGAGTCACACAGTTGTATCGTAGAATTGATGAGAGCCGGGCATATTGCTTCAATGTGGAATCCAGCCGACCGTTGACAGGCAGGGAGATGGAGAGCCTGCGGCTGGTACTGGCCGATGGCTTTCTGCTCGATACGGTGTCACAGACCCCTGTGCTCCTGGGAGATCGGGTGGTGGAGGTGGGGCCGCGGCTCAATTTCGCCACGGCCTGGTCGTCAAATATGGTCTCCATCTGCCGGGCGACCGGCATTGACTGCGTGACCAGGGTGGAGCGGTCGCGCCGCTATCTGGTGCCGGAGGGTGAGGATGTCCAGGCCTTTATCGCTGCTCATCACGACCGGATGACCGAGTGTCTCTATCCTCAAGCCCTGCACACCTTTGAAACCGGGATTGTGCCGGAACCGGTGTATGATGTCGATCTCAAGAGCGGCGGGCCGGACGCCCTGCTGAATATTCCCGGCATCTCCATGGACGAGTGGGATCGTAATTTCTATTATGACTATTTTGTCACCAAGCATAAGCGGAATCCGACCATTGTTGAGATCATGGATCTCAACAATGCCAATTCCGAGCATTCCCGCCATGGCTTTTTCAAGGGGAAGCAGGTGATCGACGGCGTCGAGCAGGAACAGACCCTCTTTGATCTGGTCATTGACACCCTCACCGTCAACCCCAAGGGGTCGGTCATCGCCTTTAAGGATAACTCGAGCGTGGTTGAGGGCTATGACATCACCACCCTCCATCCGAGCCTGCCGGGAGCCCCTTCCGCCTTTGTGGTTCGTGATGTCCGCTATCATCCCCTGCTCACCGCTGAGACTCATAATTTCCCCACCGGAGTGGCCCCTTTCCCCGGCGCTGAGACCGGGACCGGCGGCAGGATCCGTGATGTTCAGGGTACGGGTAAGGGCGGGTTTGTCATCGCCGGTACCGCCGGCTATTGCGTGGGTAATCTCCATATTCCCGGCTATGAAATGAGCTGGGAAAAGCAGTATCCCTGTCCCGATAACCTCGCCTCTGCTCTGCAGATTGAGATCGATGCCAGCAACGGCGCCTCGGACTATGGCAACAAATTCGGCGAACCGCTTATCCAGGGCTTTACCCGCTCCTTTGACCTGCGCTTGGAAAATAAAGAGCGCTGGGGCTATCTGAAACCGATCATGTTCACCGCCGGTGTCGGCCAGATTGATGATCGCCATACCAGAAAGGAAAAAGAGCAGAAGGGCATGCTCATTGTCCAGGTGGGCGGACCGGCCTACCGGGTCGGCTTTGGCGGCGGTGCTGCTTCCAGTATGCTGCAGGGAGAGAATCCTGAAGAGCTCGATTTCAACGCTGTGCAGCGTGGCGATGCCGAGATGGAGCAGAAGATGAACCGGGTTATCCGCGCCTGCAACGAGATGGGTGACCAGACCCTGATTGATGTGATTCATGATCAGGGCGCGGGCGGGCCTGCCAATGTCTTGAAGGAGCTGGTGGAGAAATCAGGCGGCCGGGTGGAGATCCGCAATATCCGGGTGGGTGATCCCACCATGTCGGTGCTGGAGATCTATGTGGCGGAATATCAGGAACGCAATGGTTTTCTGATCCGGCCCGAGAATATTGAACAGTTTCAGGCCATCTGTACCCGGGAGAAGGTGAATTGCGAGGTGCTGGGCGAGGTTACAGGCGACCTGCGATTTGTCCTTCATGATGCGACCGATGGTTCCACGCCGGTGGATATCGAGCTCGATGTCCTGCTCGGCAATATCCCCCAGAAGACCTTTACCGATGAGCACCGTGATCCCGGCCTGCAACCCCTCTCTCTGCCGGAAGATTTGAGCGTGTCTGCTGCCCTGCATGACGTGTTGCGCCTGCTGTCGGTGGGGTCCAAGCGCTTTCTTACCAACAAGGTGGACCGGGCGGTCTCCGGGCTCATCGTCCGGCAGCAGTGTTGCGGCCCGCTTCAGCTTCCGGTCAGTGATGTGGCCGTGGTGGCCCAGTCTCATTTCGGCCTGACCGGGATCGCCAGCGCCATTGGCGAGCAGCCGGTCAAGATGCTGGTTGATCCGGCGGCCGGCGCCCGGATGGCGGTCGGCGAGGGCCTGACCAATCTGGTCTGGGCCGGGATCGAGGATCTGGAGCAGGTCAAGTGTTCGGCCAACTGGATGTGGGCCCCTAAGCTGTCCGGTGAGGGCGCGGCCATTTACGACGCGGCCCGGGCCATGCGCGATGCCATGGTCACCATCGGCATCGCCGTTGACGGCGGTAAGGACAGTCTCTCCATGGCCACCATGGTGGCGGGCGAGACGGTGAAGTCCCCCCGGCAGCTGGTTATTTCAGTCTATGCGGCGGTGCCTGATATTAATCGTGTGGTCACCCCCGATATCAAGGAGCCGGGCAGTGTGCTTGTCTTACTTGATCTGGCCAAGGGAAAAAACAGGCTGGGTGGCACGGCGCTGGCCCAGGTGCAGGGACAGATCGGCAACGAAAGTCCGGACATGGACGATCCCCGCCAGTTTAAACAGGCCTTTCTCGCGGTGCAGGAGCTGATCCGTGGCGGTTTGATTCTCGCCGGCCATGATCGCAGTGACGGCGGCCTGATCACCACGCTCCTGGAGATGGCCTTCAGCGGCAACTGCGGCCTGGAGATTGATCTGGCGAGCAGTGATTCACCCCTGGCCGCTCTCTTTTCAGAGGAGCTGGGGCTGGTGGTCGAATGCCGGCAGGAGGATCTGGATGCCCTTGCGGCCTTGCTGGCCGCCGGCGATATCCCCCATAGCGTCATCGGCAGGAGTACAAGCGCCAAAGAGGTCCGGGTCCGCTGCAATGGCGAGCTGGTCCTCGATGAAAAGATGCAGAAACTGCGTCAGTGGTGGGAGGAGACCAGTTATCAGCTCGAGAGGCTGCAGATGAATCCGGCCTGCGCTGAAGAGGAAAAAGAGAATATTGCCGACCGGAAAGGGCCGGCCTATCATCTGAGTTTTACCCCGGAACTCACCCCGGCCCATATCCTGGAGAAGAATGAGAAACCGAGGGTGGCCATCCTCCGTGATGAGGGCTCCAACTCAGACCGGGAGATGACCGCCGCCTTTTATGCCGCCGGATTTGAGCCCTGGGACATCTGCATGAACGATCTGCTGGCCGGCCGCATTACCCTTGATGGCTTTCGCGGCCTGGCGGCGGTGGGCGGATTTTCCTATGGTGATGTCCCGGAGTCGGCCAAGGGCTGGGCTGCCACCATCCTTTTTAATGAACAGCTCAAGACCATGTTCAATGCATTTTATAACCGGCCTGACACCTTTACCTTAGGAATCTGCAACGGCTGTCAGCTCTTTGGTCTGCTCGGCTGGGTGCCCTGGCAGGGGATAGCACCCGAAAGCCAGCCCCGTTTTGCCCATAATACCTCGGGCCGATTTGAATCGCGCTGGGTGACGGTCAAGGTGCTGCCATCGACGGCGATCATGTTCAAGGGCATGGAGGATCTGGTCTTCGGCATCCATCTCGATCATGGCGAGGGCCGGCTCCATTTCCCTGATGCCGCCATCCGGAAGCAGGTCGAAGCCGGCAATATGAGCCCCATGGTCTATGTGGACGACAAGGGTCAGGCCACCGAGGCCTACCCCTTTAATCCCAACGGTTCACCCGACGGCCTGGCCGCCCTTTGTTCGCCGGATGGCCGCCATCTGGCCCTGATGCCCCATCCCGAACGGGCCTTTCTGCCCTGGCAGCTCCACTATCTGCCGGAGTCGATGAAAGATATCCAGGCCTCGCCCTGGCTGAAGATGTTTCAGAATGCCTATACGTGGTGCATGGGGGAGTGAGGTTGACAGCCCTCACCCCAATGAACGGGATAAGTGCCTTCCGCAGATTGTTTTCTTGCAAAAAAAAAACAAGAAAACAATCTGTAAGGCACTCAAGTGGTAGCCGGCTGCCGGTAAAACCGGACCGAGCAAAACGACTGCGGTGAATGTATCGGCAGATCACCTTGAGTCGCAGGCCAGACAGGCGCTCTCCGTGGCGCAATACAAGTTGGCTCCAAATCCCGACAGAAAGACGGTTAAGGCCTATTATAGGCATGGGCAGGTATGATGAATGTAAGGGTGATGATTGATTCTGTAGGCGCGAGTGACATCACACATAGGATTTGTAGCAAGAAGGAGAGATAATCATGCACTATAAAGCGGTTTTTCATGTCGATCAGAAGGATGGGCAGGTCTTTACTCTGGCCCTCAATAATGTCATCAATCTGTTGAATGCCATTCCCGGTCAGGAGCATGATCTGATTGTGCTCTTGAACGGTCCGGCGGTCAGCCTGGCGGCCAGGGAGGAGGCGGGCTCATTTATGGAGATGATTCAAGGGCTTGCAGCCCAGGGGGTCCGTTTCCAGGTCTGCGAGAATGCCCTGAAACGGTTTGAGGTCAACCGTGACAGTTTGATTGGAGAATGTGAGGTGATTCCCGCCGGTATTGTCGGCCTCATCGATCTGCAGAATCAGGGCTTTGCGTATATTAAACCCTGATCTGTGACCTTCTTATGCGGTGGTAGGTAATGCGGGTATAGGGGAGCGGGCCTGGTACCGCTGTTCGAACCGTTTCACTAAATTCCTCTTCTGGAATCGGGGGGAAAAAGGTGTCTCCTGCAAACTCCTGATCCAGGACACTGAGGATAATGGTATCGGCCAGGGGCAGGGCCAGGGTATATATCTGCGATCCACCGGCAATGAAGACCTTCTCGCGGCCCGCACAGAGTGTGAGGGCCTGCTCCAGACTCTGGACAGTGGAGCATCCCGGCAGACAAAGGCCAGGGGCGCGGCTGATGACAACGGTGGTGCGACCCGGCAGGGGGCGGCCAATGGAGTCATGGGTCTTGCGACCCATGATCAGGACATGACCCATGGTAGTGGCCTTGAACCACTGCAGTTCCCCGGGGATGTGCCAGGGGATGCTGTTTCCCCTGCCGATGACCCGGTTGGCAGCCATGGCCGCGATGATGATGACTTCCACCAGAGCTGTTCCCTGATTGGTCGCTTTTACTCTTTCACTCTCTTTTTCCTGGCAGCAACCGAGGCAGGGCTCATCTGACCACGTCTTCTGGCACGACCCATGGCCGCTTCTCTTCTCTCGGTCTTTGCCTCGGTTTTCCGCACCAGTTGAGGTGGTGGGGTGTGTGACTGTGTTTTTCCTTCATCCAGACGGCGGATCTTGAGCTGTTTGTCAGCAACCTTGACTTTTTGCAGGAGGGCCAGTGTTTCCTGTTCGAGTCCGACGGGCAGATCAACAGTGCTGTGATCATCAAAGATCGAGATCCGGCCGATGTGCTTGCTGCTGAGATCCGCCTCATTGGCAATGGCCCCGACAATGTTCCCCGGTTTCACCCCCTGGTTAAGACCCACTTCAATGCGAAAGCGTTCCATGCCCTGATCAGGTGCGCTTGAGGGCCTGGGCTCTCGTGCCTCCCTTTGCTCGCGGAAATTCTTGGGATCACGATATTCTTTAAACTCCCTGGCCTCTCTGAACTCTCTGGGCTCTTCTTTTTTATATCCGGAAAACGGTTTAGCTGATTTTTCAAACTTGCCGCCTGATCGTGACGAGCGGTCATAGGGAACAGACCTCTCCGGCGTGGGAGCGGGCAGATCTTTGAGGAGCAGGGGCTTGTCGCCCTGGGAAAGACTGGCCAGGGCCGCGGCCACCAGATCGGCCGGGACGTCATGTTCTCCAAGGTACTCCTCGATCAAGCGTTGATAAAAATCAAGATTGTCGGCGGTGAGGGTGTCGGTGATCCGCTGCTTGAACTCCATGATCCGTTTATCATTGATGACCTCGGTAGAGGGCATCTTCATAGGCTCAATCTTCTGCCGGGTGGCCCGCTCTATGGTGGTTACCATCTGCCTTTCCCGGGTGGTGACAAAGAGAATGGCCTCACCGCTGCGTCCCGCCCTGCCGGTGCGGCCGATGCGGTGGACGTAGGATTCGGTGTCGTGGGGGATGTCAAAATTAAGGACATGGCTGATCCTTTCCACATCGAGGCCGCGGGCCGCCACATCGGTTGCCACCAGGATATCGAGCTTGCCGCTTTTCAGCTGCTCGACGGTCCGCTGTCGCAGATTCTGCGGGATGTCACCGTT
>DCUN01000154.1 GCA_002327225.1 Desulfobulbaceae bacterium UBA2213
CTTTCACAATCTGGCGGTGGCCGTCCTCATCGGCGTGGTGATCTCGGCCCTGGTATTCGCCTGGGAGAATGCGACGATGATCCGGGCCAGGAAGCATATCGGCGCCGACGGCGCCAAACATTATCACATTTACGGCCCCTTGTTCTTCGGCTCTATTACGGTATTCCAGGAGAAGTTCGACGTCCTCAACGACCCCCAGGAGGTCATCATTGATTTCAAGGAATCAAGGGTGGTTGACCACTCGGCCATTGAATCGCTGAACAGACTGACCGAAAGATATGCCAAAGTTGGGAAAACCGTGCATCTGCGCCACTTGAGCGCAGACTGCCGCCAGCTCCTCGACAACGCCTCTTCCATCATCGATGTCAATTATCTTGAAGATCCTAAATATAAAGTGGTGGCGGACAAACTGGCCTAGGAGTGAACCCTGTAATTTTGGAATTTAAGCACGGTGAGCGATACAAGGAGTTGGGAGAGGAGTATCTGGCCCAGAAAACCAATGTCAACACATTGGTAAAAAATCAGGAGAGAGCAAGGCTCCGGTTATGAAGTATAATCTGGTAGCGAGAGCAGCAGTACAAGATACAAAAATATCAGGAAGAGGTCGATTATCAATTGGAAAGGTTGTAACTTTTCTTGAAAAAAAGTAGCATAATTTTTAAGTGTATTTTCAGGGATCATAGGCTGCTGTTTCTATTTTCAGTCGACACAGCAGCCTCATCGTGTGGAAAATGGTTTACCATCCTTGACGGTCAGCCTTTAAATCGGAAGTTTTGGACTCTTTTTTTGAGCGGCGCAGAGTGTGTGAAGGTATATTTTCCGCTTACGGCTCTTCGCTGAAAAAGCGTTTTCTTTTCATCGATTGCATGACCCATGAACGAAAAGTATAAAGCCACCCTCATCACCTGCCTCACCATCACCATGCTGGCCATCTCCCTGGTCTGGCTGGGGGCCAAACAACATTCCCACACCCTGGAAAACCAGATCAAGACAGCAGAAGACGGGATGCAGGCCACCATCACCACCATGGAGACCTTTTCCTTCTCCCCTTATCGTCAGCGTCTGAAAAATATGCTGCAGAACAGGCCTGACCTCGCTGAGACCTTTGCGGCCCAAGACCGCACCCTTTTCCTCCAAAGAGCCCTGCCTGTTTACGCAGCCTTACAGGAGGAAAATCCCTTTATCAAAAACATGCATTTCCATCTGCCCGACGGCAGGACCTTTGTCCGCCTCCACAAGCCTGATTTTTACGGAGACGACCTCACACTGATCAGACCGATGATCGCCAGTGTCCACCGAACCCACACCCCCGCCTCTGGTTTTGAGATCGGCCACTCCGGTCCTTTTTTCAGGATTGTTGAACCGGTCTTCCTCAAGGGTGAGTATATCGGTGCGGCTGAAATAGGTATTCTGCCATCCCAGATCCTGATTCTGCTGGAAAACCAGAAAGACCTTACCGTCACCACTTATTTTACCAGGGAGGCCTTTGACAAGACCACCCTCGTTGACAAGAGTCACCTGCGTCTCCTCGACAATCTTCAGATCCTCACCCAGGACAGGGATATCTTCACCCAGCTCCCCGACGATATCACCCTTAGCCATCCCACCCAGCGCCTGGACATCGGCCGGCGCAGCTACATTCTCCATAGCCGTCCCTTTTTCCGTGATTTCAAGAACCAGTCCATCGGCGGCCTGCTGGTACTGCAGGACATCACCACCACCATGGCCGACCAGAAGGCCTTTCTCCTTCAATCAACCATCTCCTCTGCCCTCCTTCTCCTCCTGACCCTCGGCTTTGTCTCCTTTTATTTCAACAGGGTCATGGGCGCCCTGCTCAGGGAAATTGCTGAACGAAAAAAATCCGAACAGGCCCTGAAAAATGCCCTGGAAAAGCAGAGCATCATGGAAACCCAACTGCACCGGGCCCTGAAGATGGAGGCCATCGGCCTGATGGCCGGCGGCGTGGCCCATGAGCTCAACAATATCCTGTCAGGCATTATCAGTTACCCGGAACTGCTCCTCATGGAGCTTCCCGAGGAGAGCGCCATGTGCGAACCTCTTAAAGCCATCAAAGAGTCAGGCATCCGGGCTGCAGCCGTGGTCTCGGATATGCTCACCGTGGCCCGCGGAGTCGCCAAGACAACAGAGGTGGCTGATCCGCAGCAATTTATCAACACCTACCTGGAGAGCCCGGAATACCTTGAGCTCTGCCGCCGTTACCCCCACATCAAAATTATCACCCAGCTCGAGGCCGGACCGAAATTCATCCGCTGCTCCACTGTCCACATCATGAAGGTGCTCACCAACCTGATAAACAATGCCGGCGAGGCCATTCATGACAAGGGCACCATCACCATCCGCACCAGCATGGTCGAGCTGAACGATCCCGTGGCCATGGAGCATGACATTGAGTCCGGCCCTTATTATCTGCTCGCCATCTGCGATGACGGACCGGGCATCGCTGCCGCAGATCTGCCCCACATTTTCGAACCATTTTTCACCAAGAAATCCATGGGCCGCAGCGGCACCGGTCTTGGCCTTTCAGTAGTCTGGAACGCCATGCGTGACCATGGCGGCACCGTTCTGGCCGAAAGCTCGGCAAAGGGCAGCTGCTTCAAGCTCTTCTTCCCGGTCTGCGATGCTGAATGCAGCCCGGCAGCGGAATCGGAACTTCCCATGGTGGTCGCGGGCAATGGCGAAACAATTCTGATAGTCGATGACGACCTCCAGCAGCGCCTCATCGCTGAAAAGATCCTCGAGACCTTGGGCTATCAGCCCTGCACCGCCAGTTCCGGAGAAGAGGCAGTGGAATACCTGGGCCATCACCAGGTCGATCTGGTAATCCTGGATATGATCATGGAGCCCGGCATGAACGGCCGGGAAACCTATGCCCGCATCCGTCAGTTGCACCCGGAGCAGAAGGCGATCATCGCCAGCGGCTTTTCCCAAAGTGTTGAAGTGGAAGCCACCCTGGGAATGGGCGCCGGCCAGTACATCAAAAAGCCCTACACCATCGACCAGCTCGCTGCGGCAATCAAAAGGGAACTGCACAAAAAAGAAAAAAGCTGATCAGGCCAGCTCCATCCGAACAAACAAATGGAACAAATGGGGGGTCAGGTACAAATAGGGGGCAGGTCTTCCAATCACGCAAAAAGGCCCTATAAATCACTAAAGCAGGCGGCGGAATTCGCCACTGAATTTCATGGCAAGTTCATTGCCCGCCGCTACTTACCTTTATCGTTATTCGTAGCTACAGCCAACATCTTGCAAAAAAAAATTTAACTCTGACTCAGGGTACAGGGTTAATATTGCCACATCGAATATCTGATCACATCCAACTGCCATCGGGTTAACCTTCTTACTGTCTATTACGATGCCGCATAGGCTGTTACTGAAAGGGGAAGGCGTGGCATAACAGCAAGAGGTGGACCATGCAGAGGATTTTTGTGGCCATTGATTTACCGGGGGCGGTAAGGCGGGAGCTGGCAGCGATCATCTCCGATCTGCCCGGTGCGCGCTGGGTAAAGGAGGGACAGATTCATCTCACCCTGCGCTTTATCGGCGAGGT
>DCUN01000182.1 GCA_002327225.1 Desulfobulbaceae bacterium UBA2213
ACCGGCAACTCCTGCCGCAGCCAGATGGCTGAGGGCTGGTGCCGGCAACTCCTCTCCGAATTATACGACTGCGCCTCGGCCGGTATCGAGAAACACGGACTCAACCCCTTGGCGGTCAAGGTCATGGCTGAGGTCGGAGTCGATATTTCAACCCACTATTCCAAAACTACCGCCGAGCTTGGCGACCAGAAGTTTGATTTTGTCATCACCGTCTGCGGTGATGCCGATGAGAACTGCCCCTTCTTCCCGGCCAGAACCAGGGTGATCCACCACGGTTTTGATGATCCGCCCAGACTGGCCGCAGGTGCGGCCAATGAAGAAGAGGCGCTGGTCCATTACCGGCGGGTACGAGATGAGATCCGTGATTATATCCGCTCCCTGCCCGAAGAGCTGTCATGACCCGAAATATCCAGGTTCATGACTCCACCCTTGTCAACACTGCGCGGAATCTAAATTAAAGCACAGCACCTTCATGTTTTTAAGAGACAAGTCATCAAATACTGCCTATGAAAAAGAACAGGATCAACAAGAAAACAGAGGCATGGACACACTACTGGACGACTGCACCACCAGCATCGTCGAGCTGTATTCCCTGTGCCCCTGTTCCTGTGGTTGAACTTCTCCAGGGAATATGGGCCGATTTTTTTTACAATCTTCCCAGAAATGCAACATTGCTGGATTTGGGGACTGGAGGCGGCGCTGTTCTTCGGGCAGCACAGACGAGACGTCCGGACTTGCAGTTGACAGGCGTTGATTCTGCAGAGGTGCTACCAGATCTTGGAGAAGAAATCACCATGCTTCCAGGCGTATGCCTGGAAGATCTTCCTTTCGACAATGAGAGCTTTGACGTAGTCACCAGTCAATTTGCCGTTGAATACGCATCCTTGCCTCAAGCCGCCTCCGAGATAAAACGGGTATTGAGCAAGAAAGGGGTTTTTCTGCTCATCTGTCACCATGTAGACAGCATCATCGTACACGACAACGTCAAACGACTGGCAGCCATAAAAAGCCTTTTAGCTGGTTCCGGCTTGCTTAACAAGGTCATTGACGTAGTAAGGCAGAAAAAAATTTTACAACCAAAAAAACAAGAATATCTTGCCCGGCTACTCCGAACAGTACAGTTGAAACATCCTGATCAACCAATCATCAATGAAGTTGCCGCTCTTACCGTCAGCATAATGACCGGCCCGGACTGTATGAGAAAACTTCTTTCACTGCACCGGGACATCGAGATGGAAGAAAGGAGGATCTCAGCATTGAAGGTGTCGGCCTTGCAACTATCACAGGCCCAAAACCTCAGACATCAACTCTCTTTGTCTGAGATTCCGATACAATGTAAGGCGATTTATGTGCCTGGGACTGAAACACCACTCGCCTGGTACATCCACAATGAACATGGCAGTCCAACTATTCCATGAATTTATTTGATCCCTAAAAAATAACCAACGCCTCATCCCCCTTAAAAAATGAAGGAGAGATACCATGAAAAAGTTCGCCCTGCTGACGGTTCTTCTGGCCCTGGGGCTCATGCTGCTGCCAGTGCAATCCCAAGCCGAAAAACTTGACGACTACCTCACCAGCTTCACCTACCAGGAACGTAAAGCAATGAAGATCGACAGCGAAGAGCTGGTGGAGCTGCTGAAAACCGGGGAGGCCCAGCTCATTGACATCCGTTTTCCCGAAGAATTCGCCTCCTGGAACATGAGCTTTGCCAAAAACATCCCGCTCAACGAACTGCCATCCAGGCTGAACGAGTTGGACAAGAACAAACTTATCGTCACCGCCTGCCCCCACTATGACCGCTCAAGCATGGCCCGGCTCTATCTCGTCACCAAGGGATACAAGGCTCGGTATCTTAATGACGGACTGCTGGGCCTGGCCAAGCTACTGCGCGGAGATGAAGCCCGCGAATTTACTGAGGCTATGACAACAAAAAACAAATAGCACCATATATTCAACAACCTAATTCCATTCACGGAGGTAAAATGAAAACAACTATCCACATTGCACTCTTGCTCTTGAGCATGGCTATTTTTCAGGTTACAGAGGGCAGGGCGGCTGATCAAACCATACCAGTTCCCGGCATGGTCACCATGGTGGACCTGGGCGCCACATCCTGCATTCCCTGCAGGATGATGGCCCCGATTCTGGAAGAACTGGAAAAGAAATACAAGGGAAAAGCGGCAGTGATCTTTATTGATGTCTGGCAGAATGAAGATGAAGGGAAACGTTTCGGCGTGCAAGCCATCCCAACCCAGATTTTTTATGATAAAAAAGGTAAGGAGGTATCCAGGCATGTTGGTTTCATGGAAAAACAGGCCATAATCGATCAACTTGAAAAAATGCTGAAAGAGTAACATCATGCTTGACCAAGCCTTTCTCACCATCAATCACTGGATGGTTGGCTCCTTTGGCCTCGCCCTGCTGGGGAGTTTTCTCTGGGGGATGGTGAGCGTCCTGTTCAGTCCCTGCCATCTGGCCTCGATTCCCCTCATTGTCGCCTATGTGGGCGGCCAGCAGAAAATCGTTGAAGGCAGGAGGGCAGCCATGTTCGCCACCCTCTTCAGCCTGGGACTCTTCCTGACCATTGCCCTGATCGGCCTGCTCTGTGCCTTGCTCGGCCGGATGCTCGGGGATGTGGGGCCGTACTGGACTATTCCCGTGGGCCTGCTGCTGCTCTGGATCGCCTTTGATATGCTGAGGGCATCGAGCACATGTTCTCTGCCCGGCGGCGGACTACTGGCCAGACTGCGGATCAAAGGGGCGGGTGGCGCTTTTATCCTTGGGCTGGCCT
>DCUN01000212.1 GCA_002327225.1 Desulfobulbaceae bacterium UBA2213
GCCGGTCCTGGAGCATGGAGGAGATGTTCCGGGCCGTGCTCTTGCAGACCCTGAGGGTTGCCTGCATCGGATCCGTTTGAATAGGAATCCCGCAGGCTCGGGCCACTGCCTCTGTCTCCCTGACAATGTTTTTCAGCCTGCCGCGGGCGGCACAGGTGGTGAGGATCTGGCCGTTGCTGCGGTTATAGAGGGCGGTGAGAGGGTTGATCCCTGCATTGATGAACAGTTTGGCCCAGAGCTGGGTAAGGATATCCTCAGACAGCAAGGCGTCAAGGCCAGCCTCCCGGAGGTTCAACACAAGTTCTGTCAGTTGCTGTTGTTGCAGCTCGGCAGGCTTCTGGATAAAACCCAGATGGGTTTGGCCGCGACCCGCATGCAGGACATGTCCTGGACTCAGCAGTGTGGCTCCTTCGGAACTGCTGGCAAAGGCCGGAGTGGTGGCAAGTTTCATCCGTTTCTGGATATCAAGATGGCCGATACCATTTTGCAGGAAGACAAGAAGGGTTTGGGCAGAGAGCAGCGGCAGGCAGAATTGCAGGCAGGCATCAAGGTTGTAGGATTTGACACAGATGAGGACAATGTCTACCGGGATGATCGCCCGGGGTTCGGCGGAGACAGGAATGAGGAATCGTTTCTGACTCCCGTCAGCTTCATAGACGATTCCCTGTGTATTCAGCAGAGCTGACCGTTCCCGCTGGTGGTCCAGGAGCCAGAGACTGTCATTTTCACTCTGTTTTTTTTGTGAAAGCAGAGAGGCGAACAGACAGCCTATGGCTCCAGGGCCTGCAATGGCGATACGCATTGAAAAAGAAGTGCTAAGTTATATTTAGAAACCGTTATGAAGCAGGCAAGGGCTTTTCCTTGCCAGGCTTCATAACGGTTTCTTGTGCCGGTCACACCATTTCAAAAGATACGGTTGTTTTTGAACTACGGCTTGATGATCTTGGCGTCTTCAACGATGACCACATAACTGTATCCTGAGCCAAAGTCTTTATTGGCCCGGACAATGCCCTCTATGGTAATGGCCTCTTTGTCTTTTGGCGATTCAGCGTCGGTGGTAATGACCAGATCGTGAGTGCTCTTTAAAGGATCGCCGGTGCCATCCTGGAGATGAATCCAGTTCTTGCCCATGATGTTGGGGCTGAATTTTATCACCTTGCCATGGACGCGAATGGTCTTGCCATCAAGTTTGGCGCTGTTGGTAAAGACCTCTTCAACGGTATAGCCATTTTCTCCCGCAGCTTTTTCTACCTTGATCTCATCGAAAGGGGCCATTGCGCCAAGACTGCCGCCTGATTCTGTCATACCCTGCATGGCGGCAGGTGGGGCCTCGCCCTGGACCGCGCCGGCGAAGGAGTCGGCTCCTGCGGTGCTGCCGGCGTCAGGTTGAGGTGGCTCCTGACCTGCAAGACCGGAAGAAAAAACGCAGGCATCAAAGGTCTTGTTCAATGATTTACTGGTGAAATTGGACATCACCATGCCGTCATGATAGGAGATCTCATCGCCCACCTTGACTTCAGATTCAGGAATCGCAACCCATTGCTGGGCCTTGCCGGTATCTACTTTCATATAGGTGTATCCACCGGAATTCATGGTCTCCACTACTTTGCCGCTGATGACATTGCTCTGCTGCGCAGTGTCCGCAGGCGCAGAAGGTGTGACTGCCGGTGGAGGTGTTTCGACTGCCTGCTCGGCTGTCTTCTGAATATCGGCGCTTGTCGCGGGGATTACTTTTTCAGCAGTTGTGCTGGGAGTCGTGTCTTCTTTCTGGTTGTCGCAGGCGGGGAGCAAGAGACAGAGGCAGAGCGCTGATTTCAAGAGTTTATGCTTCATTGGGTTCCTCATGGTGAAAGATTATGGTCATTCAGTAAGCAGCGTGATCATAGGAATGATTACTGAAAACTGAACATGTATTTTTCCATTTTAGTCATCTTCGAGTAGAAAAGCAATATATTCAAGGATGGATCTGGCCCAGAGATTATACCCTGTTTCGGTTAAATGAATACCGTCCGCCTGGAAAAATTTCTTTTTAGAACTGAATTTTGTGTAAATATCCAGAAAGCAACAGCCGGATTTTAAGGATAATGCCTCTAAGGCACTATTGGCCCGCTTGATTTCTTTTTTGCTCAGCCATGGTATCTGGATCGGAACAAGACTGTTTATGATAACATCTGCCGTTGGATAACAACGGCTCAGGTAGACAACAATCTGTTGCATTGCCCCGGTAAAATTATAATCTTCCATGAGAAGATTATTGGTGCCGGTCATGATCAGTATAATCTGAGGATCAACGACCTGCTCCTGAACCGATGGCAGCCTGTCCAGAAGTCCTTGTACCGTCTCTCCGGGAATGCTCAAGTTGACGACTTTGAAGTGAGTTATCCGTTCCTGCCAGTTAAAATCGGCGAGAAGGGAATCTCCGAGAAAAAGCAATGTGCCCTGATTCATGTCTGGGTGTGAATGCAAATGAAAAGTTTAAAGGATTCTGCGCCACAGGGCAGTCTTTGATACTCGTTTATACTCGTAAGCGCACTACATTACCATACGATATTCGCGATGCCAAAGTTTTTCCTCTGCCCCGGCACTACTTAGCGAAATCATGTTGCCGACGATGGGGACTGGAGGACGACAGCCCCCATTGCTTGCACCTTGACGCGAGTCTTCGGGATCCTTTCCGGGGCCTGCTGCAGGGGAACAAAATTATACGGCGCATCGAGGCTGGTGTCTATGATCTGATACCAGCTCTCTTTGCTGTTATCAGGGAGTGGCGGCAGGGTGAAAATGGCCTCTTGCTTTCTGTTCCCGTTGAGCATGATAAAAAAATGGTCACTCCGGTTACTGTCCGTCCTGCTGCCCTTAATGAGAAAGGCCAGAGTATGACATTCAGCAGACCAATCCTGCTCGAAAGGCGTGAGTGACTGCCAGATGATTTCAGAATGGCTTTCGGCGCTTTGTTTACCTTCCAGGTGTTGAAAAAAACTCGTCCGTTGAAAGATGGAATGATTCTTGCGAAGGTCTATACATTGTTTGAAAAATCGGAGCAGTCCCTTGTTCTTTTCGGCAAGATCCCAGTTAAGCCAGTTTATGTTGTTGTCCTGACACCAGCTGTTATTATTCCCTTTCTTACTGTGAGCAAATTCATCTCCGGCGCTGATCATCGGGACTCCCTGAGAGAGCAGCATGATCAGCGCCATGCTGCGCATCCGCCGGAAACGCAGAGCCTCGATTTTCTTATTGCTGGTGAGACCTTCAGCGCCGCTGTTCCAGCTTATGTTATGGTTGTCGCCGTCACGGTTGTCTTCGCCATTTTCCTCATTATGTTTTTCATTAAAACTGACCAGGTCGTAGAGGGTAAAACCATCATGACTGGTGATGAAATTGATGGAATTAAAAGGGTGGCGAGAGCTTGACAGGTAGAGGTCGGAGCTGCCGGCAATGCGGGTGGCCAGGTTGCCCACGGTATTGTCCAGGCCCGCCATGAAGGCACGCACATCATCGCGGAACATGCCATTCCATTCGGCCCAGCGTGCATCGGTGGAGAATGTGCCTACCTGATAGAGCCCGGCTGCATCCCAGGCCTCGGCAATGATCTTGGTGTCGCGCAGAACCGGGTCTTCGGCGATCATCTCGATCATGGGCGGATTGGCCAGGAGATGTCCGGAAGTATCCCGTCCCAGAATCGAGGCGAGATCAAAACGGAAGCCATCAATGTGCATCTCCATGACCCAGTAGCGCAGAGCATCCCTGATCAGCTCTCTGACCACCGGATGGTTGCAGTTCATGGTGTTGCCGCAGCCGGAAAAATTCAGATATTCCTTGGTCGCTGTGTCGAGCAGATAGTAGATACTGTTGTCAATGCCCCGAAAACTGCTGGTCGTCCCAGCATATCCCCCTTCACCGGTGTGATTGAAGACCATGTCGAGGATGACCTCAATTCCAGCCTGGTGCAGAGCCAGAACCATGGCTTTGAATTCATTGATGTGCTGGTGAGGGTCAGCGGCATAACCGGATTTTAAGGCGAAAAAAGATACGGGGTTGTATCCCCAGAAATTTTTAAGCAGTTTGCCACTTGCCGGATTTCTGAAGACATTGTCGTTTTCATCGAATTCGGTGACCGGCATGAGTTCGACGGCCGTGATGCCCAGTTCCTGCAGGTAGGGGATTTTTTCAATTATACCCTGATAGGTTCCGGGGTGGCTTACCTGCGAGCTTGGGTGACAGGTGAAACCGCGGACATGCAGCTCGTAGATGATGGATTTTTCCAGAGGGATGTTGAGTGGTCGATCATCCTGCCAGTCGAAATTGTGTTTGATGATTTCGCACCTGGGTAGATCCTGGTCGGCTGTCTGTTCCCCCCAGGCCCGAGGAATGTGGACATGGCTTTCAGGGTCAAGGAGCAGAAGCTGATTGTCATAGACCAGGCCTTTAGCTTTGGCTGTCGGTCCTGTTATCCGGTAGCCGTAGCGAAGGTCTTCCCGGTCTGTCTTGATCAGTATATGCCAGAGATCTCCAGTCCTGTTAATCTTCGGGTGCAGGGAGATGCGTTCCTGTTGCCGTGGCGCCTTGCTGGTCGCTGGCAGGTCAATCACCAGCGTGACCGCTTCGGCATGTCGTGAAAAAATGGAAAAATTAATTCCTTCACTGAAGATGGTGCATCCGGCGGGCAGGGCGAACCCCTTGCTGGTGGTAAAAAGTATTTTTTTCTTGGACATTTTCACAATGAGAACTATTATTACAAAAAAGGAGTAAAGTGACGGGATGAATAATCTGTAAATCACTTATCCCGTTCATCGGGGTTAGATCTCAGAATACACCACAGAGAGCTAAACTAGAAATATTTTATTCGATAATCCGGTCGCCGGCTGTGTACTGGAAATTTTCATTTATTGTTGCTCCCGTCTGCAGGGATGGGGGGAGCAGGGTGTCTGTTTTAATAGCTGTTTCATCGGGCTGATATATTTTCTGCAGCCACAACCTGGAGGTCGCTATGGGTATGTTTCAAAGGCTCTCAATGAGTGATTCTACAATGAAGTCCATCGACTGGGGGATGACCCCTGACTTGAGTTTCGGTACCTTTGAGTCCTGGGGTGGTCGGGAAAGGGTACGCAATAACAGTGAGCGGATCTGTTATTTTTTTATTGATAACTGGGGCGTGGAACCTAAACTCTGCCTGATGGAGCGGGGAGTGAAGCATGCAAAGGTCCTGGCTGAGATAGGCGCTCCGCTTACGATGGTCAGGGAATGCGTGCGTCAGCAGGGAAGTTCTTCGTCCTTTGAGAAGAGCTATGCCATTAACAGCGCCATCAAAGAATGGTTGATCGACAATGTCGTTGAGGCCTCAGGGGACGATTATGTCAAACCTGTGTATGCGGTTAAGACAGTTGAGGATATGGGTGCCCTTCCTTTAAAGGGTGTCCAGCCGTTTACTGGCGAGAAATGTATTCTTCCGGTGGCGCAGGCGGTGATTAATGATGATCAGATTGAACCGTTGATCAAAAAGTGGAATTTTTTCGATTCCGCCCTCAATCTTCAGGGAAAATTTGAGAACGCGCTGGTGGATAATGGTGATAGTCTTACCGTAACTGATGAGCGGACTTCACTCATGTGGCAGCGGGGAGGGCTTGATATTGCCTCTAATCGTACCATGCAGCGCAATATAGAGCAGTTGAACAGAGAAGGATTTGCCGGTTTTCATGACTGGCGAATGCCGACCATGGAAGAGGCCATGTCGCTTATGGAGCCGTCCATGACCAGCAAGGGTGTGTATCTGAACCCCTGCTTTTCCAGAGAACAGCCTTTTATCTTTGTGGCGGCCCAACGCAAACCGGGCGGATACTGGTTTGTTGACTACAAGCAGGGCCGCGCCTTCTGGTCATCCGGAAGTATTCCCGGTGCCTTTGGCCGTCTCTGCCGCAAAGTATAGCGTGGGTGGCACTACAAGTATGCCGTGAAGAACACCGAAGGCAGGGTCATTATTTGGCTCTGCCTTTTTTTTTTTGCTTTTTCAGAGTGAAAGGCGGTAGGGACGGCTCTGCTAAACCCTCTTCAACAACAAATAACTCTCCAATATCTTTATAGACAGCAAGGAACCAGAACAGGAAGGGAAGTATCCACTGTCCTGTGGTCCTCCATAGTTGACTGAAGAACAGATGAGCTATTGTTCCTTTCCTTTCCCCATTAACTCTGCTTTAATTTAGTTGGCTTTGAAATCCGATTACACCATTAAGAATATTGGCTAATAATTCATGGGTTACTAATCAGCAGTCGAGTGCGCTTTAAGGCTTGAACAATGGCGTGACCGAGAAGTGATGATAGATAATTGAACGAAAAGGGGGTGGCGCGGCCCGCCTCCAACCTTGTTAATATTAAGTGGGCCACCTTGATTTACGGCTACAGCTAAATAACTACATCAATGCCTTGGAGCTAACTATGAATTTTCTATGCTGCATTTTGACCGGATTTAGCAACAGGCTCCTTCTGTGCTTTATGGCAGCAGTTCTGCTTGGGTCCGCCTCTAACGCATTAGCTCTCAATTTAGCTAGTTATATGCCCCATGAGCCAGGAAACCAGTGGTCCTACGTCAACAACAACCAGGCCACTTTAACCACTACTATTGGCAGCCCGGTAATGCTGTCCAGTAGTGTGGCCGCGATTCCTTGGACGCAAGTCATCTCGGGCGAACCGGGGATTACAGTCACATACAACACTATGTTTTGGTTCAGCGTGAATTGG
>DCUN01000086.1 GCA_002327225.1 Desulfobulbaceae bacterium UBA2213
AGGCAAAATCATAATAAAAACCATCCTCAATGGATGGCCCGATGGCAACCTTGACATCAGGCCCGAAGAGATCACGGACCGCCTGGGCCATAACATGGGCAGCGCTGTGACGTAATATCTCGAGCCCTGCCTCGGTATCAATCTGGATGGGACTGATAACGGCATCTTTCACCAGGAGGGTAGCGAGATCCACACTTTGACCATCTACAACAGCAGCAAGCGTAAGCTTGCGCTGCTTGTTGGACAAGAGGTGAGTAAAGGCCTCGAGCACCGAAGTGGAGGCCGGCAACTGGATAGTCTCACCGCCCTGTAAAGTAACCTGAATATCTGTCATCTGGAGTATCTGTATAGAGGACCGGCAATTAAGCCGTCGTTCTTAAAAAGCCATAGTAGTGAAAGACATTGTTCAGCAGCAAGAGCTGTAATGAAATGATCCCGAAAAGAAAATTTCTTTTGTTTTTGTAACAGCTCCTAAAAATAAAGGCCAAAGAGGAAACGAAAAAAAAGTACGTCCGTTTTTCTTCAGCCTTATTTCTGGTAGGCGCGGGCGGTTTCGAACCGCCGACTTCTACCATGTCAAGGTAGCGCTCTCCCCCTGAGCTACGCGCCTATTGAAAACAATGCCACCTTCTTCCTGTATTTAAAATACTACCAGGAATACTGGAAACCTCTTCAAATACCAGTAAACGTGCCACCTGTCAAGAAAAAATAGAGACTCCCCCTCTTGCTTTCCGCAAGGATCAGTCAGCATTTGTCCTGGTTTCAATAGCCCTGGCCAGGGTATGTCGATCGGCATATTTTATGTCCATTCCCATAGGGATACCGCAGGCCAGGCGGGTCAGGGCAATACCTTTATGATGCAGCAGATCAATAAGAAATGACGCTGTGGCCTCACCAGGCACCGTGGAACTGGTGGCAACAAGAACCTCCCGGACAGCTCCGCTTCTCACTTTTGCCATCAGCGCCTCAACCTTGATCTCTCCCGGACCGATCCCGTCCATAGGGGAGAGGACACCGTGCAGGATATGATAGTGGCCGTGAAAGCTGCCGGTCTTTTCTATGGCGAGCAGATCTCCAGGCTGCTCCACGACGCAGACCAGAGCCCCGTCTCTTCGTGGATCAGCACAGATAGCGCAAGGGTCGTCTTCAGAAAAGGTAAAACAACAGGAACAGAGCTGAATGGAATCGTGCAAGACTGACAAGGCGGAGGCCAGTTCGCATGCCTCCGCCCGGGGACGACGAAGAATATTCATGGCCAGTCGAGCCGCCGTTTTATTGCCGATTCCAGGCAAACGGCTCAGATCCCGAATCAGGCGGTCAAGGGCTGGAGGAACGATCTGCACAACCAGGACCCCTTCTAACTCAACATGGAAGAGAGACCAGGGAGGTTAAAACCACCGGTCAGCTTACCCATTTCAGCCTTACCCATCTCTCTTGCCTTGCGCAGGGCATCATTGGTAGCGGCAACGATCAGATCCTGAAGCATGTCAGCTTCACTTTCCACAATAACGGCCCGCTCAATGACAATGGACAGCACCTCGCTTTTGCCATTAACCGTGACAGTAACCATGCCGCCACCGGCACTGCCGATAACCTTCTTCCGGGCAAGTTCTTCCTGGACCCTGGCCATGTTCTGCTGAAACTGCTGGGCCTGCTGCATAATACTGTTCATGTCCATTGACTCATACTCCTCACTGAAGTTCTTGATCCTTTTAAGCAAGCGGATATCGGCTTACAATTCGCCGTCCAAAACAGCATTTTCGCACGACATCCTTTCACCTGAACCGTGGTCCCACTCGTATATCCCCAATCCGGCCGTTAAATATCTCCGCTGCCATCTGCACCAAGGGATCATTAGCCAGGAGGTGCCGCTCTTTTAAAGGGCTTTCTTCCCCTTCCTGCACCGCCTCGCTGCCCTGTTCGGGAAGAACAAAACGTACTGTGAGCTCTTTTTGAAAGAAATCAAGGACAAACTCTGTGATCAATTTCCTGGTATCATCCTTCCGCAACAAAGTACAATTTGCCGATTCCTGATAATGGAGCAACAACTCGTGCCCCTGCTCTTTGGCGGAATCAGCCCGTTGCAGATCCTGGGCTATCCAGACAGATCGCTCACGCACATAGGCTATAAAGTCCATCCAGTCCCGGCGCACACTTCGCTGATGGGGCTCAAGTCGCGGAGCCGGGTTTTCATCCGGGCCGTTCTTTATCTCTGGTGAAGGCAAAGGCCTGTCAGCTTCCGAGACTCCCGCCGCCGAACCATTCTGCTCTATTGCATCCTGATCTGGTGGCGCGACTGGCAGTTCTGGAGCTGCAGCACTTTCAGCATGTTCTTCTTTCTCAACTATCTGTTTACAAATGACTTTTAGATCATCTACAGGAGGCAATGGCAGTTTTTTTTTTGGCACGGATGCAACAAGCTCACTTGTTACTCCTCTCCCTTCAGCCACCTGACCAATACTTTGCGTGGCCCCTTCGGTAAGCAGTGTATCCAACCGGGAGAGCAGAGTCGTGACCGGGATCACCTCACTGCTCTGGATGACCTTGAGAAAAGCAGTCTCCATGGCCAGTCGAGGCTGGCCGGAATAGCGCATCTCCTCAACACCCTGCATCAACAGGGTGAGTTTCATATGCAGTGTCTGGGTGGAATGATGGGCGGCCAGCTCCTGGAAGAGTGCCAGTTCGGATTGAGAAATATCCAGCAGCTCATCACAGCCCTTAATTTTACAGAGGATCAAGGCCCTGAAACAAGCGAGGAGATCGGCGGTAAATCGTTTCAGATCCATGCCGAAGGAAAAGGTTTCGTCCAGGGCCTGAAAGGCAGTTCCCGGATCCTGATCCAGTAAGGCCCTCGTCAAGCGGAGAACAACCTCCCTGTTGACCAGACCAAGCACCTGGATGACATCATCCGTGCTGATGTTTTTTTCACCAAAGGAAAAGACCTGATCAAGAAGACTGAGTCCGTCCCGGACAGAACCATCTGCCTCCCGAACAATGAGATCCAAAGCACCCTGCTCGATCTGCACACCTTCCGCCTCCGCCAAACGCTGCAGGTGACGGCCAAGATCAAGTGGCGCCACACGCTTCAGCTCATACCGCTGGCAGCGAGAGAGGATAGTGATCGGAATTTTGTGCAGTTCAGTGGTGGCAAACATGAAAAAGACATGGGGTGGCGGCTCTTCCAGGGTCTTAAGCAGGGCGTTGAAGGCCTCGGTGGTGAGCATGTGCACTTCATCGATAATGATAATTTTGTATTTCGACGAGGTGGGCAGAAAGCGGATTTTTTCCTTGAGCTCACGGATTTCCTGGATACCTCTATTCGAGGCGCCGTCGATCTCGTAGAGGTCAAGGGAGGAACCAGCCGTGATAGCCTTGCAGGAGTCACAGCTATTACAGGGGTTTTGGGCCGGGCCATTTTCACAGTTGATGGCCTTGGCCATGATCCGGGCCAGGGTGGTCTTGCCTACCCCGCGGATGCCTGAAAAAAGGATGGCATGGGCTACCCTGTCGCGCAAAAGACTGTTCTGCAGGGTCTTGACCACAGGCCGCTGACCGACGACCTCGTCAAAGGTCTGGGGACGTGCTTTTCTGGCAAGGACCAAATAGGACATGTGGATTCTTCAGGAGGATGGCAGGATTAGTGTATCGAAATGGCAGTGGATCCGGATAAGGCGGACAAATAACAGAGGAAGGATCCTCTCAGAAAACAGGGATATTTTTCCTCTGTCACTAAAAAAATGATAGCCGGGCACCCTGGGGCACACAAAGAGGGTCATTACCGTTGCTCCCTTCCGGACCTGGCGGAGTTCATGATTCTTTGTTGCACAGGACCCGGCTATCAAACCGAAATCTGGAATTGGACAGAAAAAAGGCAGGATCTACGACACGCATACCCCACTGCCCTATTTCTCAAAGAAATTTTATACCCCTTTCAAACCGTATCGTCAAGAAAATTAACAGAAAGTCAGACAGAAAAGAAGATGAGTAAAGGATACACAACCCATATTTACGACTATTGACAACTAAGCGCTACAGCCCACTTCCATTTCCTGCCTGCAATAATGGGTATAGACATTAAAAAGAACAAACCATTCCATCCTGGAGGTAAAATGAATAGCGGCCCCATGCTTATCCTGCCTGACCACTTCACCTTGAATATCGTCAAGAAGAAGACGACTATGATTGCCTGTGACTATTATCTCTACCGTACAGGATGTTCCCACCGGGATAATTTGATCAACCCGCACAAGCATGCCACTAATACTGATATTCAGGAGATCAGCCTTAACACCAGTACCAGTAGCTTCTGAACTCAAGGTAACATCTGTAAGGAAAGGGGTGCGGGTACACACCCTTCTTTCTTTTTCCCCGCCCATATTCTCAGTCCTCATTGATGGCAAGAATTCAAGAAACAGCTCCGACGCCTTAAAAGACATAACGAACCTATTTTTTCTGATCTTTCTGATATGACCCAAACTGCTGCCGCACAGTTACAATCAATATTATTTTTGATGAACGATTCGGCACTATAATATTCCTATCACCCATCTTGTCAAGCCTCTTTTCTGTTGACTTTAACCGCAGAGCAGCCATAGAATATTCTTAGACATTGAAACAAAACTCTTCCCCCTGGCCAGCCATGGAAAAAAAAATATTTATTGCTGTTGATGGCTCCATCTACTCCAGTCAGTCACTGGAATATACCGCCCTCCTCTTTGGAGATACACCCGAGATTCATTTCCACCTCATGACCTGTATCAGTTCGAGTGAGAGCATTATCCCTGTTGCAGCAGACAGCAGAAATTCTCTGTTCCCAGACGCCCCTGGAACTGGGGAAAAAAGGCTGACAGCCCAAGGCTTTCTCCAGAACGCGACAGACAAATTGATCCGCCTGCAGATCGCTCCCGAGCGGATACACTCAACGGTAGAGATGTCAGGCTATAATATTGGAGCCGCCATCCAGCGTCAGGCCGAACTCCTCCTGATGGACAGCATCCTGGTGGGTCGACGGGGACTCAACACTCTCAGCGAGATGCTGCTGGGATCAGTTTCAGCCACCCTGCTCAAAAGTTGCCACACGATCCCGCTGTGGATCATCGATGGCGAAGTCTCAAACAGAAATTTCCTGGCACCGGTGGATGGCTCTCTCCCTTCCCTGCTGGCCATTGACCACCTGACCCACATCATGGAGGGACGAAAGGATATCACCATTTTTCTTTTCTACTGCCATCGTTTTCTGGGGAGAAAAAATGAAGCAAACCCCGAGTCCTTTTATCACATCTGGGGAAAAGAGTGGTGCGACATCCATTTAACCGACGATGACCACCTCTTTCGCGGCCCGACTCAGCTGCTGATCGAGGCAGGCATCCCTGAGGGGAATATCATCATCCTGCCAGAGGTATCAGATCTGGAATCGGCGCACGGCATTCTGCGCCAGGCCGACAAGCACCAGTGCGGAACCATTGTCATTGGCAGACGGGGAGACGGGACAGCCAAGGGAATCCTGGGCGGCGTCTCTGATCGCACCCTGAAACGCGCTCAGAATCTCGCCCTCTGGGTGGTCGGATAAGAGCTGAAAGCTCACGACACCTTTCAGCACTCACTTCTCATCCCCCTGTTTCGCTGGAACGACCATGACCATGGCAGCCTTGCCCGGGTCGAGATATTCCCGGGCGAGAGCAGTCAGCTGCTCCCTGGTCACCGACTCAAACCCTGACAAAATCGTTGCCGGCCACTGGAGTTGCTGTGGATATCGTGACGACAGGACAAGTACCGAGTTCAGCCAGTAGCCATTAGTCCGTACCATATCCTTCAGGGAGGTGAGCATAGGCGCTTTGGCCCGCTCCAGCTCCTCCGCGCTCACCCCTGATTTCCATAAATCACCGGCTACCTGCACCACCTCACGACTCAGGAGATCAACCTGAGCCGGGGCCACAATCAACTGCGCCCGCAAGACACCATAACCGGGAAAAATCCTGCTGGGATGATTATAAACCTGAGGAGAATAGGTCGCCCCCAGTTTCTCCCGAATAACCTTGCGCAACCGGTCTGAAATAATCTCAGTCAACAGGTATAAACGCCTGGTCCTCTCTATATCCCAGAAATCCGCAGTGGGCCAGGCCACTACCAGCATGGCTTTATCAATGGATGACTCAACTGACAGCCGCAAGGTTTCACCTGCCGGAAATCGAAGCTGCTCTGCCTTCACCTCGCCCTGCCCTCTTTTGGCCAGCGGCGCAAGATATATCCTGGCCAGCTTACGCACCCGTTGCAGGTCAAAGTCACCAACCAGCGAGACCTCGAGCGCCCCGGACACAATGGCAGGATTTATCCAGGACCGTAGCTGATCCGGTTTCAGAGTGGAAAATTCCTGCCACGGGGGCAGGCCAAAGGCCTTATTGCCGCCTGCCAGAAAAGACTCCCCTGACACCTGCATGGCCCCGCTCACATCACCGGCCATCTGTCCATACATCTGTTCAAAGCCCTGCATGGCCATTGTGACCACGTCCTCACGCACAACCGGGTCCGCAAACCGCGCCTGCAGCATCTGAAACAGGAGCTCAAGGTCTTTATTTACCGCCGAACCCTTCCAGGAAAAACTTGCCTCACCTACCTTGAAATCCAGGTTGACTGTACTGCCAGCCAGAACCCGATCAATCTCCGATTTCGTCAGTTTCCCTGTCCCGGAATCGTTAACCACCCGTTCCGCGAGCAAGGCAAGACCAGGACTGGGCTCTCCCTGCCTGCCATGACCGAAATCGGCCGAGAGCTGGACTTCATTGTCCTGAAACTTCGTCTGTTTCAGATTGATGACCACCCCGTTGGCAAAAACAATCCGCTCCCCCTCTATCTCGGGAAGAAGCTGTTCCCGGGCAGGACTCGTATCGGCGGCAAGATGCAGGTACGGAAAGATCAGATCAGTCCCGGCCTGCGGCGGGGTTACCTTTTGGGCTGCGGCCAATGCATAGCTCTCTTTGATCTGCAAGCGGGGATCCTTCGCCGGGAGAGCAGCATTGCCGACAACCTGAATCAGGCGCGCCTCGTGATTCCAGATCTTGTGCAAGGACTCATGGATTTCTTTCGCCTTCATCTCCGCAATCACCGGAGACAACACGTTTTTTTCCTGCTGCGGGGACATCAAGACCTTATTACTATTCAGCTTACGTATCAAATGTGACGCCAGTTCATGACTATCACGGGTCGCTGCCGTAAGCGCTGCAGCCTCGAGCTCTGCCAGCATCTCTTTTTTAACCCGCTGAATTTCCTGCTCCGTAAAGCCATACTCCAGGGCCTGGCGCAGGAGCTGCTCAATCACCGCCAGGGCCGCCTGCCACTTTTCCGGATCTGTCTTGACACTGATCGTGCCGTACCCAATTCGCCCGAGAAATATACCGCTCTGCGCCTCACCTTTGGTAAAAGGGGTATCTTTCTTCTCCAAAAGCCGTTCCAACCGGTGCTGGACTATACGGCCAGCTGCCTCCTCATGAATCCTGCGCGACTGGAGGGCTTGGGAGTCATTGCCCTCCAGCTCATTCCACACGGTCTCAAGGGTAACCTCAGTAGCGCCCATTTCCGGCTCATGATGATAAAAAAACTCGTTGCCCGCATGGTCCACCTGACCCCACTCCGGACAAACAGGCGCTTGCCCTGCAGCACGAAGTGGCGCAAAACGTTCCTGAACCAAGGGCTCAACCTGTGCGGGATCAAAATCACCCACCATGAGCAGGATCATTTTTTCCGGCCGATACCAGGCCTCATAATAGGCCTTCATCAAGGCATGATCGGCAGTATTCAGAGTTTCAAGGACACCAATCGGCATACGCGCAGGGATCCTGGTCCCTCGAAGAGTAAAGGCCAGACCTGCCTCATGGCTTCGATAACCCGCTGAATCCCGGGCCCGTTTTTCCGAAAGAATAACCCCGCGCTCACGGTTGATTTCCGTTTCCGACAACAAGGCGCCACGACCATAATCGGACATGACCAGAAGTCCTTTTTTCAGCTCGTCGCGACTTCCCCCTGGTAACAGAATATGATACACCGTCTCATCAAAACCAGTATGGGCATTGGTGTCACCGCCAAAACTCATGCCAATGGATTGAAAATACTCCACCAAGGAACCCGGGGGGAAATGAGTCGACCCGTTAAAAACCATATGCTCAAGGAAATGAGCAATTCCGCGCTGTTCTTCCGTCTCATGCAGAGATCCAGCCTGAATATTGAGATAGACCCCCACCCTCCCCTTCGGCTCCTGATTTCTCAATAGAATATAGCGAAAACCATTATCCAGACGGCCAAAGACCAAGGCAGGATCGGGAGCAAGATCACTCTTTTCGTGGGGCCAGGCCGTGCTCAGACAGAGCTGCTCCCTGGAGCCATCTTCCGGCAACTCTCCAGAGAGTCCCACTTGAGAAAAAAATACAACAAGACATAAAAAGAACAACGCATTGATCCATTTCATTATTGCCCCTTGCATAACAGATTCATGGAAGCTAGATATCATTATCAGCTAAAAAAAGAGATTTTACTCTATATCCTGCCCGGTGAATTACAAGAAAAGATTTTTTTTTCAAAGCTCAGTATCCTTCAGGGCAGATCCCAATCCTCACCCTTTACGCCGCTGCAGGACAACGGCCAGAGAATAAAGGAGACTCCCCATGCAGTTACAAGGAAAAATCGCCCTGATCCCCGGCGCCTCAAGGGCAATAGGCAGGGCCATTGCCAGAAAACTGGCCTCGGAAGGAGTCAACCTGATTCTCCCCACCTTTGACTGGCCCGATTCAATCGAGGAAATGGAGGAGGAATTCAGGGACTTGAACGTTGACGTCCTGACCATCCCGGTTGATTTGAGAGATCAGCAGCAGGTGCAGGAGATGATGGCCGCTGTCAATAAACGTTTTGGCGCCCTCCACATTCTTATCAACAATATTGAACGGGGAGGGATGCCTGTAGTCCATGGTTCCTACGACCATGCCCACAACCATGAGCAATGGAATCTGGAAATCGACACCACACTCAAGGCCAAATGGTTGTTATTTCATCATTGCCTGCCTCTGATGAAACAGTCTGGAACCGGTGCTGTCGTTAACGTTTCATCCACCTCCGGTCTGAGCGGAAGAAGCGGGCCGGCCGCTCTTCTCTTTAATGATGCTTACAGCGCGGCGAACAGGGCCGTTTCATCTTTTACTGAAACCTGGGCCAGAGAGGCCGCACCAACAATACGGGTAAACGAGCTGATGCTCGGCCTGATCCAGCACCGACACGGAGAAGAGACCAGAGGATGGTCAGTTATGAAAGATGAAGAAAAACAGAAGCTGCTGGCTCATACCCTGCTGCAACGTACTGGAACTGTGGATGAAGTGGCTGACACCATACTGTTTCTGGTACGCGATGCCACCTTTATAACCGGCAGCGTTCTGCGTATGGACGGGGGGTTTTGTTTAGGAGGAGAACAGGTTCCGGACATGCCGGAGGGAATCCTGACTCAAGAAAGGCGCTAACAACAAAGGCCTGCTCGTTCCCAGAGCAGGCCTTTGTTGTTCATACACCAGGGCAATGATCTCAAGCCGGAAGGATCAAAAAAATCATTTTTCCCCACATTCGGCTTTGGGTAGGATCTCAATAGAGACAATCATATTCTGCTGACCTTCTAATGTATAATGTACCCGCACAGGTTGAAACCTGGCTATCTCCTTGATTGATCCACCCTTTACAGATGCTTGCTCACTAATTTTCAGGGTAACACGTTCCCCCTTGGGTGGAGCGACAACCATAATACCCTCTTCAAGGGAAATCTTCTGCACCTTCCCTTTTACAATCATGACCCCTTCTTGCATCATGGCCGACTCAGCTGCTTCATTCTGAGTAGAAGCACACCCGGAAACCAATAAAGAAAGAGGAAGAACCGCCAAAAATAATATTTTAACCCACGGGGCATATAAAGAAAACATGGCACTCTCCTGAAAAAAATATGTATCTCTATACTGGCATTCACTTCCAGTACACTCAACAGCATCTACCATTTAAATATGGAACCAGACCGTTCATGACCTGCACAAGGTCTTGGTTCTTTCATAACGAGCCCTAGAGATCCAACACCCACTCGGGAATATGATGAAGGACATAATTCTGAACAGCAGCCTGCTGCTGTTCCTTGTCCCCAGGTCCAATTTCCTGCAATACTTCCTCAAAGTCAAACCAGCAAAGCTCACGTTCGTCGTGATCATAGACCGTCAGGATACGCCGATCCTGGTCATGCACATTTTCTTCCTCTTGAATGGCGGCTACAAGCCTGGCCGCTTCCTGAAAAGGAAGAAATTTCATTTCACTCTCAGCCATCACCTTTACCTCAAACGTAAAAAGGCGAGATGGACTACTCCACTCGCCTTCAACAAATTATAAAGACGACCTCAAGCAGCAGGCTTAACAACAGAACCAGATCGGATACATCGCGTACAGACCCGGGCTCTCACAGCGCTGCCACTTGCAGCAACCATATGCACCTTTTTCAAGTTTGGCAGCCAGCGCCGACGAGTTTTATTATTGGCATGGGAAACATTATTCCCGGTAACAGGCCCTTTTCCACAAATCTGACATACTTTTGCCATCACTCTCTCCTTCTCTTGCTTGTCAAGCCCTTTTCCATTCCAGGAAAAAATAACAATCAGGCATATTAAATATCAATAACGTGTTCAACGAATAACCACGACTTAAAAACCTTTATTTATACTCATTGTCTATCCAAATAGCAAGATTTTTTCTTTAAGATTACCGTCAGAAAAAGAAGAGAATGCGCCTTCACCCTAAATCATGGCAAATCAAGACCTGTGTTACAAGGTCGAACACACAATTATAAAGAGCATATCTTTACACCACCCGATTACAGATGATACAGATGCGAGATGCATTGTTTTTAAAAAATTGAATTAAATAAAATTTCTTAGTATCCTATTTTATTTAATTCGTGTAATTTACAAAATAATTTTATAATATCTAGATAAACATTTTTTTATTGTCATCACCCCCTAGAAATGATAATCAGGACAATAGTTAATAATATTTCTCAAACAGGATCCTATGAAAAATAACAATTCAATCTGGGACTTTTTCGCATCAGTTAAACTCGCCCTTTCCACCCTTTTCCTTCTCTCCATAACCTCGATCATCGGGACAATTATCCCCCAGAAAGAGACGGCTCAGCAGTATATAGAGAGATACGGAGAGGCTACCGCCAACCTGTTTCAAATCCTCTCTTTCACTCCAGACATGTACAGCTCGGTGTGGTTTCAATCTCTTCTTGGCCTGCTCTGTTTTAATATCATTATCTGCAGCCTGGACAGATTTCCTGGAGTCTGGCGCCAGATCAAGGCGGACAATCTCAACACCCCTCTTAATCGCCTGGAAAAAATGACGCCGCAGCACCAGTGGCAGTCGCACAATCCTCCAGAGTCTGTTGCCAGCTCCCTGAAGAGCTCCCTCAACACCAGTGGCTGGAAGGCTGAAGAACGCACAGTGGACAATGGCATCCTGCTTTTTGCTCAGAAAGGCGCCATGACACGCACCGGCGTGTACATTGTGCATGCCTCAATCCTGGTGATCTTTATCGGGGCAATCATCGGCTCCGCCCTTGGCTTCAAGGGCAGTGTCATGCTGCCTGAGACAAGAGCCACCGACAAGATCTACACCTTTGACACACAAACCCCGGTTGCCCTGGGCTTTGAAGTCCGTTGTGACCGCTTTAACATTGAATTTTATGACAACGGGATGCCCAAGTCCTACCGCTCACAACTCACCGTCCTGGAAAATGGAAAAGTGGTCAAAGAGAAAGCCATTGTGGTCAATGACCCGCTTGTCCATAAGGGAATCACTTTTTATCAATCAAGCTATCAACCATATCAAGAGTTCATGTTAACTATCACCAATAAAAAAACTGGTGTTAGCGAAACAGCGATTGTCTCATATCAAGAACAGCACAGCTTTAAAGAAAGTGGTCTTCGCTCTGGCATTATCAACGCGGAAGGACGTGGGGAGAATATCAGCAGAATGAAGATATGGTTTACCGATGACAAAGGCGAGCCCTCCCTTTTCTGGCTTGATGATGGTGAGCAGGTTACAGTGGAGCGAACAACAAACAACTATACCGTGTCGGCAAAACAGATGTATGCCACCGGCCTGCAGGTTGCTAAAGACCCTGGCGTATGGACGGTTTACACCGGTTGCTTCATGATGATTTTGGGCCTCATCGTTGCCTTTTTCATGTCGCATCAGCGTATCTGGCTTTATATCCGTGAGGAAGAAGACAACACAAGCTCTATCTTGATGGCAGGAAATGCCAATAAGAACAAGGCTGGCTTCGAGAGCACCTTGCAGGCACTAGCAGAGAGAATCAATAAGGTTTAACAGTTCTGTGTTAAGTTTTAACCTTTCATTTTTCCTGACAAATACTTAAAACTTCATGCAACGGGGTTAATTCCATGGAAAGTTCGCAACTTATCGGTATCACAACATTTACCTACCTTTTTTCCACCATTCTCTATGCCGCTATTTTCATCTTCAAGGCAAAGCGACTGGAAACCACCGCAACGATCTTTACCGTCATCGCTCTTCTGATTCAAACGGCTGGCATCGGGCTTAGATGGATGGAATCCTACCAGATGGGAATCGGCCGCGCCCCCCTTACTAATATGTACGAATCCGTGGTCTTTTTTGCCTGGACCATTATTTTTATTTATCTGATTATTGAATGGAGATTCAAGACCAGGGTCATTGGGGCATTCGCCGTCCCCTTCGCCTTCCTGGCCATGGCCTACGCCTCTTTTTCTTCAGAGATCACCAAGGAAATCTCTCCCCTGATTCCCGCCCTGCAATCAAACTGGCTGATCGCCCACGTTGTCACCTGCTTTATCGGCTATGCAGCCTTTGCCATAGCGGCAGCACTGGGGATCATGTACCTGATCAAGAATACCAGTGAAACGCGCCAGTCAACCAATGACACCACCCTGCTGGGTTCCCTGCCACCCTTAAAGGTTATTGATGACATCACCCATAAGACCATGGTCTTCGGCTTCCTCTGGCTGTCTATAGGGATTATCACCGGCGCCATCTGGGCCAACTCTGCCTGGGGAACTTACTGGAGTTGGGACCCCAAAGAAACCTGGTCACTGATCACCTGGTTCTTCTATGCCATCACCCTGCATGCCCGTTACACCAGAGGCTGGGGAGGCACACGCATTGCATGGCTGGCACTCATCGGCTTCATATCAGTACTGTTCACCTACTATGGCGTCAATTTCCTGCTTTCAGGTCTGCACAGTTATGGCGCAAACTAACGGCACAAGAGTGTAAGCCTTTTGCAAGAGCCTTGTGTGAAAAATATCTGATCTCCATAAGCCTTTAAATATGGCGTAACGACCGCTTACTCCATACATGTGTGTTTATCAAATCAGAATGCTGATTTCTTGACAAAAAAAGAGGTAGCGGGTATATATTATAAATTATAAAAATTTATGTGAGTGAATAGTCATTCACCTACGCTGTTCAATTATTAAAATAAAAGGGGAGTATTATGAAAAAAACCGTAATGTACGCCGCTGCCTTTGCTCTGACACTGGGCCTGGGATTTACCGCTAACGCCATGGCCGACAAAGGCCCTGCTGATATAACCCTGCAGGCCACTATTGATGCCGCTGCCAAAGCCAAACCAGCCATCTTCCCACACGCCAAGCATCAGGCAACACTTACCTGTGGCGAATGCCATCACGGAAAAGACGCTGCCGGCAAGCAGGTTGCCTATACAGAGGGCATGAAGATCGAAAAGTGTGAATCCTGCCATAACAAGGCTGCCGGCATGGCGAATGCCAAAGTCACAACCTTCAAGGATGCCGCCCATGTTAACTGCAAAGGATGCCATACTGAAAAGAAGGCTGGTCCTACCAAATGTGGTGAGTGCCACAAATAAGAAGAATCACTTCTTATCAGCATTCTCGCTTCATGCATAAAAAAAGGCCGTCTTGAAAAAGACGGCCTTTTTTTATGCTATGCTCTTCACATGGAGGACACAGGCTCAGCGCCCGGAAGATGTTTCTTACGAGACCGTCATCTTTGAGATATCACCGATCTGGAGGAAAAGCTGGGAAATGGCCGTCAGCAGATTCAAACGGTTAGTTCGGATCTGCTCATCATCAACCATAACCATTACCGACTCGAAAAACAGATCCACCGGCTCCTTCAGGGCCAGCATGCCAGCAAGTGCCTGGCCGTACTCTTTGCTGGCCAACAGGGGTTGCACCATCGTTGCAATATTGCTATAAACGTCCGCAAGTTTTCGTTCAGCCTCTTCCACCAGAAACGCCGAAACAACCTCGCCTCCCTGATGGTCTTTAATGATATTACGAATCCGCTTGAATGCTGCCGCAAGAACAGCAAAGGACTCATCATTACGCATAGCAGCAAGGGCGTCAACCTTCTTCTTGCAATCATTGACATCATCAAAGCCAAGGGAGCACACTGCCTCCACCGCCTCCTGATCAATCCCGCTGGCCACCGCATCATTGACAAAACGTCCCTGGATAAAGGCCATAACCGCATCAACGGTCACAGCGCTGCCATCAACCTTATTGCCATACAAGGCCAGGGCTTTATAGACCATTTCCCGAAGCGACAGGCTATAGCCACGGTCACCAACAATATGCAGCAGAGCAAGGGCTAGTCGGCGCAGGCCAAAAGGATCGGTAGTACCGGTTGGTTGCTGGCCGATACCGAAGCAGCCGACCAGTGTGTCAAGCCGATCAGCCAGACCAATCAGGGCGCCAAGGGTAGAAGCAGGCAGCGCTGAACCGGCCCTCTTAGGCAGGTAGTGCTCACGGATGGCCAGGGCAACCTCTGCATTCTCTCCATCACCCAGGGCATAGGCCGCTCCCATATCGCCCTGCAAGGTAGGGAATTCCCCAACCATATTGGTCAGAAGGTCAATCTTGCACAGCCTTGCTGCCCGTCGCGCGGCATCAATATATTGCGGCGCCAGTTTCTCCGCCAAGAGAGCTGCCAGTTTAATCAGGCGCTCACTCTTTTCCAGCATGGTTCCCAGTCTTGCCTGAAAGATAATCCCGACGAGATCGGAAAAACGATCATCAAGCCGTCTCTGCCGGTCAGCGCCAAAGAAAAACAAGGCGTCTTCAAGCCGAGCCCGCAACACACGTTCGTGTCCCGTTCTCGTCAAGGCGATATCGGTGACCCGTGTATTATTTACCGCCACAAAAAAGGGGAGCAGCTTCCCATGCGTATCAAGTACTGGAAAATATTTCTGATGCTCACGCATGGAGGTGATAAGCACCTCATCGGGCAATTCCAGAAAACGCTCATCAAAGGCCCCGCAGACCCCGAAAGGACACTCCACAAGATTGGTGACCGTATCAACCAGGGCCTCATCAAGAGCCAGGTGAGCGCCTGAAAGACCGGGAGTCTCAGCCACTGCCCGCTCAATCTCTTCCAGTACCCTTTGACGACGACGGACAGGATCCACCAGGACATGGGCGGCCTCAAGTTGCTGTTCGTAGCTTGCAGCACTTTGAGTCTGGATAAGAGCCGGGGCCATGAAACGATGGCCACGACTGCTCTGTGAAGAGATAATCCCATCAAGAGAGAGGTTGATACCCTCCGCACCATAGAGGGCGACCAACCATTGAACAGGACGGGCAAAGGTGTTGCTGTTAGATCCCCACTTCATTGATTTAGCAAATGAGAATTCAGCAAGAAGCCCACGAAGAAGATCGGGCAGGAGCTCTGAGGTCTGTACGCCTGCCACCTCTCTGACCAGCAGCAGATATTCACCCTTTGTTGTCTTCACAATCCGGAGATCGGAGGCTTGAGCGCCCTTGGAGCGGGCAAAACCCTGGGCCGCTTTGCTGAATGCGCCATCAGCATCAAGACCGGCCTTTGTGGAAGGACCCATGAGTTCTTCAAGGCGATCAGGTTGCCGCTCTACAAGGTCATGAACTATTAACGCCAGGCGTCGGGCAGTCCCTGCCACTTTTACCTGCCCGAAAGTAAGCTGCAGCTCTTCAGCCTTCCTGATAAAATTCTGCTGAAATTGTTCAAGGGCAGGAAGGATAAAACCAGCGGGAAGTTCTTCAGTACCTATTTCAAAGAGAAGATCGGCCATAATAGAATGTAGAAGATATAATTAAGAAGAATAAGAAGTCGTGGCAGAGGTAGAATAACCTTCAAAAAGATTCTCTACCGTTACCGAAAACCATTTTAGAGCAGATAAATCGGCAAGACGAACGCCAATGTGCCGGGTAAGTGATTCCACAGATAAGGATCCCTGCAAATCCTGGCAGCTCTGCTCCTGCTCCTGACCAATAACCTGTTCAATGGCCTGTTCAACCAGGGTGATAATATCTTCAATCCAGACGAAATGGCGGAACCTGACCGCCACAACCGCATGGCCCCAATGGCCAAGAGATCTTGGCAATCCAGCAACCGTCATTTCTTTCAATGGTAATGAGACAGGGACGGTAAACTGAAACTCAAGATCATCACTTTTCTCAAGAGAGCCATGCATCCGACATTCATACCGGCAGGCATTCAAGGCCTCAGGGTTCTGTTTTCCAGGCAGAAAATAGGTAAATGCCATCTCCACGTGGGCAGCCTCTGCCTCCAGCCGCTCTTTCATCTCCTCAAGGATATGATGAAAACTCCCCAGGTCAATCTGGCCATGAAAGCGATTGAGGATCTCGACAAAACGGCTCATATGCGTCCCCTTGAACCGATGGGGAAGATTCACATACATGTTGACGGTGGCCACCGTATGCTGACGCTTTCTCGCCTTATCCAGCACTGTTATGGGATACGAGATGGTCTTGACTCCGACCTTTTTGATATTGATGCGTCTGTGGTCCAGCTCGCTCTGGATATCTTTCATAATCAGGTAAGCCGTCGTTCAAAAATAAGTAATCCGTTCCTCTCTCATGAACAACTCAAGGGGCCACAAAGAGATGGAGGCAGAGAATGTTCAGCCTTTTATCCCAGATGTTTACGAACCGCCTCTTTCAAATTCTGCAGGTCTGGAGATTTAACAATAAACTCATCCGACGCCCAGGCACTGAGATCCTGTGTATATTCATGATAAGCGGTACTGAGAATAATCGGCAGCTGAGGGGCAAGCATCTTCATCTGTCTCAAAACCTCAATCCCATTCATCCCCGGCATCTGAATATCAAGAATAACCAGGTCCGGGGGATCAGACCTGAATTTCTCCAGGGCCTCTTCTCCGGTGAAGGCCGAAATCACCTCGTACCCCTCATCCTGAAACTCTTCCTGATACAGAAGCTGAATACCCTCTTCATCATCAACCAGTAAGATTTTTTTCATGGCCTTGCCTCCTGTGGTCCTTTTTCAAGTGATTCACGCAGATACAGTGCAGCCTCCTCAGGTGGCATGGGATTAATATAAAACCCGGAGCCCCACTCAAAACCGGCAATGGATGTTAATTTGGGAACGATCTCAAAATGCCAATGAAAATGTTTCATGTTTTCAGTATGCAAGGGCTGGGTATGCAAGACAAAATTGTAAGGAACACCCGGAATACAGGCATCAAGCCGACGCAGGGTCTCAGAAAAAATATCCGCCAGGGCCGCGAGTTGCTCATCATTCTGAGTATGATACCCGGATTCATGTTTCAAGGGAAGAATCCACATCTCGAAAGGAGTACGGGGGGCAAAAGGAGTCATGGTGATAAAAGAATCATTCTGGCACACCACCCGAACCTGCTGCTGGATCTCCTGCCGGATAATATCACAATAGATACAACGTTCTTTATAATTATAATATTCTAATGTCCCTTGCAGTTCCGAAACAATCATGCGCGGCAGAATAGGCAGGGCAACAAGCTGTGAATGCGAATGCTCCAGCGAGGCCCCGGCTGGACGTCCATAATTCTTAAAGACCAGAACATAACGAAAACGAGGGTCACGCTCCAGATCCAGAATCCTGGCCCGGAAGGCCTGAAAGACCAGTACCATACGAGCAAGATCCATCTTCGAGAATACATCCTCATGGCGCGGGCTCTCGATTACCACCTCATGCGCACCGATACCATTCATCTTGTCGTAAAGGCCTTCTCCCTGACGGTCAAGTTCTCCTTCGATGACAAGGGCTGGATATTTATTGGGAACCACCCGCACCAGCCAGCCGGGGGAATTAGCAGGCGCCCCATACGGTCGACCGTAGGCGAGTACCTCAGGGGGAGTCGTGTTCTCATTGCCCGGACAAAGAGGACAAAAGCCACCTGTGGTAGGCGCCTCAGCGACGACAAAATCAGTGGGACGCTTGGCACGTTCCTGGGCAATAATAATCCAACGGCCCAGTACAGGATCTTTTCGTAACTCAGGCATGGTTATTCTATTCCATGCCCTTTCTCATTCTTTTCCTGAAGAGTTTTGCAGTCAATACACAAAGAAGTCACTGGCCTGGCCTCAAGACGCTTCAGACCAATTGCTTCCCCACACCCTTCACATTCTCCGAAGCTGCCGTCTTTGATCCGCTCAAGAGCCGACTCAATCTTTGGCAGCAATTTTCGTTCACGATCACGGATACGAAGCTCAAAACTCCGATCGGCCTCGGCGCTTGCCCGATCATTAGGGTCTGGGATATTCCCGCTCTGACCGGTCAGCTCAGTCAAGGTACGTTCAGCCTCGTTCAGGATGTCCTGACGCTTATCCTCCAGCAGCTTCTTGAACCTGTCCAGCTCATTCTGATCCATTTCATCATCTCCCAATGTATCCAATAACCCCTTTTAAGGGTTCATAAACAACAAAATAAAAAACAGAATAATTGTTTTTATCTAACAAATATTCCACTTTTACCACCCGATTTTTTCAACAGACGAATATTGCTGATCACCATCGATTTATCAACCGCTTTACACATATCATAAACGGTCAAGGCTGCCAGCGAAACAGCCGTAAGGGCCTCCATTTCCACACCCGTCTTGCCGCAGATTCCAACAGTTGCCTGTATCTCTATGGAGCAATCCTCATCATGAAATATAAAATCGATATTGGTCCTGGTGATCATCAAGGGATGGGCAAGAGGAATGAGCTCATCGACCTTTTTGGCACCCATAATCCCTGCCAGTCGAGCGACACCAAGGACATCACCTTTAGCCATTGAACCACTCCTCACCAGGGCGTAAGCCTGGGGGGACATATTGATACTTCCAGCGGCCAGAGCCACTCTCTTTGTCTCACTCTTACCGCTGACATCTACCATCCTGGCATTGCCCGCGCCATCAAAATGAGTAAACCCTGATTCTCTGTCCACCTGGCTCATAAAAGGCTACTCTTCCTCTTTGGACTTCTTGCCTAAAACTTCATTAAAGAGTCGACTAAAAAAACCTTCCTGCTCTTTATGATGCCCATGCTCCCGGTACAGATCATCGAATTTCTGCAGGAGTTCTTTCTGTTTATCGCACAGTTTAACAGGCGTCAAGACCTGGAGTTCAACCACCATATCCCCGCGCCCACTGCCCCGCAGACTGGGAACTCCTTCATGCCGTAAGGTGAACCTGGCCCCGGCTTGACTGCCTGCCGGGATTTTCAAATTCTTTTTACCGTGGATCGTAGGCACCTCTACCTTACAGCCAAGGGCGGCCTGAACCATGGACACCGGAAAACGACAATAAATGGTCTCCCCTTCCCGTTTAAAAAACTCATGTTCATCGACATGGATAACCACATACAGATCACCGGCAGGGCCGCCGCGACGACCGCCCTCACCTTCACCGCGCAGGCGCATCCTGGCGCCATGATCAACACCGGCAGGGATCTTGATCGAAACCTTCTTTCTCTTGTCCACCAGCCCAGCCCCGTTGCAATCCGTACACGGGTCTGAAACAATCTCACCCTCACCTTGGCATTGCGGACAGGTAGAACTGACCTGAAAGAATCCTTGAGAACGTATGACCTGGCCACGCCCATGACAACCGGGACAGGTCTCCCTCTTGTGACCAGGACGACACCCTGAGCCTTCACAACTCCCGCAGGTATCACGTCTGGTCAGCTCAACCTCTTTGGCCACTCCATGCACGGCTTCCATAAACGAAATGGTAGCATCATACCGCAGGTCGTTCCCTGGTATCGGGCCATTTCTCCGAGGTTGCGCCCCACCCCGTCGACCAAACAGGTCACCAAAGAGGTCACCAAAACCCGAAAAGACATCTTCATAATTGCCCGGCCCCTGATAGCCGCTGCTTTTCAGGCCTTCATGACCATAGGTGTCGTAGATCTTTCTTTTCTGAACATCACTGAGCACCTCATAGGCCTCAGCGCACTCTTTAAAAAGGGACTCCGCCTCTTTATCATCCGGATTCCGGTCTGGATGATATTTCATGGCAAGTGTCCGATATGCCTTTTTTATCTCGCCGCTACTCGCGGTCCGACTTACAGACAGCACCTCATAATAATCTCTTGGCATTATTCTTACTCGTACAAAAGAAAAAAAATCAGGCTATTACATCCTGCTCGGCAACGGTGACATCCATACCTTCCTTGCGGGAACGATCCGTCAGACCCTTAATATTGCCAAAGGTTACCTTGGCTGCGGCGATTTCCCGCAGGGTCATGACAATCTCTTTATTATTCCCCGGCACCAGAAAAGGCTCGCCATGGCGATGCTGTTTAATGCGCTCGACAGTGAGATGAACCAGATTAAACCGGTTGTCATCACCAATCTGCTCCAGACAATCTTCCACGGTAATTCTTGCCATACAGTAACCTCATTCTCTTACGCTATTATTGTGTGCCTTTGGCGCGCACGTGGTCTCTAACCTTAGGAATTCTCTACCTGAATATACTTTTATTTTTCAAAAGGATTCTTCAACAACATGGTCTCGTCGCGATCCGGACCGACCGAGACAAGCATCGTCTCCACTCCGGTGTACTCTTCAATACGCTTAATATACTCTCTGGCCTTGACCGGAAGATCACCGACATCACGCACCCCGGTAATATCCTCCTGCCAACCGGCCAGCTCTTCATACACCGGTTTCACAGCGGCAGCCTGCCTGATATTACACGGCATGGCCGACAAGCGCTTTCCTGCCAGTTCATATTCGGTGGCCATCTTCAACACCGGCTGGCCACTCAGGACGTCCAGTTTCGTTAAAGCCAGCCCGGTCAAACCATTGAGCCGTACCGCATCGCCGGCAACTACTCCGTCCAGCCAGCCGCAACGACGCTTTCGCCCAGTGGTGGCGCCAAACTCTCCGCCTTTTTTCTGCAACTCATCTCCCACTCCATCAAAAAGTTCCGTGGGAAAAGGACCTTCACCAACCCGGGTAGTATAGGCCTTCATGATACCGATAACTGAATCGATATGGGCCGGACCAAACCCCGAGCCATTACAGGCATTGCCGGCGATAGTGTTGGAGGAGGTAACAAAGGGGTAGGTGCCATGATCGATATCGAGCTGGGTCCCCTGGGCCCCTTCAAAGAGAATATTCCGTCCGCCTTTGCGGGCCTGGTCGAGCTCTACCGAAACATTGCCGATGAAAGGAACAAGCCTTTCCGCAAAGCCCTGAAAGGCCGCATAGACAGTCTCAAAAGAAACAGGTTCACCATTGTATTTTTTGGTCAAGAGGAAGTTTTTTTCCTCAATATTTTCCTGCAACCTCTCACGAAACAAGGTGTCATCAAGGAGATCTCCGGCCTTTATGCCGACCCGACCCACCTTATCCATATAACAGGGACCAATACCCCGGCCGGTGGTGCCAATCTTCTTCCCGGTTGCCAGAGCAGCTTCCTTGGCCTGATCCAGACTCTGATGATACGGCATGATCAGATGAGCATTTTCACTTATCATCATCCGCCTGGGGGTAACCTGCAACCCTTTCCCCTGAAGCTCGTCCATCTCTCTCAGCAGTACCGAAGGATCAATAATAACACCATTACCGATCATACAGACCTTGTTTTCATAGAGGATTCCGGAAGGGATGATATGAAAGACAAACTTCTTCCCTTCAACAACCAGGGTATGTCCGGCATTATTCCCGCCCTGAAACCGGACGATGTAATCAGCATAACGAGTGAGGATATCAACAATCTTCCCTTTCCCCTCATCACCCCACTGGGTCCCCACCACCACCACACTCGCCATGATCTTCTCCTGAGTCTGTTTGTCACTCGAGATGTGAGCAACATAAAGTATAATACGGGAAGCACAAAATATCATTTTACAAAAGAACAACCTTAATATTATAGTCAACACACCTCTTAAAGTCAATCTTTTGCAACAAGATGGGCCGGTACAAAAAAGATCTTGCGCAGACAGGAAACGACCTCTTTGACGTACATCAATGAATCTTCCCGCTGCTCATGATATAATTTTGCACATTCGATTTCACCCGCCAACCCGCACCCACCATACCTATGAAACTTTTTTTCAGCAGCAACAATATCGCCGGCCTTCGCCTGACCAGCCAGGCTCTTTTTGCCTCTTTCTGTCTCGTTGTCGGCCTGCAATTTTATCAATTTTACCTCTGGGCGACAAGGGTTTCCGATCACGTCACCCAGCGCCCGCCCGCAGTCGAGGCCTTTCTCCCTATTGGCGCCCTGGTCAGCCTGAAACGGCTTATCCTCACCGGAGAATATGACACAATCCATCCAGCCGGTCTTACCATTTTCCTGGCTGCCCTGTTTATTGGTCTCTTTTTACGCAAGGGATTCTGCGGCTGGATCTGTCCCGTTGGCTTTGCCTCAAATCTTGCAGAAAGGATCGGCAAGAAGTTGCATACCCTGGTGAATATTCCATCCTGGATCGACTTGCCGCTGCTTTCCCTGAAATACCTGCTGCTCGGCTTTTTCTCCTGGCTCATCCTCTGGAAAATGACCCTGCAGGGACTCACCTCTTTTCACTATTCAACCTACAACATAATCTCCGATGCGAAGATGCTCCATTTCTTTCTGCAACCCAGCCTGCTCGCCGGTTCGATCATGCTCACCCTCGTGGTTCTGTCGTTTATAATGAGAAATATGTGGTGCCGCTCTCTCTGTCCCTATGGCGCCCTGCTTGGCCTGCTGGCTCTCTTCAGCCCTTTTCAGATTAGACGTAACCCGAAGCTGTGTATTGAATGCAAAAAATGTGAGGCGATCTGTCCGGCATCCATCCAGATCACCGCCAGACAGACCGTGCGCAACTGTGAATGTATCGGTTGCCTGGAATGCCTCCCGGTCTGCCCTCAGAAAGAATGCCTCCAGATCACCTTGCCAATAAAGACCGTGCCCCCGCCGCTCCTGCTGCCGATGCTTATCATCAGCTCTTTTCTTATTTTCTGGCTTCTGGCCAGAATTAGCGGTCACTGGCAGAGCCAGATTTCACCTGACACCTTCCAACACTATTACCAGCAGCTCCGGTCCATTGCCCACCCTTAAGGCGGAATGCACAGGCGACGGAAGCACTCTTCTTCAGAGATTGACACCCTCATGCAAATGCCGTACATTTACTTTTATAGTTTTGTGACTGCTCAACGGATTGATATCCATACACTACGTCCCTCCTGATTTCCCATACAAGGTACCTTTTATGTTCGGCATCGGTCTCCCTGAAATGATTTTAATCCTGGCCCTTGCCCTTATCGTTGTCGGACCCGACAAATTGCCTGATCTTGCGCGATCCGTGGCAAAAGGGGTGATGGAATTAAAAAAAACTGCCGAAGCACTCAAAAAGAACCTGGCAGAAGACGGCACCCTGGACTCCATCAAATCCGAACTCAACAACGCCGCTCACCCCCTCCAGCACAACCTGCTTGAATCCTCTGACCAACCGTGGAAAACTCTTGCCCCTGGCGAAGGGGTCAACCCGGCCCCTGACAAAGCAGACGACACCATCATAGAGGCCGAGATGACCGTGGCTGATGACAGCAAAGCAGTGTCAGCCGATAACCAGGCACCCATCGTGGTCAATGAAACGCCAGCACCTTCAGGCTCCGAAAAAGGACCAGGCACCCACCCGGTATGATGCTAACCCGAAGCCTTGAACTCTTTGCCCCGCACCATCAGGAACTGCGGAGACGATTAATCAAAGTCTTCCTGACCATTATCGGCTGCACGGCTATCGCCTACACCCTTTCTGAACATATTGTCAGGATCTTTCTGGCCCCGCTTTTTCAAGCCAGCCCCCTGATAAACAAACTGGTTTACACCAACCTGCCGGAAGCGTTTCTCGCTTACATCAAGCTTTCACTGCTTGTTGGCCTTGTGACAAGTTTTCCAGTCATCCTCTATCAAATCTGGATGTTTATCGCCCCGGGACTCAAGAGCAGTGAAAAGAAATTCACCACCACGGTTGTCTTCTGGGCCACTCTCCTGTTCGCGGCCGGGGCAGCCTTTGCCCTTCTGGCCGTCCTGCCGAAAATGCTCCACTACTTCATGAGTTATGCCAGCCCGAACCTGGAACCCCTCCCCAGGTTCGGAGACTACCTTACCTTTGTGGCCCGCACCATGCTGGCCTTCGGACTCTCTTTCGAAATCCCCTTTCTCATGGTCATGGCCGGCAAGGCAGGGTTTGTCCAGGCTGTCTACTTCCGTAAGAAAAGACTCTTTTTTTACGCAGCCATCGTAGCCCTTGCCTTCCTTCTGACCGCCGGCGACTTCATGGCCACAACCATGCTGGCAATCCCCCTCTTTGGCCTTTACGAGGCTGGGATCTTTCTCACTGCTCTCTTCGGAGTCAGAATGAAATAATGTCGCGGTATAGACATGGCGCCCAAAGGCCCATGAACAGGGAGGTCTGCCGGACAATGAAGCCGCCAGAGCGAAACAGGAAATTACAATCTCACAGCTTCAGGAGATGAGTCCAAGACAACTCAAAATAAACAACAACAACGCGTATCATAAATGCACAACTTGTTATACAGTTTGACATTTCCCTTTCGTCAAGTATCATTTTGACAGCCACAGCAAGGGGTGTGATATCATTTTTCACATCACACTGATTCCTCTTTGTCACTCCCTTCAAGGGGACGAGAGATCATCCAGTCGCCTAATTCTTTGCCACTAAGCGGCTTACTGTAATAAAAACCCTGTATCATGTCACAGCCAAGTAACTTCAGTTGAGCAGCTGTTTCTTTTTCTTCTACACCTTCGGCAACAACCTTAATTCCCATATTATGAGCAAGATCAATGGTCGAACGGACAATCACCGCATCGTTTTCATTTTTCAACATATCCTGGACAAAAGATTGATCAATCTTTAATTCAGTGATCGGCATCTTCTTGAGATAGGCCAACGAAGAATAACCAGTGCCATAATCGTCAATCGAGATATTGATACCCATTTTTGCCAGGCGGACAAGGTTTTCCAGGGCCCGTACAGGATCTTTGATAAGAGAGCCCTCGGTGATTTCAAAGGTGAGATAGCAGGCGGGAACATTACTTGATGCAAGCAGACCGGTAATTATATCCGGCAGATCGATGTCAAGGAGCGTTGAAGGACTCAGATTAACGGCAATACTTATTTTGATTTGATCCTTGTGCCATTGTTCGGCCTGTGTCAGGGCTGTTCTTACAACCCATAAAAAAATCTGTTTGATCAGGCCTGTTCGCTCCGCTAACGAAATAAAATCGGCAGGCGGGATAAGCCCGTACTCTTCATGCTGCCAGCGCACCAGTGCCTCGACACCGCTTGTGCTGCTGTCAATAGTATTTATTTTTGGCTGGTAATGAAGAACAAGATCACCATTAACAATAGCCTGACGTAATTCGCCCATCAGGGTCAAACGCTTCGGATTGTGTTTATCAAGCTCTGGGGAATAAATTACAAAACCGTCATTGTTCTGTTTGGCAACATACATGGCAACATCAGCCCGCTGCATAATCGTGTCGACATCTTTTCCATGCTCCGGACAGATGGCAATGCCGATACTGGCCTTTACATCTAAATGTAAACCACCAACAATAAAGGGAGAGAGAAAAGCGTTCTGAATTTTTTCAATAAAGACCTGGACACCCTTCCTTTCTTTGACCAAGGGAAGCATAATGGCAAATTCGTCACCCCCGAGACGGGCCAGTGTGTCTGATTCCCGCATCACACCCTCCAAACGGAGTGCGACATGTTTTAAAACCTGATCCCCGCTATGATGACCAAGCGTGTCATTAATATCTTTGAAGTGGTCAAGATCAAGTATAATAAAGGCAAGGCTTTGCTTTTCCCGAAAGGCAGCATGGACAGCCTGGTCGAGTCGATCCAGGAGAAGAACCCTGTTAGGGAGGCCCGTAAGTGAATCGTGGGTGGCATCATACATAACCTGGTATTCGAGTGCTACCGTCTGGTTCCGCAGGTCGTTGGTCTGGTCGAGCACCATAGTGCTTGCCTGCAGGGCCATTGAGGAACTGACATATTGCCCCCAGAAAGCGAAAATGAACGGCATCCCATCAAGAATCCACAACGTAAAATTACCTTTTTGGGCTGCTACGATAGTAGCAAAATTGATACCACCATGTTGATATTGAGCAGACAATAAAGTGGCCAGGACAATGGCACTGAAAGCAATACAAACCCCGTAGACAGCATGTCTAGTCACGCGGGACTTCATTAATGAAACATTAGTAAGGAGCGCTTTCCCCAGCTTGTCCATAAATACATTCACGGAAGAATATCACACAAGAAAAAATGAGACGAAAGAGAATGGATTGTCTTTCATCTCAACCTGAATACCCCTTAATATTTGAAAAGAATAATTATTACTCAACAATAATTTGGAAGTCAACATCCTTTCATATCCGTTAGAGCATTATAGAATTACAATCAAACCAGACAAGCGATGACACAAAAAAGAGCGGAAACTGCCAGGTACGCAAAAGGCCTTTTCTTTCAGCAGAGACGTTCTCGCGCCACGATTTTACAAGGAGATACCATTCTTACATTTCATAGTACAACGGGTCTCACCTCCTGCTTTAACAGGCAGCAGGATATCCGGTGTTCCGGCCTGCCGGTAGCATCATAATGAATAGTATCAGGCTGGAGCAGCTTGTTCATTACACACCCTTCAGCAATATTCAAGGCAAAGAATCTCTCTTCCATCAGACCCTCATTATGCATTAAGGTATCATTTTCAATACGCCAGGCATGGAGGGGATAATCCTCGCACAGGGGACAGCGATAAACCCGGCCATTGGGAAAGATGAAAAAATTATCCGCAACGACACCGGCACATTCAAAGGTCTCGCCTGCCTCAAGAAAGACCTTGGGATAGGTGACATGGATACCCTGTATTGCCGCCTCTCTCGCCACCGCCGGCACCACCCGCAGCCATTGTTCCGGGCTCACCTGCCATGACGTTTTTCCCCTCTCCTGATTGATGATACCACCCTCCTGCGCCGGTTTGCCCCGCAGCCCGATCACCTGGATAAAAAATCGCTTCACCCCCAGATCACCAAGCAAGGCAACCATCCGGGGCAGATGGTCAATATTGAGACTGGAGACGGTATAGATCACACTGACGGCAAATCCGCGGGCCACGGCATGGCGGAGATTAGCGGTACACATCGCAAAGACACCCTCCCCGCGAATAGGGTCATTGACCGCCGCATCCGGGCCGTCGAGACTGAAACTCAGATAATCAAGAAGCTCAGGACTGGTATGCTCCAGTAAATCATGAAAGAGATAGCCGTTGGAATCCACGGTTACCGAAAAGCCACAGGCCTTGGCCTTGGCAATTCCATGTGCCAGATCCGGATGGAGGGTGGGTTCACCGCCCAGAAAGATCATGTTTGATTTCTGGTCAGGACGGGCAAAAAGTTCTATCCACCGCTCCATGGTCGCCCGCTCCAGGGTTATCCGGCCATGCTGTTCAGGATTAATGTAACAGTGGCGGCAGGAGAGGTTACAGGCCGTAAGGATATGAAAAAAGACGTTTCGTTCGCCGGGGATAAAGCCGACCGTTCTGGCTGAAGGGATCATAAAGTTTACAGGGTAAAAGGAAAGGGCTGAAAGATAGAAAAAATTTGTTCAGGTTTGTATATGCAGCCTGCTCAAGGCTGCCTCGACTTGGAACTGTTCTGTTCCAGGGTATAGTTGGCCAGGAGCGAACCTTTCCAGTAGGGGTTGTCCGGATTGCTGAAAAATTGCTGAAAAAGGGCCAGACTCTCCTGCCTGAGTACCGAGGGTATGACCAGAATCTCCAGGGCGGCATAGAGGGGACTGAGCATAGTGAGGGGCAGATTGGTGCCGCCGCCCATCACATCTTCATAGGCATAGACGATCTTTCTGATCCCATTGAGAATCAAGGTGGAATAACACATGAGGCAGGGTTCCATGGTACAATAGAGAGTCAGCTCCTCGGGCGCGATGGCAAGTTCCGCGTCCAGAAAAGAGCGCAGGGCCAGCATCTCAGCATGGTCCAGCTCGTTGACCCTGCCGCTGGAGTGTGCCCGCTTACCGGAGGTAATCACCGCCCCTTTATGCACCAGCACACAGCCCACCGGAAAATCTCCCAGTGCCAGGGCCGCCTCGGCCTCCGCCAGGGCCAGTTTCATGAATCTTTCATGCTCGCCCATTGGCAACTCCTCTTGATCATTCATGATTTACAAGTCACCTCACAGAGCACGGCCGGCACGAAGCACAGCCCCAGCAACCGAGAGCATGGTCTGCTCCTGCACCAGATCCTGCCCGCTCGAGGCAAAGGGCAGATAGACAAGATCGGTGGCCCGGGGATGAAAAGAGATCCCGGGCAGGAGGGGCAGAAGCTCCCTTTTGTTCAGGGCCGCTTCCGCAAGGACTGTCTTCAAGGCCTGCACCGCCTCGGTCCGGGCAAGGGTCACCGGATGCAGAGATCCGGCCATGGTGGCCTCGCCTGGCACCAGATGTCTCTGGGCCACGGTCATGCTTCTTGCCAGATTCAGGAAGATACGGGGCCGGATCTTGAACGCCGGAATCCAGAAGCAGAGGGGCATGCGATCATGCTCCGGCCGCACCACCAGAGGCTGATTGGTCAGACGCAGAAAATCACCGAAGCTCTCCATCACCACCCCTGTCACCTGCACCTCAATCTTCCAGAAGGGCAGATAGGTCGCGTCCCGGTGCAGTGCAGGAACCCGCTGCCAGGGAATGGAGCGAAAGCTCCCTCCGGCCTCCTCCCAGGAGGTGTTACAAGTATGGCAGGAAAGGATGAGGCTGTCCCCTTCCCCATCGAGTGCTCCGCCGCAGGAGGGACAGAGGGTGGCCAGAAAATGGGGCCTCCACTGGGGTTGAAAACGGCACCTCTTTTTTTCCAGTTCGATAGTGGAACCACTTCTCGCCAGCCCCTTATTGGTCACCGCGTCATGGAGGATATTGTCATGGATATAGAGCGGCAGATAGATATAACTGATGGTCTCTCCGATATAGGCACGATGATAAAAGGGTTCCTGATTCTGTTCCGAATCCAGCATCGTCAGCTGCGCTGCCTTTTCCAGGATGGTTATGGCCTTCACCGACTGACGGAGAAAATAGCCCGCATTCTCCTGGTCAAGCAGCAAGACCTTCATGGCCTGCGGCCTCAAGCCCAGCGTCGGCGGCAGGGACGTCGACTCCACCCCCAGATGGGTGATATCAACGACCCGCTGCTGCACCTCCCTCCCTTTACAGGAGAAGACGTTGCCCTTGAAGCGGAGATAGGGTGCGTAAAAAATCTCCTCCCTGGGGATAGAGTCCGGCGCCTTATCCGGAAGGACAAAACGGCACAGACCACGGCTGATCCGATAATTCCGGACCCCGCAGAAAGGACACTGCACCAGCCTCTCTGCCTCATGTACTTCAATGGCCGCCCCGCAGGAAGGACAATTCTGTTGAACGGTAAGCTCCATGTCTCTTGCTGATTCCTTGAGCGTCCCTTACTAATCGATACGCTGGCCGCACTGGTTACAGAACATGGCGCCAGGCAGATTCTCAGCCTTGCAATAGGGACAGAGGGCCACCTGCGGCCGTTCAGTGGCAGGACGCCCGCAGCGGGAACAGAATTTGGCGTTCAGGGCCATATTCTTCCCGCAATGGACGCACTGGCTCAAGACAAGCTGCTGGTGTCCGCACAAAGGACAGAAACGGGCATCGGCCGGGATCGTATTCTGACATTCAGAGCACGTGGTGGTCGCGCTGCCCTGCTGTTCATGCACTGTGGCCCCACCCAGACCATGGGCAAACATGGCAGGCATCATCATCCCCAGACCGAGCCCCATCCCCGCCCCTGCCTCTCCCTGATTTTCCGCGGCCTTTTCCATGGCCATGGCCGCCTTCATCTTCACAAACTTATCAATATCATGAATCATATTGAGACGGCCCTTGTCATCAATGGCCTTCTGCACCTCTTCCGGCGGGGTGATCGAGGTAATATAGAGATGGCTGAGCTGCAGTCCGAAGTGCCCGAAATCGCCGATCAGCCGTTTCTGCAACTGCAGGGACAGCTCATCAAAGCGGCCCGGCAGGTTGAGGATGGTGTCGAGGACCTCGCCCAGGTAATCGTTAAAACGGGAGACAATCACCTCCTTGAGATAGAGAGCAATGGCCTCGGCAGTAAAGTGTCCCATGGTGCCCACCAGGGAGTTGATGAAGAGGACCGGTTGGACAATCTGGATATTGAAGACGCCATGGGCACGCAGACGGATCAATCCCAGTTCACTGTCCCGGAAGGCCACCGGGTTCATGGTTCCCCATTTCAGGTTAGTGAAATGTTTCATATTGACCATATAGACCTCGGCCCGCAGGGGACTGTTGCCGCGCCACGGCACCGAGAGGATCTTGGTCAGCAGGGGGAGATTGCCCGTTTTCAGGGTATGGCGACCGGGCCCGAAGGCATCACAGGCCCTACCCTGATAAAAAAGGACTGCCGCCTGACTTTCCCGCACCGTGAGCTGGGCCCCCCACTTGATCTCACCCGACCCCTCTTCCGGCAAGCGGTGCACCAGTTCCTGGCCCGTCTCATCAAACCACTCTATATTTTCAAGAAAGATGGCGCTATCAAAGGTATTCATGGCACTTCCCCTATCCACATATTTTCCGGCCATTGGCATCTTCCGGCTTCCGGCTTGCAGAGCTGACAGGATGAATTATAGTACACTTAAAACCCTTACTCCAGACAAAAACTCGAGGAGATATGAGAAAATGGACATCAAAGACCAATGGACAGTGGAAACCGCGATGGAGGTCCTTCAGCACACGACCGTTGATTCAAAACTGTGGGCCGAGGCCGTTGAATGGCTGATCCTCTTTGGCCCTGAAGAGGTTCGTGACCTGCTCCTGCAATCATCCGGCACGGCCACCAGCGAGTGCTTCCCGGAACTCAGGGCGACAGGCTATGCGCCCGACGGCCAGCCCTGTTATAATGTCGCAGAAATTGCCAAATCCCTGCAGATCAGCGAGAAAGAGGCCAAGGATATCATTGCCAGAAAACAGGAGGCGCACAAGATGCCCCACTTCATCGACGAGGCCGAGACCCACAAGGTGCAATGACAAAAAAGGCCAGGCCCCTGCAGAGATACTGCAGGGGCCTGGCCGCTCAGACAAACTACAGAACAATCAGTCTGCTTATTTGGAATAGGAAGATTTATCGCTCATCCCTTTCCGTGAATCCATATTCAACAACCCCTTTTCCACTGCCTGCTTATTCCACTCCTGGAGCAGGGTGGCCTTAAAGGTCTCTTTCTCGGCCACCAGTTTGACCATGTCCACGCCGGCCAAGACCTGAGCACTCTCCTTGGTGGAGAAATCAGGGGCGACATACTCAATTGCCCCGTGTTTGGCCAGAACCTTTACCAGTTTCAAGCGGGCAGTCTGAGCCTGCTCGTTGGCCACCGACAACAATCGCAACGTCTCATCAGGGGCATGGAAGAAATTTCCATGACCGGCAACGGCCATATCCCACTTCCACTGACCATGGCGGATATCCTGAAGGATATCCTTCATCTCCTCTTCTGTCGCCCCCACCCTCCAGGCCTCTCCGGCCTCCAGATGGGCCTTGGCAAGATTATCCATGGCAAATTTGGCCAGCTGTTCCTTCTTCTCCTGCTTGATTTTGACGACCTCCCTGAACTCAGCCTCAGTCTCCTGATGACAGGTCAGACAGGTGTTGGCGGCATTGTCAAGGGGGCTTTGGATCTGATGGTTAGAGTACTTGACCGCACCCTCCTGTATATAAGGCATATGACAATCGGCACAGGCCAGGCCCCTGCGGAAATGAATTCCTTTGGTGAACACCTCGTAATCGGGATGCTGGGCCTTGAGCATGGGGGCCTTGCTGATCTGATGGGTCCAGTCAGAAAAACCGGCATCATCATAATATTTTTCCATCTCTTCAACTCCCAGGCCATTCTTCCAGGGGAAAGTGACAACCATGGCCGTTTTCTTGACCCCGGCCGGATCATCCCACTCCGTCTTCTTGAAATAATACTCGGAGTGACATTGGGCGCAGACCAGTGAGCGCATCTCCTGATGGGTCGTGTCTGCCAGTTTGACCCCGCTGGCCTCCAGCCCCTTTTTCAGATACGGTCTGGTTAAAGTGAGATTGACGGTCTTGCTGTCATGGCAATCGCCGCAACCAATGGGATTGACGATCTCCTGACCGTACTTGGCCCACTTGCCGGTGAAGTATTCCATCTCACCCACCTCCTCCATCATCCGCGGCACATCAGGCGACTTACAGCTCCAGCAGGCCGTGGGCAGAGGACCGGTTACGGCGTCAATAGGGGCGCCGGTCCTCAGGGTATTGGTCACATCCTGGAGTGCGTAAAAATGGCCTCGCGGGGCATTATAATCCTTGGAAAAGGCATACCCGCCCCATAATACGGCAAGCTGGGGATACTTCTTGAGCTGATCATCAATCTTGTCACTCTCTTTGGTCTTTTTCCACGAATCATATTCTCGAGGGTAATATTTCGCCCATTCCTCGTTGCGGCTCTCCACCCCTTTTTCCTTGACCACCGGACTGGTATTGATTGTCTTTTTCTCTTCGGCCTTGGTGTTAATTGAATTGGTCAGCAACAGCATCGAAGCTATCGCCACCGACGAACCAGCCAACAAAAGCTTATATTTATTCATGATAATTACGCCCCTCCCTTTTTTTATTTCAACTCTCTTACACCAAGATTATATGGTGTCGCGGTTAAACTTCTTACCCTGCCATGGGGTACGTCCCGATGACATTCCCAGCATTTTCTATCCATCTGCACCTTGCCCGTAAAGTCATGATAGCGGTCACTGTTTTCCCTGATCGTTCCGGTAATCGTGGCATGACAGGAGATACAGTTGGCCTGCACCCGTTCCGCTGCATCCTCACTGATCTGAATCCGTTGGGCAAAAGTATTCATAGTGAAGGCACTGGAGTGTTTCCAGCCATCTCTCATCTTGGCCACATATTTATCAATGACACCGGTAGTGGGAAGATGACACTCAACACACGTGACGTTCCGGGCATGAGAACTATGCTGCCATGTCGCATACGAAGTATTCATGACATGACAGTTGATACAGGCCTTTGGATCCTTGGACAGATATGACAAGGCCCTTGACGCGTTCATCAGATAAATGAACAAGGCAATAGCAACGACAAAGGCCGCCAGGGAACAGTATTTTAACAATGTACCTGTTTTCATGGTGTCTTTTCCTGACAGAGCGGATAAGCAACTGATACCGTGACATAATATTCAACATGGCGAACCGGCGACTCCTTTTTCATTTCTAACGCTTCTCTCATTCTATCACCTCCTTTGCGGCATAATGCCTTTAAACTCTTACACTGAATCGTCCATCATTAATAAGATTGAAATGCAATAACCAGACCAGACTGAAGAATTCTCTTTTACGCATACAAAACTCCCCCAAAACACCAAAAAAAAGACGGTTTCCCTCAAAAAAACAAAAAAATCTTTTACTTCTGCATCCGGCCGCGCTACCATTCGGTATCATCAAGCGGAAAAATCGTCACCGAAAGGTAGCATCTCGCAAAAAGTTTTATGATTTTACACCATCAAACCAACTGAGATTATACACAATTCTCGCCAACTGACTTTTTAACGAGTAGAACAAAGATAAGGCATATGATTTGAATATTAAAAAAAACATCTATTTCTTCTTCACCTTACGGACAAAGTTCATCCTCTGCATCGGGATTATCGTCTCGCTCTCCTACGCCCTGCTGCTCTACAGGACTTCACAGATCCAGGACGAACTCATTATCACCCAGACAAAGGAGCAGGCCCGCATGCTGTTCCGCTATATTCGTCTGACCCGGCAATGGGTGGCTGATCACAACGGACTTTTTATCCTGAAAAAGGCAGGGGTCGAAGCCAACCCTTTCCTCCCCCTGCCCGTTATTACCGATAATGCCGGTAACCAGTATGTGATGCGCAACCCGGCCATGGTAACCAGAGAGCTCTCCCGCTACTCCGAACAGGAAGGGTATGGCCGCTTCCGGGTCACCAGCCTCAACCCCGTCAATCCTGTTAATGCTGCCGACACCTTTGAGCAGCAGGCCATGATCAGTTTTCAACAGAAAGAGCTGGAGGCAGCAGCCGTGTTCAACAGTCCTGCCGGCCGTGTTGTCCGCTACGTTGCCCCACTGTTTGTAGAGCAGTCCTGCCTTGAATGCCATTCCACTCAGGGGTATCAGGGTAACGATATCATGGGGGCCCTCTCCATTACCATCCCCATTGCCTGGGCCGACAGCATGATTGCAGAGAGTAAAAAAAGTCTGTTTATTATGGGGGGCATCTCAGTGTTACTGGTCACCACCGTCCTCTTTCTCCTGCTGGACACTTTGGTTACAGGACGAATCAGTAAACTTTCCTCTGCGATGAGATCCTTTCCGGACAAGACACCTGATCCGCAATCCCTACCCTCTGGCCATGACGAGATTGCCTCGCTCAGCGCCCACTTCGATCTCCTCTGCCAGCGGCTCAATCAATCAAGAGATGAGCTGGATAAAAACCGCAGTCAGGCCTGTTTTAACGAAAAGATGGCCTCACTCGGCATCCTCTCCGCCGGTATCGCCCATGAAGTGAACAACCCCCTGGCCGGCATGCTCAACTGTATCAAGGCTATGGGCGAGAATCCTGAGAACCGTGAGCTGCACCAACGCTACCTGCCTCTGATCAACAAGGGCCTGAGACAGATCGAACAGACCATGCGTCAACTCCTGAACTTCGGCCGGACCGAACCCCTGCAGCAGCGCAGGGTGGATGCCGACGGACTGATCAGAGAATGCTTCGAACTGCTTTCCTGCAAACTCAAGGATATTGAGCTGCTCATCAACCTTGATCTGCCCGGAGACATTGTCATTGACGCTGAGGCCCTCAAGCAGATCATTGTCAACATAGGACTCAATGGAATCCAGGCCATGACAGAAACCGGCGGCTCCCTGACAGTAACCGGGACATGCCGGGATTCGCAGCTCACCCTCACCTTTCAGGACACCGGCACAGGAATTACCGCTGAGCACCTACCCCATATCTTTGACCCCTTTTTCACCACCAAGGATGTTGGAGAAGGAACCGGACTGGGACTGGCAGTCACCTATTCCCTGGTGCAACGCATGGGTGGCACCATTACGGTTGAGAGCCAGCCGGGATACGGTTCGCGCTTTGTGGTTACCTTACCAACAGCATAAGAGAGGAAAAGACTATGCCACGCATTCTTCTTGCAGAGGATGATGAGATTATCCGCGTCTCCGTTTCCGACCGTCTGAAACAGTATGGCTGGCTGGTGGATGAGGCGGAAGACGGTTTGAAGGCGGCCGCAATGGCTGAAAAGCAGAAGTACAATCTGGTGATCTCTGACATCCGGATGCCGGGACTAAGCGGCACATCCCTGCTCAACCGTATCAGACAACAGAGCCAGGACACAGATGTCTTTATCATGACGGCCTACGGATCCATTGATGATGCCCTGGAGTGCCTGCGCAAGGGGGCCGCGGACTATATCCTGAAGCCCTTCGACATGGACGACCTCATCATCCGGGTCAGCAGGCTTCTCGACATTCAGGCCGTCAAGGCCCGCTGCGCCTCCCTTGAGGCGAGTTGTCCGGTGGCGGCAAACAGACTGATAGGCAGCGGGCCTGCCATGCGTCAGATCTTTTCCATTATTGAACAGGCCGCCCCCACCAATGCCACCATCCTCATTACCGGAGAGTCAGGTACGGGAAAGGAACTGGCAGCCAGGGCCATCCATCAGGCAAGCCCGCGGCGTGACAAACCCTTTGTTTCCATCAACTGTGCGGCCATACCGGAAGGACTCATGGAGTCGGAGCTGTTCGGCCATGAACGCGGCTCCTTCACCGGGGCCGACCAGACACGGAAGGGAAAATTCGAGCTGGCCGACAATGGCACCCTGCTCCTGGATGAACTTGGCGATCTACCGGGGCCGTTGCAGGCAAAACTGCTGCGGGTACTTCAGGAAAGTGAGTTTGAACGGGTGGGAGGCAGCAAAAGTATCAGCGTTGATGTCCGCATTCTCGCCTGTACCTCAAAGAATCTCCAGCAGGAGGTGGCAGAAGGCCGCTTCCGCCAGGATCTCCTCTTCAGATTGCAGGTGATCCCCATCACCATGCCGCCCCTTCGGGCCCACAAGGAAGACATCTCCGAACTGTGCAAGAATTTTCTCAGAGAGTTCAGCTCCTCTCACCACAAGACACTTATCCTCAGTCAGGCCGCACTGGACTGTCTCCGGTCATACGATTTCCCAGGAAACGTCCGGGAACTTCGCAATCTGATAGAACGCGCCACGGTCCTCAGCAATGGCCCGGAGATCACCCCGTTCGATCTGCCGACAGAGCTCTGCCAGCAGTGCGCAAACCAGGATATTGGCTTGAATTTGGCAGAAAACATGGCCATTGCCGAACAGATCTGTCTCAAGAGGGCCCTGGAAAACTGTGATGGCAACCGCACCGAGACGGCAAAGGCCCTGGGAATAAGCAGAAAGAATTTGTGGGAAAAATTAAAAGGGTACGGGATTGGATAGGCCATCTCACAGTTCACACCTCTCCAAGACCTGCACATGGTTTTAGAAGACCAAACCAAACAAAGATGCAACCCAATGACAGACGATGCATCTTGTGTCAATACTTACTAAAACACACTGATTATACCACAACGGATCCTAGACTCCGCCTCGATAGTTATCGTTTATGCTATGCCATCGACATTGGCAATGTTTTTTTACAAACATGTTTTTTTACAAAGACAGAAATTCAGGGATGAGGGCGAGTCAGGCGAGAAAAAACGAATTCGCCTTTCCCGGCTCACCTCCGGGAGAGTACCGCATCCACCTGCGCCTCGCTCACTTCATTGGTGATCACCACGCTGCCGATGGNNGCCAGTCGCAGGGCGGCAACCATGCCGATAGCCACGGCCATTCCATGGATAATGGAATAATCAGAGGCAGCCTCCACGGCATGTCCAATGGTATGACCAAAATTCAAGATCCGACGAAGATCGGACTCCCGCTCATCTTCCGCCACCACCTCAGCTTTAATCCGACAACAGGTGAGAATCATCTCCTGGATACTCTCCTGATCAAGACAGAGGATCCGATCCAGATGGCGCTCAAGAAAAACAAAAAAGTCAAAATCCCTGATCACCCCATATTTGATCACCTCGGCCAGTCCGCCCAGCAGCTCCTGCAGGGGCAGGGTGGTCAGAACCGCCGTATCGATATATACGGCCTTGGGCTGATAAAAGGCCCCCACCAGATTTTTTCCCTCAGGAATATCCACTCCGGTCTTGCCGCCCACTGAACTGTCCACCTGGGAGAGGAGCGTGGTAGGCACCTGGATAAAGGGGATGCCCCGCAGATAGGAGGCCGCCAAAAAACCGGTCAGGTCGCCGGTAACGCCGCCGCCCAAAGCGATCAAGCCATCCTTGCGGTCAATGCCCAGCTGCGCCAGGCGGCTGGCAAGATCACCAAAGACCTGCAGATTCTTGCTGGCCTCGCCCTGAGGAAAGGTGAGCAGCTCTGCCGCAATCCCCGCATCACCCAGCGAGCGCATCAGGGTACTGCCGTACAGGCGGGCCACATTGTCGTCGGCGATCACAGCGAAACGCTTGGCAAGCTTGCGCCTGGCCAGATCAACACCAACAGAGGCCATAATGCCATCTTCAATAAAAATCGGGTAGGTGCGGTCGCCAAGACCAACCTGGAGAGTATGTTTCATGATTATCTAAGGGAAAAAAGGAATAAAAAAAGGAGATACCACCCGAGGGCAGTATCTCCTTTTACAGACTCAAAAAATAGTCTTAACTGCGTATTACATAGATGCGCCGGAGGCAGCACCCTGCATTTTAACCTCAACCTTCTCGGTCAGGCCAGCATAGTATTTTTTGAGATGAACAAGAACTTCCTCACGACCAAAGTGATCAACGATCTCTTCGCCGGCAGAAAGGGCCTTACGCAGTTTGGTACCGGAAAGGATTACACGTGAAGCTTTGTCATGTGGACAGGTACGCAGAGAAGCCATACCATCACACTCTTTACAGTAGAAGGTCCAGTCGATCTTCATTGGACGGCACTGCAGATCTTTGTCGGTATCGCCGGTCTTAGGGATACGATCAAAGATCTCCTGGGCCTCGAACAGACCGTAGAAATCACCAACACCTGCATGATCGCGACCGATCAGCATGT
>DCUN01000200.1:0-1916 GCA_002327225.1 Desulfobulbaceae bacterium UBA2213
TGCAGCAGGCCTTCGCGAGGACCGGCATAACGCATATCCAGAGGATAACCGGCGTTGATGACGTTATCCTTCACAAAATAGCCGTTGATCAGGGTGTCAATGGCCTTGACGCGAACGTTGGCAGGAATATCGCCAGCCTTCAGGTTACCGATGAGAGAGTGGATCAGAACACCGTCACATACCTCAACGGCGATCTTGGCCAGATACTCATGGGAACGATGCATTGGGTTACGCAGCTGCAGGGCGGCAACGTTGGCCCAACCACGCTCGTCAAACATACGACGAGTCTGGGCAGGGGTCAGAAATACGCCAGGATACTCTACTGGATACTCACCCTGAGACAGAACCTTTACAGGACCGGCAAGGTTGAACTCTTTCTGAGCCAGAACCATGATAACACCTGGATGATCCTTAGGAGCGATCTCCCAGAATTTATCACCAACAGACTCTTCGCCCTCGCCTACGAAAACCTTCTCACATTCCCATTTCTTGTCAGCGTCGGTCATCGCATACTTCTCGGCAACCTTCATGGTGGCGAAGGTCTCACCATCTTTTACCAGGGCAATGTGATCGCCTTCCTTAATGCCGGCAGCATCAGCGGCAGATACGTCAAGGGTGATAGGCACGGGCCAGAAGGTGCCGTCTGCCATCTGAAAATTCTCGCAGACGCCTTTCCAGTCAGCCTTGGTCATAAAGCCATCGAGAGGACTGAAACCACCAATACCCATCATGATGAGATCGCCTTTGGTACGGGCAGAGATCTCAATCTGCTTCAAGCCTTTAGCTACCTTCAGCTCCGCCTCGCGCTCACCATCTTCGAGCAATGCACAAACCAAACCCTTTCCGCCATGTGGTGCAACCAATTTTGAGAACATAGGACTCCCTCTTTTGTTGATTTTTTATCATGAAAAATAACGCCAGCCCCAACCTTGAAGTGGCAATTTAATGAACAACCATTCACTAAAGCAGTTTAATATATAAATCTGTTGATGGAAAAGTCAAGAAGAAAAAAGGGAATAATGCAAGCCCCNNACCGAGCTCATGGCCATGGCCGCCCCGGCGATCATCGGGTTCAGACTTGGTCCTCCGAAGAGAACAAGCAGCCCTGCTGCCACAGGGATACCAGTCACGTTATAGGCAAAGGCCCAGAAAAGATTCTGCCGGATGTTTCGCATCACCGCCCTTGATAAACGCAAGGCAATAATTACCCCGTCCAGATTCCCTTTCATCAGGACAATATCGCCGGATTCAATAGCGATATCGTTTCCTGTGCCCATGGCAATTCCCACATCGGCGACAGCCAGGGCCGGGGCATCATTGATGCCGTCACCAACCATGGCCGTCCGCAACCCCTGACGCTGCAGCTCAGCAATCTTATCCGCTTTTTTATCAGGCATGACCTCAGCTATCACCTCATCAATCCCAGCCTGAGCGGCAATAGCCCTGGCCGTAATCTCCTGATCGCCAGTGAGCATGATCAGGCGCAGGCCCAGCTTCCGCATCCGGGCCAGAGCTGCCGGCACCTCTGGCTTGAGCTTATCGGCAATGGCCAGCAGGGCCGCAAACCGGCCATCGATTGCGAGAAACAGAACCGTCTTCCCCTGCCCTGACAGTGTGGCAACTTCAGTTTCCACACCTTCCACTGGAATATGCCTGTCCTCCAGAAGCTTTCTGTTGCCAAGAAGGATCTCCTGACCATCCACCCGGCCGGAAACTCCCTGGCCAACCAGGGCCTCAAAGGTCTCAGGCTGCTTCAACTCGCCTCCATTCACCTTCGCCGCTGCCACCAGGGCCTCGGCCAGGGGATGTTCCGAGGACTGTTCAATGGAGCCTACCAGAAAGAGTAGCCGCTCATCACTCTGATCACGAGTCGGATTAACCAGATCGGTGAGCTCGGGCCGGCCATAGGTCAGGGT